>JAWRIT010000183.1:0-10154 GCA_040268355.1 Atopobiaceae bacterium | reverse complement strand
CCCCCCCCACCTCTGTGTCATTCCCTGCCGAAGGACGTTCTCTTTCTTGTTCGTTGTCGTGCGACAACAGCAAACGATGTTCGATATTATGCTATTGTTGTTTGCCCGATTCGTAGAGGCTAACTTTCTTTCGTTGCGAGGTACGACAGATGGGACGAGACCGCCAGACAGTCAGCAACCGGAGGGCGAGGATCCTTGCCACCGTGCGCGAACAGCAGCAGGCCAGGGTCGAGGAGCTTGCCGAGACGTTCGACGTCTCCCTCATGACCATCAGACGGGATCTGCAGGTGCTTGAGGAGGCAGGGCTTCTCACGCGCTTCTACGGCGGCGCGTCCGTGGAGAGCAGGATCGCCTCTGCGGGCGGAAGCGACGAGACCATCCTCGAGTACCGGCGCGTCATTGCGCGCTGCGCCGCATCGATGCTGGGCGATGGGGAGAGCGTCTTCATCAACGGCTCGAGCACGGCGCTGCTCACGCTCGACTACCTGGGCGACAAGCGGGTGAACGTCTATACGAACAACGGCAAGGCGGCGAGCAAGCGCTATGCGGATGGCGTCGTCGTCACCTTCCTCGGGGGGACCATCCGCAGGGCCGGCCACATCATGACCGGCGACTGCACCATGCGCAACCTCCTGACGGTGAGCGCCAACACCGCCCTGCTTGGGTGTACCGGCATCTCGCCCGACGGCGAGATCCTCTGCGACATCCCCACCGAACTGGGCATCAACGAGACCATGGTCGCCCACGCCGACCGGTGCCTGATCCTTGCCGACCACACCAAGGTGGGCAAGACGGGCACCTACGCCAGCTGTTCGCTCGAGAAGGCCTGCACCGTGATCACCGACGAGCTCGCCCCGCGCGACGTGGTGACGCGTCTTGAGGCCATCGGCATGACGGTGGTGCAGCTGGACCGCACCGGTGGCGTGGTGGGCGGCACAGGCGCGGTCTAGAGGGAGGGGTTCTCGCAGACGACCTTGTCCTGCTCCTGGTAGGGGGCGAGCGTGGAGACCATCTTGACCGGTGCGTCGTAGCGGTTCGTCACGTAGTGCACCTCGCCGGGCTCGATATGGATGAGGTCTCCCGCCTCAAGCGTGTTGACGCTCCCGTCGACCACGATGTCGACCTTGCCCTCGAGAATGAAGAAGTTCTCCTCCATGACCGTGTGATAGTGGGCTTGGAAGTCCTCTCCCGGGTTGAACCGCACGAGCGCGAAGTTCATGCGCGGCCCTTGCATGAGGTACTTTGGGCCGGAATCCTTGAACCGGTACTCGAAGTCGTTCTCGTTGACGATGAACATGCCTGTCCTTTCCTGAGTCTTGGTCGTGCGACCCTCA
The DNA here is from genome assembly GCA_040268355.1 of Atopobiaceae bacterium. Classification (GTDB taxonomy): domain Bacteria; phylum Actinomycetota; class Coriobacteriia; order Coriobacteriales; family Atopobiaceae; genus UBA1367. Next base: position 8,820 of record JAWRIT010000183.1, on the reverse strand, counting down.
CAGCCCCGGCGCCCTCCACATGCCCTTGGTGACACCCGACTCGCTGAGCTGGAGCTGCGAGGCGTACGTCTGTCTCCACGCCTGGTAGAGCTCCTCGTAGACCGTCTGGTTGTCGCGGTTGGGCTCGAAGGAGCGATCCCACTTGACCACCTCGTGCGCGCCCTCCGCGATACTTGGGTAGATGCCGACCCCATAGCCCGCAAGTATCGCCGCCCCCAGGGCCGTCGCCTCTTTGACCTGGGGCACCTTGACCGGCTTGCCACAGACGTCAGCCACGATCTGCGACCAGAGCGCACTCTTGGAGGCGCCCCCGGCAAAGATGAGCTCCTCGGGCTCGATGCCGGTCGCCTCGCGCACGAGCTCGATGTGCCCGCGCACGAGCAGCGCCGTGTTCTCGAGGATCGCCCGGTAGAAGGTGTACTTGTCAAAGCGGGTGGGATCGAGCTCGAAGTTCGTGAAGGTCGGTGCGGCGTGCGTCCAATGGAGGTAGTTCATGACGTCGCTGAAGCAGCACAGCATGCCATGGCTGCCGGCAGGGACCTCTTCGGCGCGCTCGTTCATGAGGTCGTACGCGTCCCTGCCACGCTCCGCCGCCTCCCGCTTCTCCTGCTGGCAGAAGGCATCGCGGAACCACCGCACGACGAGCCCCGGATTGAAGGCCAGCGCCTCGTACTGCCACATGTTCGGGATGGCCGCACAGTTCACGCGCACGCGCCCGTTCGGGTCGGTCGAGCTGGTCGCGGTGTTGAGCTCGTACTGCCAGAAGCTGCCGCCAAAGACGCCCGCCTGGCCCGGCAGGCATGCGTCGATGCCGATCATGCCGAGCTGGCAGTCGCCGCCGCCGACGATGACGGGCGTGCCGACCGCCAGCCCCGTGTCGGCAGCACCCTTCGCGCTGACGTGCCCCGCCAGCTCCCCGCACTCGAGCACCGGTCCGAACAGGTCGTCCCGAAGGCCGCAGCGCTCGGCGATGGAGGGGTCCCAGTCGCGGGTCGCGAGGCTCATGATGCCGGTCGTGGAGCCGTTCGAGGGCTCCACCGCGAGCTCGCCGGTGAGTCGGTAGATGAGCCAGTCGTTGAACATGCCGATGCGTGCGACCTGCTCGTAGGTCTCCGGCAGCTTGTTCTTGACCCATAGCAGGCGGGGGAGGGCGCCCAGGGCGAAGGTCTGCCCGCTCGTGTGGTAGAGCTCGCGCTCGAGGCCGGGGTGGAGCTCGATGAGCTCCCGCACCTCGTCATGGCTCCTCGCGTCGGTGTTCGCGCAGGCCCAGAGCTCCCTTCCGCCCTTGTCATAGAGCACGATGCCCTCTCGCATGCAGGTGGTCGACACGGCGGCGATGTCGTGCGGGTCGATGCGACTCGCCTTCAGGGCACCGCGAACGCACTCGCTTGCGAGCTCCCAGTTGCGCGTCCAATCGAAGTCCATACTTCCGGGCCACCTGGGGTCCTCGCGGTGGGCCCACTCCCGTTGTGCCACGCCGACCTGGGTCCCGTCGGCAGAGAAGACCACGGCACGGACGCTTCCCGTTCCGGCGTCTATAGCGAGTAGATGGTTGCCCATAGTCCTCCTCCAATCACCTGTGCCTTCGGTCGTAGGCAAGCAGGTCCTTTGCCGTGTTCTCGTCCGTGACGAGCACGTTCAGGTACCCATGCTTGAGCACGGCGTGGATGGCCGCGACCTTTCGCTTGCCACCGGCGACGCCAATGACGTTCTTCAGCTCCTCCAGCTTTTCGAGGCTCGTGCTGACCAGCCGGTCCTCGATGGCGGTCTCGACGGGGTTGCCGTCCTTGTCAAAGAAGTGGTTCAGGATGTCTCCCACGGCGCCCTTCATCGCAAGGAGCGTCTGCTCGCTTTTGGTCAAAATCCCATTGGAGAGGACGGTGGCGTTCTCGTCCATGCCGCCGATGCCCACGACGGACATGGTGGCGTGGTCGATCATCTCGTAGATGGATCGGATCGAGCTCTCGTTGACGAGCTCGTTGCGCAGCTCGGGGCGCGAGACGATGAGCGGGGCGGAGATGAGGTTCAGGTGAAGGCCATAGATGCCCCCCGGCACCCACGGCAGGTAGTAGTTGGCCCCACCGGTCAGGCTCACGACGTTGATGCTCTTGTTGCCGTCGTCGACGAGGTTGCTCAGCAGGTGCCCGATGGTCTCGCCGTAGCCAATGTTGACGAAATCGCTCGACTTGATGCGGTCGTTCACGTACATGGCCGCGGCGCGGGCGATGACCTTGCTGATGTCGCCCTCGGCCTCGGGGGAGGGGACGACATAGGCGTCGTCGAGGCCAAAGGTGTCGACAAGCTGGCGCTCGACGCCCATTCGGTCCTCGTCCTCCCGTCGGAAGACGAACTGGATCACGCCGCGCTCCCGCCCTTCCTCAAGAAGGCGGATCACCTTCGCGCGCGAGAGGCCCATGAGCTCGGCGATGCGCTGTTGCGTGTAGTTCTCCACGTAGTAGTACCACGTGACCCTCAGGAGCGTTTCGTACGTCGTATCGGACACATTTGCCTCCGTTGAACATTTGTATCAGATAAGAGCATTTGTACAGTTCATGTGATACATCTAAAACAGGGCAAAGTCAATGCTGCCGCCCCGTTCGCCCACCAGGATCTCGGTGTACGGCAGCGCTTGCGCAGTGCCCGACCCATTGTATGACGTACGGGGCGAATACGGGGCAGATAGCCTTAAAAATACGAGGAAATGCCCCAAAAACCCAAAAGTGGAAACAAGGTGGGAACCTCCGCGGCGAAAGCCCGCCAACGTGCCGTTGGCTTTCCAATTCCTACCGTTCACACACTTCGGCAAAGTTGACTGCGCGCTCGGTGTATATGTTCTTGCTAAGCCGAAATATGTTCAAAGGGGTGATATTTGTCCAAATGAGTGAACACGTGACCAAGGCAGGCGCATCCTCTGGGACCGTGGCGCCCATCGTGTGCGAGCACGCGGGGGCGACGGGAGGCGAAGCCCCGCTTCTTTCGGTGAAGGACATCTACAAGTCGTTCGGGACCAATGAGGTGCTCAAAGGGATCAGCCTGGACCTCATGCCGGGCGAGGTCCTTGCGCTCATCGGCGGCAACGGAGCGGGGAAGTCCACGCTCATGAAGATCGTCATGGGCATCTATCATCCCGACGCCGGTGAGGTGCTCATCGACAACCAGCCGGTCGATGTCTCAAGTCCGAAGGTCGCCCTCGAGCACAGCGTCTACATGGTTCCCCAGGAACCCCTGCTGTTTCCGAACATGACGGTCGCGGAGAACGTGACCATGGGCTTTCAGGGCAGGAAGTCCGACCTCGACCGGGAGCTCCGTCGGGTCATGGACGAGATCGGCTGGCAGCTCGACCTCGAGCGGACCGCCTCGACCCTCTCCATCGCGGAGCAGGGGATGGTCGAGATCCTGCGCGGCCTCATGCGGCATTCCAAGGTGCTGATCCTTGACGAGCCGACCTCCGCGCTGGCCTTCGACGAGGCCAACAGCCTCTTTGAGGTCATCGACCGGCTTCGCAGGAAGGGCATCGGCATCATCTACATCACGCATCGCCTGGCGGAGGTGTTCCAGATATCGACCTCGGTCTCCATCCTGCGTGACGGCATCGTGACCATGCAGGGGCCGACCGGGCAGTTCACTCGGGACGACCTGGTCCGCGGCCTGCTTCCCCTCGGCTTCACGGCAGCACGGGAGGAGGGCACGCGCGAGGCGGCTGGTGCGGTCGACTATGACGGCGAGCCCGCCCTCGAGCTCAGGGACTTCTCGGGCTACGGCTTCAGGAACGTCAACCTCAAGGTGTGGCCGGGAGAGATCCTGGGGCTCGCGGGTGTCGTGGGCGCCGGCCGCACCGAGATGGCGACGACCATCTTCGGCCGCGACAAGGCCCTGGGAGGCGACGTCCTGCTCGATGGTCGCAGCATCATGGGCAAGCGCACGCGGGAGCTGATCGATCTCGGCATCAACTACGTGCCGGAGGACCGGTTCCGCGACGCCCTGTTCTGCCTACGCGACGTGGAGGAGAACACCACGAGCTCGCTGCTTGAGGCCAAGTCGCTGGGCGGGCTGCTCGTCGACCGGAGGGAGGCCGAGCGGGTCACCGGCGACTACATCAAGCTGTTCGGCATCAAGGTGACGGACATGTATCAGGAGGTTGGCGGGCTTTCTGGCGGCAACCAGCAGAAGATCGTCATCGGGCGGACGTTCGCGACCGCTCCCAAGCTCGTGATCCTGGACGAGCCCACCCGCGGCATCGACGCGGCGGCTCGCGATGACGTCTACCAGGTGCTGCAGCAGCTTCGCTCGACTGGCGTCGCCATCATGCTCATCTCCTCGGACATGGAGGAGATCGTGGAGCTCGCGGACCGCGCTGCGGTCATGTTCAGGGGGCGCATCGATGCCGAGTTCTCCAAGGACCAGATCAGCCAGGATCGTCTCATGGCTGCCTCCTTTGGTATCTCGCCCGAACAGGCAGAGAGTGAGGTGCAGCGCTCATGCGCGATCTGAAGGACGCTCTGAGAAGCGTGTTCAAGATGAGGGGTCTGAGCAGTGCCATCTTCCTCGGCGTCCTCTTCCTCGTCGTCGGGGCCCTCAATCCGGCGTTCTTGCGCCCGCAGAACGTGTCCGCATGCTTCAACACCTCCGTCGTCTACACGCTTGTTGCCGTGGGCATGGCCTTCACGCTCTTCATCGGCGAGATCGACGTGTCGGTCGGCGCGAATCTGGGGCTGGTCGCGGCCGTTGTCGGCACCATGCTGCGCGACGGCCAGCCGCTTGTCGCCGCCTGCGCGGTGGGCATCCTCATCGGGGCGGCGATCGGGCTCATCAACGGCTGGGGCGTCGCCATCATGGGGGCTCCGTCGCTCATCTTCACCCTCGGGGTCAACGGTGTGCTGCGCGGCATCGTCTACGTCTACACCAATGGCGCGTGGGTCGAGAACCTGCCCAAGTCGTTCAAGGACTTCTCCGCCGTGACGGCCGTTGGCAACCTCACGGTCTACTACTGTGCGGTCCTCGTGCTCGTGGCAGTGATCCATGTCGCCCTGACGCGCACGCGCTTCGGGCGCTACTTCGCTGCCGTCGGCGACAACGCGCACGGGGCCACGCTGGTCGGTCTGCCGGTCCTCAAGGTCAAGATGCTCGCATACGTGATCTGCGGCGTGCTCGCGGCCGTGGGCGGCATCCTCTTCTGCAGCCGGATCGGATTCGTCACCCCCATGAGCGGCAACGGCTATGAGATGAAGGCCGTCGCGGCCTGCGTGCTGGGCGGCGTCTCCCTGCTGGGCGGCGTTGGGTCGGTCATCGGGTCGGCCATCGGCGCCGTCATCATGGCTTCGGTCAGCTACCTGCTGGTGTTCATGGGCTTCTCGTCCAACTACGACAACGCCATCACGGGCGTCATCCTGATCGTGATCGTCGTGGTGGACGCGCTTCTGCAGCGTCGAGTTGCGATCAAGAACCGCCGTGCGCGGCTCGAGGCCCGCGTCTGCGAGAGCGGCAACCTGGACGCCGCACCTGCGAAGGGTGGTGAGGCGTGATGGGAGAGAAGCTGCGGAAGCTCTTCGCCCGGGGACAGGTGAGCTGGAACGTGCTGCTCGTCACCCTGATCGCTGCGGAGTTCGTCGTCTTTGGGCTCGCCAATCCCAAGTTCCTGCGTCCGGCGCTGCTGTTCACGAGCGTGAACGACAGCCTGCCCATGTTCATGATCGCCCTGTTCGTCACCTTCGTCATGGTCACTGGGGGCATCGACATTCAGGTTGCCTCGCTCGTGGGCCTGACGTCCATCACCATCGGAGTGGGCTGGCAGGACTTCGGGCTTCCCATCTGGGGAGCGGTTGCGGTTGCCTTCTTGCTGGTCATGGCGTGTGGTGCGCTCTCGGGATTCCTGATCGCCTACTGTGGGGTGCAGGCCATGGTCGTCACCTTGGGAGGCAGCTTCCTGTACTCGGGCATCGCCCTGCTGATCTCGACGCTCTCCCGCACGGAGAGCTATCAGGGGATCAGCAACTTCCCAGACGAGTTCAAATTCATAGCCAGCTATCGGGTCTTCGGGGCGATCCCGTTCCAGATCCTCATCTATGTGGCGCTCGTCGTCGTGGCGTTCGTGTTGCTCCACAAGACCAAGTACGGGCGGAGGCTGTTCCTCTCCGCGGTGAACCGGAGCGCCGCCGAATATTCGGGCATCAACACGCGGCGGACCATACTGTCCACCTACGTCCTAAGCGCCTTCTCCGCCGCGCTGGCGGGGACGGTCCTCACGGCCTACCTCGGCACCGCGAAGTCTGATTTGGGCAGTGACCTCACGATGGACATCATCACGGCCGTCGTCCTTGGGGGGACCCTCTCCACGGGAGGGAAGGGCTCGATCACGGGCACCGTGCTCGCCTCGCTTTCCATCGCGCTGCTCAGGTTCGGGCTGCCGCTCTGCTTCAAAGTCAGCACGCAGTACCTAGACATCCCAGTGGGCGTCCTTTTGATCGCCGTCATCGTCATCCGCTCTGCGGCGTCTTCGGAATCTGGTCTTGCGTCGAGGTTGGGAGCGCTTCTCCCTCGTAGGGACAAGGCGGCCACCTCGAAGTAGGAATAGGAAGGGAACCGTAAAAGGTTACGTTTTGAGGAGGAAGTATCATGAAGACACTCTCACGTCGCTCGTTCTTGGAGGCTGCGTGCACATCCGCAGCGATGCTTGCCCTCGCCGGCTGCGGCGGAGGCGGCGACACCGCCGGATCGGATGCGGGAGACGCATCTGATGCCACGGGAGGCGGCGACGTCGCCGGCAAGACCGTGGCCTTTGTTCCCAAGGTGACCGGCAACGCCTTCTTCGAGTCCGCCAACGACGGCGCCCAGAGCTACTCGAAGGACTGGGGATTCACGGTGGACTACATCGGTGACGCGACCGCGTCCGTCTCCGCCCAGGTGAGCGTCATCAACCAGGCCGTCGCCAACGGCGTCGACGCCATCTGCATCTCCACGGTCGACGCCAACGGCGTGTCCGACGCGCTGAAGAAGGCCACCGAGGCCGGAATCGTCGTCGCCACGTGGGACTCCGACGCCAACCCCGAGGACCGCACCCTCATGGTCTCGCAGGGCACGCCCGAGATTCTCGGGCAGATGCTGATCGACATGTCCGTCGATGGGCTCAAGCAGCGCGGCAAGGACGCCACGAAGGACGAGATCAGCTACGTCTGGCACTACTCGCAGGCCACGGTCACCGACCAGAACTCCTGGCAGGTCGCGGCCGAGAAGATCATCAAGGAGCAGTACCCCAACTGGAACAACGTGCACGAGAACTACTACTCCAACCAGGACGCCGAGCAGGCCATCACCATCGGCGAGGCCGTCCTCGACGCCTACCCCGACATCGACCTGATCATCTGCAACGACTCGACGGCCCTGCCGGGGCAGCTGCAGGCCGCCGAGAACAAGGGCTATGACGCCCAGTCGGTCACCATCACGGGCTTCGCGTCGCCGCAGTCCATCAAGTCCTACTGCGAGCATGGCACCATCTACAACTGGGGCCTGTGGGACTGCGCGGTGCAGGGGGCCATGGGGTGCTACGTTGCCGCCTACCTGGCCGCGGGCAACACCGTCACGGTCGGCGACACCATCGACATCCCGAATATCGGCGGGGTCACGGTCGAGGCCAATGACAGCATCGCCGAGGGCGCCACGACGGGCAGCTCCAACAATGGTGTGGTGCTCCTGCCCGAGCGCCTGGTCTTCACCAAGGACAACATGGACGACTACGAGTTCTAGCCCTTGTCTGCCGGCCCGCGCGCAGGCGCGGGCCCTGGCAGGGAGGGTGACGAGGGAAGGACACAGCAATGGCTGATCTTGAGGGTCAGAAGGTTGCGAAGGACTATCACGTCGATGTCCCGTTCGCAAACGACAAGGGCTTTTCTGTCAAAGGGGCCAACAGCCTCGATTGGGGGATGAAGCGCCATCTCTCCAACATTTTCGACGCACGGAGCGGCAACACCGTCATGTTCGCCTTCGATCACGGCTACTTCATGGGATCTGTGGCAGGTCTTGAGCGCCTTGACCTGCTGCTTCCCGAGCTTGCTCCCCACATCGACTGCCTTATGGGAACCCGTGGGGCCCTGCGCACCTGCGTGCCGCCCCACATCACCAAGGCGGTTGCCTTGCGGGTCACGTCCGGGTCGTCGATGCTCCAGGACGACCTGAGCCACGAGGTCGTTGCCGTGGACACCGAGGACGCCATCCGCATGAATGCCGACTGCATGGCGGCGCAGGTCTTTGTTGGTGGCGACGGCCAGCTGTCGAGCATCGACAATCTGAGCCAGATCATCAACGCGGGCATGCGCTACAGCATCCCCACGCTCGGGGTGTGCGCCGTGGGTAAGGACATGGCGCGCACGGGCCGGTACTTCAAGCTGGCGACGCGCATCATTGCCGAGATGGGCTGCCAGATCGTGAAGACCTATGACTGCGAGGACTTCGAGGAGGTCGTGGCCGCGTGTCCGGTGCCCATCGTGGTTGCCGGTGGCAAGAAGCTTCCCGAGCGGGATGCCCTGCACATGGCCTATGATGTCATGCGCAAGGGAGCCCGGGGCGTGGACATGGGGCGCAACATCTTCCAGAGCACGCATCCGATCGAGATGACGCAAGCGGTCCGTAAGGTCGTCCACGAGGGCGCGACTGACGAGGAGGCCTGGGAGTTCTTCCAGGACGCCATTCACCCTGCCTAAGCTGGCGATGGGGGAGGCTGGCGGATGGCGCTGTCGCCACGGCGGCCCGCCTCCGCCTGTGAGGTTCGGGTTAGGTCTTCGTTCAAGGGAAGGGAACGGGGGGGGGGGGGGGGGGGGGGGGGGGGGG
>JAWRIT010000182.1:0-3816 GCA_040268355.1 Atopobiaceae bacterium | reverse complement strand
CCCCCCCCCCCCCCCCCCCGGGGCTCTATGTCTTGTCAGGGAGCTAGATCTGATTGAAGCCGTTGCCGAAGGCCTCGTGAATCTTGCTCACGACCACCGTGGCGGACGGGTCGACCTCCGCGACGACCCGACGCAGCAGGGCCATCTCCGGGCGTGTGAGCACCACGAACAGCACCGGGCGCTCCTTTCCGGTGTAGCCGCCACGCGCCAGCAACTCGGTGCAGCCACGGTCGAGGTCCGAGAAGATGTGCTGCTTGATGGCCTCGTGCTCGTCGGAGATGACGTAGGCCGCGCGCTGCGTGCTGAACCCGTCGAGCACCATGTCGAGCACGCGCGTTGCCAGGTACATGGCGATCGTTGCGTACAGGGCGTTCTCGATGCCAAAGACGGGGATGGAGACGATCACGACGGCCGTGTCGGCGATGAGCGAGGCCATTCCCATGGAGACCGACAGGTGCCGCGCGGCGATCTGGGCGAGGATGTCGGTGCCGCCGGTGTTGCCGCCCGCGCGAAACACGAGGCCCAGGCCTGCCCCGCAGATGGCGCCACCCCACAGCGAGCACAGGAGCAGGTCCCCGTCCCCGAGCACGGGAAGGCACGGGGCGAGCAGGTCGGTGGCCAGCGCCGACACGATGATCCCGAGCACCGACCGTGCGGCGTAGCGCAGCCCTCCCTCACGGGTCGCAAGCACCATGAGCAGGGCGTTCATCGCGAGGACCTGGACGCCGATCGTGGGGCATGGCCACCCGTTGCGCCGTGCGACCTCGGCGAAGACGGTCGCCAGACCCGAGACGCCACCCGCCGCAAGCCCGTTCGGGATCTCGAAGCAATCGAGCCCTATGGCAAAGATGACGGACCCCAAAACGATCAGGGCGGCATCCTTGAGCATGCCGCGATAGTAGAACCTCCGCTCCAACGCTGTCTCCTCGTCTCGTCGAAATGCCGTTCTTTCCGGGCGCAGAACGCGCCACAATGCGCACCATCCTACTGGAATCGTCGCGACATCCCAGCCGCAACGCCTCAGTCGCAAAACCCACGAACGCTCGCCGCGCCAGGATGGCACAGAGGCGCCTCTTCCCCTGTGCCATGACACAGACACAGAGGTGCCTCTTCCCCTGTGCCATGACACAGGGGTGCTTCTTCCTCTGTGTCGGTGCCTACAGCCACTCCCCCATGAGCAGGCCCATCACACTGGACATCATGAGGCCCCGGGTCCAGCCGCTCGAGTCGCCCAGGCAGTGCAGGTGGGCAACGCTCGTCTGCAGGCGCTCGTCCATGCGCACCCGATTGCTGTAGAACTTGAGCTCGGGGGCATAGAGCAGCGTCTCTTCCGAGGCGAAGCCTGGAACCACCTGGTCGACCGCCTTGATGAACTCCACGATGTCGGTCATGGCGCGGAAGGGCATGGCGCTGGTGATGTCGCCCGGCTCCGCGTCAGGCAGCGTCGGCCGCACGTTGGAGCGCGAGAGCTCCTTGGCCCAGGTGCGCTTGCCATCGAGCACGTCGCCAAAGCGCTGCACCAGGATGTGCCCGTCTCCCAACATGTTCATGAGCTTGCCTACCCGCTGCGCGTAGGAGATCGGCCGGTCGAAGGGTTCGCGGAAGTGCTGGGTGCACAGGACCGCCAGGTTGGTGTTGTCGCTCTTGCGGTCCTTGTAGCTGTGGCCGTTGACCACCGCCAGACCCTCGTCGTAGTTCTCCTGGCTCACGAAGCCGCCCGGATTCTGACAGAAGGTGCGCACCTTGTCGCGGAAGGGGTTGGGGTAGCCCACGAGCTTGCTCTCATAGAGCACGTTGTTGACGTCCTCCATGACCTCGTTGCGGACCTCCACGCGCACGCCCATGTCCATGGGGCCGGGCTCGTGGCCGATGCCATGCTCCTCGCAGACGTCGGCCAGCCAGCTCGCGCCACGCCTGCCGGTCGCCACGACGACCTCGCCCGCACGGATGACCTGCGCGACCCCGCCGCCACGCGCGTCCTTGACGACGGCGCCCACACAGGCCGGGCCTCCCCTTCCCTCCTCGATCGTAAGGTCGAGGCACTCGTGCTCGAACAGGATCGTGACCCCGGCATCGAGCAGGTGCCGCTCGATGCGCCCGTAGATCTGCTGGGCACGCTCGGTCCCCAGGTGGCGAATGGGGCAGTCCACGAGCTTGAGGCCCGCACGGATGGCGCGACGACGGATGGCGGCGACCGCATCAGGGCTGCCTGCGCCCTCCACGTGCGGATCGGCCCCAAAGTCGAGGTAGATCTTGTCGCACCGCTCGATGGTGGCCTGGACGAGCTCGGAGCCGAGCAGCTCGGGCAGATCGCCGCCCACCTCGCTGGAGAGCGACAGCTTGCCGTCCGAGAACGCGCCCGCCCCGCTGAAGCCCGTGGTGATGCGACAGGGTTGGCAGCCCACGCAGTGACCGGTCTGCTCCTTGGGGCAACTGCGCCTCTCGATGGGCAGACCCTTCTCCACGATGACGATGGAGCGCCCATCGCCGCGCTGCAACAGGCTAAGCGCACAGAAGATGCCTGCCGGTCCCGCACCGATGATCAGCACATCGGCCGAAGTCGTATGGCGCTCGCGTTCGGTCATGGTAACCACCCCCCCCTGGCATGCCGGGCAGGCATGCAGACGCACGGGGCGACCTTCGACACCCCGTGCCTCGTAGACGTTCGTGGCAATTGTACGGCAGACGCAGCGACAGGGACCACCCCGCGGCAGGCGACACACAGGAAGAGGTACCTGTGTGTCACGTGAGGACACGCTCGCCCATCGGGCTCACCCACGCAGGTGTGTAAGACAATTCGCATGTCAACCGTGCGTGCCGGGAAGAACAGGTACCATCAGTCTCGTGACGAACGCTCGCGCGGCACGTGCGCGGCTCGGCAGACCATCCACGGGAGGTTGCAGCATCATGCCCATCGACAAGCCCCTGCCCCTCATGGTAGGCGACAAGGCGTACTACTCGCTCACGTCCTACGACCCGGTCGAGGTCACCGTCGACGTGCCGTACACCTCGGACGAGGACGTGGAGATCGGTGTGCAGATGACGCTCGCGGACCTCGGTGGCACCGCAGACGACCTCGACGACCCCGCGTGGGTGGCGGCGCACTTCGATGGGCTCACCACGGCAGACGAGGTGCGCGCGGCCGTGCGTCAGCAAGTCGGCGCCCTGAACGACCGCTTCACCGAAGACCAGAAGCTCGGCAAGTGCGTGGAGGCGCTGGCCGCCCGTCTCTGCCAGTCGATCCCCCCGCAGCATCTCGAGCAGGCGAAGCAGGCCGTACAGATGCGCTTCACCCAACAGCTGCAGGCCGACGGGCTCTCGCAGAGTCAGTTCCTTGCCCGCTCGGGCGCCACGCCCGAGCAGCTCGAGGCGATGTTCGAGCGACAGGCGCGGGAGATGGCGGAGAGCGACGCCGCGTTGTCCGCCTACGCGCACGAGAAGAAGCTCACGGTGGACGAGCACGAGTACGCCCGCCTGCTCAGGTTCCCCTCCGCCGAGGCGCAGGGCATCATCGACCAGGCACGGGCCACCGGACAGCTCGACGAGCTGCATGAGGCCGCACTGCGCGCCAAGGCGGCCCAGATCGTCGTCGCCGAATGCTCCTGCACCTACCGGCACGAGACCGCCGAACAGGCCCGGGAGCGCCTCGCGCAATATCGGCAGATGGAGGAGCTGTTCGGCGGGGACGGAGACGAGCGGGCGAGGGCTGCCCACGGGACGCCCAACCCGAACGAGGGTCCCGGTTCGGACTTCACGCTCGTCTAGGAACCGAGCCCATCACCAAGGCCCCACCACATGCGACGTGGCCCCCCCCCC
>JAWRIT010000181.1:0-3992 GCA_040268355.1 Atopobiaceae bacterium | reverse complement strand
GGGGGGCCGCGAGTCGCGCGTCGGCATCCCCCAAGCGCGAAGGGGCTTTCCTAATCGAACTGGCGCAGCGAGGTGCCAAGGCGCCGCAGGCCCTCGCGCAGGACCTCCTCGGGGGCGCAGTAGCCCAGTCGTGCGCCGCAGGGAAGGTCGAAGCGGCTGCCGGGCACGAGCAGGACACCCTCCTCGCGCAGCAGCGAAAGGCAGAACTGCTCGTCGTCCACCGGGATGTCCAGGCGCAGGTAGCTGACGCTCACGCCCTTGGGCTCGACCCAGCTCGCACGCGGCTCGTCGCGAAGCCACTCGTTGACGATCGCTCGATTGGTGCGAATGATCCCCACGTTGCGCTCCACGATCCGCGCACGGTTGCGCAGGACGTAGGTGGCAAGCGCGTCGTTGAACACGCCACAGCAGATCATGGTGTAGTCGCGCAGCACGCGCATGCGGTCCGCGAGCTCCTTGTTGCTCACCGTCCAGCCGCAGCGCGCCGCCGGGACGCTGTAGTCCTTGCTCACGCTGTTGGTGCACACGCCCCGATCGTACAGGTCCACGATGCTCGTGCACCGCTCGGCGCCCTCCAACGGATAGAACACCTCGTCGCACAGCACCCACGCGCCGACGCTTCGGGCGATCTCGACGATCTCCTCCATCACGTCGGTGGTGATGATGGCACCGAGCGGGTTGCTGGCGTTGTTGAGGCAGATCAGGCGCGTGTCGGGCCGCATGAGACGCTTGAGCTCGTCGATGCGGGGCTGCCAGCCGTCCTCCTCATGGATGCGCCAGTACTCCACCTCAGCTCCCAGCGCGGCTGGCAGGTCGTACAGCGGCTGGTAGGTCGGGTATTCGGCCACCACATGGCAGCCCGGCTCGACGATCGCCATGATGGCGTTGAGGTTGGCTCCGGTCCCGCCGTTCATCTGCAGCACGTTGTTGGGGTCCACGTGCTGGTAGAGCCTCGCGACCTCCTCCTTGAAGTCCGCCGACCCCTCGATCCAGCCGTAGTTCATCTTCTCGCGATCGAGCCGCTCGTAGAAGGTCGCCCCGTCCTGGCCGTCCAGCTCCAGAATCTCGGCCATGGTAAGGCTCGCGATGGTGCTCTGCCCGATGTCCCACACGGCATCATGCTCGTACTCGTTCAGGTAGGCCTCGACGCCGATGGTCTTGATGTTCATGCTCGTCCCTTCTCAGGTCGGGGGTGCGACCCCGCGGCGCGACCGCCATACGTCCTGCGGACGGCCGCACCGCACGCACCACCCGTCGCCGCTAGAAAACGGGGATGATGCCGGCCATGGTCATCGGAATGCTGATGATGCCGAGCAGCGCGATGACGATGGCGGCGGCGATCTCCGCCTTGGAGAGGGCCTGCTTTGCGCCCGCCTCCTTGCGCGCCTGCCAGTAGAACACGAATCCCGGGATGTAGCCCAGGCAGGCCAGAAGCATCCAGGTCCATCCGGACAGAAGGACGCTGGCGACCTGGAAGGCGAGCGCGATGCCGCCATAGATGACGCCCTTGGCGTCGCGGCGCTCGAGCCCGAGCCTGATCTCATAGGCGGCCGCGAAGGACCAGCTGATGATGATGGTGACGGTGCACATGCTGATGGCGAAGGTGTACGCGTCCGCCGCGAGGTAGGCGATGATCAGAAAGACCTCGGTGCAGATGCCCACGATGATGAGGGCCATCTGCGGCGCGTTCTTCTTGTTCATCTTGTTCCAGCTGGCGGGCAGGAGGTGATCGTTGCTCATGCCGCTCGAGGTCTCGGCGGGCAGCATCGTAAAGGACAGCCAGCAGCCGAGCACGCTGACGATGATGGCCACGTTCATGAACGCGCCGCCCCAGCCGGGGGCCATGTGCTCGAACACGGTGACCGTGGCAGGGCTCGGCGCCGCGATGAGCTGGTCGTAGGGCATGACGCCGTAGGGCAGGATGGTGGCGCCAAGGTAGAGGACCAGCAGGGTGACAAGGCCGATGGTGGTCGCCTTGCCCACGTCGGACTTCCGCTCGGCACGGGCGTTCATGACGGTGGCGCCCTCGATGCCGACGAACATCCACATCATGATGAGGATGCAGTTGATGACCTGGGTGCTCACGTCGCCAAGCTCCACGCCGTTCTGCGCGAGCGAGGCCGCGTTGGCCGTGAGCTGGCCCCAGAAGTCGGCGGTGAAGACACCTCCCTCAAAGGAGATGACGCAGAAGAAGACGAACGCAAGAATGGAGGTGATCTTGACGACCATGACCACGGCGTTCAAGAACGCGGCGCTCTCGACGCCGTTGATGACGAGCAACGTGATGAGCCACAGGAAGGCCGAGACGGCGACGATGGCCAGGACGTTGGGGTCGCCGGCGACGCCGGTGCTGAAGATGGCGGGGAAGGCCCCGGCGAGCACCTGCGCGATCATGATGCCAAACCCGACGTTGCCGAGCCATCCTGACAGCCAGTAGCCCCAGCCGCTGATGAAGCCGCAGAACGGGCCGAATCCCACGTTGGCATAGCCGTAGATGCCCTCGACCTCAGGCCGCTTCGCGCCGAGGTCGGAGAGGGAGCGGGCCAAGAACAGAAATCCGGCGCCCACGATGGCCCAGGCGATGAGCGCGGGGCCGGGCGCGGCCACGTTCGCCAGCTGGCCGGTGGTCGCATAGACGCCCGAACCGATGCACGAACTGACTACAAAACCCACGAGCGCGAAGAGGCTGAGGCCCTTCGTATCTTTGGACATGGCTGGTCTCCTCGTCTTTTGGTGATGTGCCCTCACTTGATGCGCTGCCTCTGGCGCCCCTTGGCACACGTCCCGGGCCACCCGTCCGCTGAGGACGACATGCGTGGCGCGGCGTCACGGGATGCGCCGATAAAAAATGCCTGCCGGACAAGAGCCCGACAGGCATGCTGGCAGGCAGCAAGGAGTCTTACTTCAGGGTCGCGTACATGACGGCCTTGATGGTGTGCATGCGGTTCTCCGCCTCGTCGAAGACCTTCGAGCGGGGGCTCTCGAACACCGCGTCGGTGACCTCCATCTCGCTGACGCCGAACTTCTTGGCGACCTCGGCACCGATGGTGGTGTTGGTGTCATGGAAGGAGGGCAGGCAGTGCAGGAAGATGGAGCTCTTGTCGGTGAGGTCCATGAGCTCCTCGGTGACCCGGAAGTCCTGGAGCTGCGCGATGCGCTCGGTCCAGACCTCGTCGGGCTCGCCCATGGAGACCCACACGTCGGTGTAGACCACGTGCGCGCCCTCCACGCCCTTCTTGGGGTCGTCGGTGAGCGTGATGGTGCAGCCGTTGGCCTGGGCGATGGGCTTGCAGGCCTCGATGACGTCATCGGTGGGCCAGCACTCCTTGGGCCCGCAGGCGACGAAGTTCATGCCGAGCTTGGCGCACACGACCATGAGGGAGCGAGCCACGTTGTTCTTGGCGTCGCCCATGAAGACGAGGGTCTTGCCCTTGATGTCGTAGTTGAAGTTCTCCTGGACGGTCAGGATGTCGGCGAGCATCTGCGTGGGGTGCCACAGGTCGGTCAGGCCGTTCCAGACGGGAACGCCGGACTTGGCGGCCAGCTCCTCGACATCGGACTGGTCGAAGCCACGGAACTCAATGCCGTCATACATGCGGCCAAGGACGCGGGCGGTGTCCTCGATGGACTCCTTCTTGCCCATCTGCGACGAGCCGGGATCAAGGTAGGTCACGCCCATGCCCAGATCAAGGGCGCCGACCTCGAAGGCGCAGCGGGTGCGCGTGGAGGTCTTCTGGAACAACAGGACGACGTTCTTGCCCTCGAGATAGCGGTGCGGCGTGCCGGTGCGCTTGAGGTCCTTGAAGTTCTTGGAGAGGGTCAGCAGGTACTCGATCTCCTCGGTGGAGAAGTCGAGCAGGCGCAGGAAGCTGCGTCCAGAGAGGTTGACGCCCATAGAATGGTTCCTTTCGGTTGTGGGTGCGGGCGGGTGAGGTCGTGCCGGTGTGTGTGGCACCACCGTAGCACGACCTCTCGGACGGGGCCCCCCCCCC
>JAWRIT010000180.1:0-4715 GCA_040268355.1 Atopobiaceae bacterium | reverse complement strand
GCGGAGTGAGGGTGGGGACTCGCCCGGGAGCATCCCCGGACATTCTGGCACGGGCTACTTCCTGGTCTTGCTCCAGCCGATAAGCGCGGCGAAGGCGACGAGGAACCCGTAGAACGCATAGTTGCCAATGCCCAGCGGTTGCGGCTTGGACATCTCTGCGGACTCCTCAGAGGCGTCGGTCTCCTCCACGAAGTCAGGGTAGGTTATGGAGCCATCGGGCTCCACGACATCGGCCGCGGCTGCCTCGGCGTCAAAGTCGCCCATGTCGGCGGCGTAGGTCAGAGGCGTGGTGAACTCGCCTTTGTCAGTTAGGTCGGACGCGGCGAAGGGCTCTGCGGTGTCGCCAGCCGCGATGTAGGCGCGCACCTCGTTCAGCAGCGCGTCACAACGCTCGAAGACCTGCCTCGAGGCCGACGCCTGCGCCGCGTTGGCAAGCGCGTTGCGGGCCGTGCCGGCCTCGGTGGCCTGCATCTTCTGGTCCACCTGCTCCTGCTGGGCGATGAGCTCCCGCTGTAGGGCGTCGAGATAGGCGTGCACGCCATCCGCCACGTCGGCGCGATGGTTGTACGCCAGCGTGTTGAGGTCCATGAACAGGTACGTGAGGGACTTCGAGCCGCTGTCCTCCATGGCCAGCTTCTCGTTGGCGGCGACGATGTCCTCCTGATAGACGCGCTCGCCCTTGTCGTTCGTGCCGAACTCGTTCTGCTCCCCCACATGGGCGGAGTCGAAGTCGTAATATGCGGGATAGAGCTCGGGGTCGAGCTGGGTCAGCAGCGCGGAGTAGCCTGGCACGAACACGCTGAACTCGCCGCGCGACATGGCCTGCCACTGCACCGTGGCGATGTCGGGGTCCAGGCCCTTGCGCATCTGGAAGATGTGGCTCTCCACCGTGCGGCTGTTCCCGATGGCATAGAGGTCGTCGTTGGCGTTGGCGTCCACGTCGGTGTCCTCGCCGCGCGCGCACACGGAGCGGAGCATGTCGAACACGCCGTAGTCCGTGCGTCCCGGGGTGAAGAACAGCTGCGGGTCGGCGACGGCCTCCACCTGGCCCTTGTCGTTGACCGTGTAGTCCTGCTCGACCGCGATGTCATCCTCGAAGTACTTGCGACCCTGGACGTAGCGGGTGTTCTGGCCGACGCCATCGTCCTCGAGGCCATAGGACGTGGCCACGTTGACCGTGCCGTCCTCGTTCTTGACGAGCGTGCCGGCGTCCTCGGCGACCTTCACGAGGTCGGCGGAGTGCAGGCAGTTCTCGGCGTCGTCGAGGTCGACCGCGAACTGGAGGTTGCTCATGTTGGGGTTGACCGAGGCGACGTCGCCCTCCATGCGCACGGCGATCCACTGGTGGCCGGAAAGCTGCTGGAAGTTCCAGACCTCGGTGGCGTCGCCGATCCAGATCTGGTTGCAATCCTGCGAGCCCTGCTCGTCGATGATCGATCCCAGCAGCTCGACGCCCTCGCGCGCCGTCGCGGCCTCGGAGAGGACCACGTCGGCGATGTTATATTCGCCGATGCCGTTGCCGAGCAGCGGGTCGACACCCTCGATGCTCTCGTTGTAGGCGGTAGTGAGGGTCGCCGAACAGGTGACGCCCTTCTCGTTGATGCCGGCCTCGGAGTAAGGCGCGGCGGCGCCTTCCCAATCCTCGGGGAGGTCACGCACGAAGGTGTAGCGGAAGGTCGCGCCAGGAGAGGTGCGCGTGAAGTTGACCTCGGGATCCTGCTCGGGGCCGTTCTCAGCACTCCAGTAGGTCTTGCCCTCGGTGCGCGGCTCGATGCCGAACTCCTTGAGGTAGCGGTTCGCGGCATCCTCGGAGCGGCCATAGATGGTCTCGCCGGCGGCCGTCAGCTCCGATCCCATGTAGACCTGGGTGCAGGCAAGCGCAGTGGACGGCGCGCCTGCCAGAGACACGGCGGTCACGGCGGCGACGAGTTTCATCGTCACCTGCGAGAACCTGACGTGTGTATGCATGTTCCTTTCTCCTTCCTGATGGATCCTTCTCCCAAAAGCTACCCTTGAGGTGTTGAAACGACTATCAGTATACGTAATCGTATTGAAATAAACGGCGCCAACATGAATATTCAGCGAGCGGTATTGGATATCCCATGATCGCCAGGAAGAGGAGCTCGTAGCGCCTGCGGGTGTGAATGCCGGGCAATCTCCGCCCAAGGCGGGGCTGCGAAACGATCTGCTCGGGCATTTCCTCGGCGGCCCTGTGCGTCCCGTGCACCCCACAGGGGCCGCTCGCCCACGGAATGCGCCTGCCACCTGCGGCACCAGGAGCACGGGCATCTGCCACAACCGACGGCGAAGCGTTACGCTGTGCATGAGGGCCTTCGCTTCGGACCGGGAGGTGCGCCATGGCCATTCTCGCAGCCTTTGCCGTCCCACATCCACCACTCATCATCCCAGCCGTTGGGGAAGGTCGTGAGCAGGGCATCCGGGCGACCATCGACGCCTACGAGGAGGTCGGCCGGCGCGTGGCTGCCCTGGCACCTGACACGCTGGTGATCTCCACGCCCCACTCCATCATGTACCGCGACTACCTGCACATCTCTCCAGGCGCGCACGCCACCGGCAGCTTCTCGCGCTACGGCGCGCCCCAAGCCTCCTACGAGTGCGCCTACGACCAGCAGTTCGTTGCGGCGCTGGAACAGGCCTGTCATGCCGAGCAGCTTCCGGCCGGCACCCAGGGCGAACGCGAGCCGGAGCTCGACCACGCGACCATGATCGCCCTGCACTTCATCCAGCCCGCCTGTGCCGCGGCAGGCCAGAGTCCGGCCGTGGTGCGCATCGGACTCTCGGGGCTCTCCCCTGCCGTGCATTACCGGCTCGGCATGCTTGTCCAACAGGTTGCCAGCGCCCTTGGCCGGCGGGTGGTCTACATCGCCTCGGGAGACCTTTCGCACAAGCTGACGACCGATGGCCCCTACGGCTTTGCCCCCGAAGGCCCCGTGTTCGACGAGCGCATCTGCGAGGACTTTCGTACCCGCGACTTTCTCGACCTGCTCTGCATCGACCACAGCCTGGCCGATCGTGCGGCCGAGTGTGGCCTTCGCAGCTTCCAGATGATGGCCGGGGCGCTCGACCGCACCGAGGTGAGCGGGGAGCTACTCGCCTACGAAGGGCCCTTTGGCGTGGGGTACGGCACCGCCGCCTTCGAACCCACAGGTGACGAGGGCGCCTGCGAGGATCGAGCGCTGCTGGAGCGCTACGAGCGCTGGCACAGCGATGACCTCGCCCGCAGGCGGAACAACGAGGACGCGTTCGTCTCGCTCGCCCGCTACTCGCTGGAGACCTTCGTCCGCTCGGGCGGCACCCGCATCCATGCGGACAAGCTTCCTGATGGTCGAACGCTTCCCCACGAGCTCACTCACCGGCGAGCCGGGTGCTTCGTCTCCCTCAAGAAGGACGGCGAACTGCGGGGCTGCATCGGCACCATCGAGCCTCTCCAGTCGTCGTTGGCAGAGGAGATCTGCCGCAACGCCGTGAGCGCCGGCCGTCACGACAACCGCTTCCCACCGGTCGAGGCGGACGAGCTCGACGAGCTGGTCTATGACGTGGACGTGCTCGGGGAGCCCGAGGCCGCGGAAGGCCTCGAGGAGCTTGACCCCAGGCGCTACGGCGTCATCGTGAGCACGCGTGACGGCAGACGCGGCCTGCTCCTTCCCGACCTGGACGGTGTCGACACCGCTGAGGAGCAGGTGCGCATCGCCGCGCAGAAGGGTGGCATCAACCTACGGCGGGACGAGTGGCACCTAGAGCGCTTCGTCGTGGAGCGGCACCTGTGATGGACGCGCGGGCGACATCCTCCTCCGCCGTCTGCACGACCTGTCCCCATGCCTGCCGGGTTGGCCCCGGCCAGGTGGGCCGCTGTCGGGCGCGCGGCTGGCACGATGGTGAGGTGGCGGCGCTCTCCTACGGGCGCATCACGTCGTGCGCGATCGACCCCGTCGAGAAGAAGCCCCTCGCCCGCTGGCGGCCCGGGACGCTGTTGGTCTCGGTGGGCAGCTATGGCTGCAACCTCCGCTGTCCCTTCTGCCAGAACCATGAGATCGCCCAGGCGGGCGAGCATGACGTGAGGTGGGAGCAGCTCCTGCCGGACGCGCTGGTGGCGCTCACCACAAGGGCGCGGGCACAGAACCCGCATGTGACCGGCATCGCCCACACCTACAACGAGCCCCTTGTGGCCTGGGAGTACGTGCGCGACGTTGGCGTGCTGGCGCACGAGGCCGGCCTCGCCAACGTGCTGGTGAGCAATGGGTGCGTCAGCACGGCGGTGGTCGACGCGGTCGCGCCGCTTGTGGATGCGGCCAACATCGACCTCAAGGGCTTCTCGGAGGACTACTACCGCTGGTGCGGGGGCGACCTGCACGCCGTGCGAACCTGCATCGAACGGCTTGCCGCGGAACCCGGCTGCCACCTTGAGGTGACGACACTCGTGGTGCCCGGTCGCAACGACTCCCCCGAGGAGATGCGCGCCCTGTCGGCGTGGCTGGCGAGCGTGGATGCGAACATCACCCTGCACGTGACCAGGTACTTCCCTCACTGGAGGATGGCCGACACCCCAGCGACCCCGGTCAGAGAGGTCTACAAGCTGGCGGAGGTGGCCCGCACGGCCCTACCCCACGTGCTGGTCGGCAACTGCTGAACACCCGCTGGCACGGGGCTGGGTCGCTGTCGCGCTGGCTGGCACGGGGGAAGAGGCACGTATGTGT
>JAWRIT010000179.1:0-22554 GCA_040268355.1 Atopobiaceae bacterium | reverse complement strand
GGTCCCTCTTCCCCCGTGCCGGGCCGGGCCATGCGCACTCGTGGCTACTCCATCGCGTCAGGCTCCAGCGGGATACCGTCGGCCGTGGTGTGGGCACTGGCAGCGGCCACTGGCTCGGCCTGCAGCGTCGCACCGTCCGGGCCGACGTCCACGCGCACCGCATCCCCCTCGCGCAGCTTTCCGTCGATGATCAGACCGGCCACCTTGTCGACCACCTGCCGCTGGATGAGCCGCTTGAGCGGGCGGGCGCCATACACCGGGTCCAGCCCGTCGAGCGCCAGCACGCCCACGGCCGCCTCAGTGAGCTCGAGCGTGATCCGCTCGTGGGCCAGACGGCTCCGCACGTCGCGCAGCTGGATGTCCACGATGCGCTCGATGTCCTCGAGGCCCAGCGAGTGGAAGACCACCACATCGTCGATGCGGTTCAAAAACTCCGGCTTGAACGTGGAGCGCAGCGCGTCGTTGACCTGCCGCTGCACCTCGTCGGGCTCGCTCGTCGCCGTCGCCGCCGCAATGAACTGGCTGCCCACGTTGCTCGTCATGATGATGATCGTGTTCTTGAAGCTGACCACGCGACCCTGGCCGTCGGTCAGACGACCGTCATCCAACACCTGCAGCAGCACGTTGAAGACGTCAGGGTGCGCCTTCTCCATCTCGTCAAGCAGGATGACCGAGTACGGACGCCGACGGATGGCCTCGGTGAGCTGGCCGCCCTCGTCGTAGCCCACGTATCCCGGAGGCGCGCCGATGAGCCGCTGCACGGAGAACTTCTCCATGTACTCGCTCATGTCGATGCGCACCAGGGCGCGTTCGTCGTCGAACAGGTTCTCTGCCAGGGCCTTCGCCAGCTCGGTCTTGCCCACGCCGGTCGGCCCGAGGAAGAAGAAGCTGCCGATGGGGCGGTTGGGATCAGAGAGGCCCGCGCGGCTGCGACGCACGGCGGCGGCCACGGCCGAGACGGCCTCGTTCTGGCCAACGACACGGCGGTGCAGCTCCGACTCGAGGTTCTTGAGCTTGTCGATCTCGCCCTGCATCATCTTGGAGACGGGCACGCCCGTCCAGGCACTCACGACCTCAGCGATCTCCTCGGTCGTGACCTCCTCCTTGAGGATGCCGCCGTCGGCCTGCTTGGCGTCGAGCGTCGCCTGCGCCTCGGCAAGCTGGCTCTCCAGCCCGGGGATGGTGCCGTACCGCAGCTCGCCCGCCCGGCCCAGGTCGCCGTCGCGCATCGCGCGGTCCGCCTCCTCCCCGAGCTCGCTGATCTGCGCCTTGAGCTGCTGCACCCGGTCGATGGCGCCGCGCTCGTTCTGCCACTCGGCCTTCATACCGTCGAGCTTCTCCTGGGTGGTCGCGATGTTCGCCCGCAGGGTCTCCAAGCGCTCTTGCGAGGCGGCGTCCTCCTCCTTGGCCAGGGCCTGCTCCTCGACCTGCATCTGGGTCAGGTCGCGTTCGACCGCGTCGATCTCGGCGGGCATCGAGTCAAGCTCCACACGCAGGCGACTCGCCGCCTCGTCCACCAGGTCGATGGCCTTGTCCGGCAGGAAGCGGTCGGAGATATAGCGGTTGGAGAGGTCGGCTGCCGCCACCAGGGCCGCGTCGGCGATGCGCACCCGGTGATGGGCCGCGTAGCGCTCGGACAGCCCGCGAAGGATGGAGATCGTCTCCTCCACGGACGGCTCGCTCACCATGACCGTCTGGAAGCGCCGCGCCAGCGCCTGGTCCTTCTCCACGTACTTGCGGTACTCGTCGAGCGTGGTGGCCCCGATGGCATGCAGCTCGCCGCGCGCCAGGGCCGGCTTGAGGATGTTGCCCGCGTCCATGGAGCCTTCGGTGGCGCCGGCACCCACGATGGTGTGCAGCTCGTCGATGAACAGGATCACGCGTCCCTCGGACTTCTGGACCTCCTTGAGCACGCTCTTCAGGCGCTCCTCGAACTCCCCGCGATACTTGGCCCCGGCCACGAGCGCGCTCATGTCCAGCTCCACGATGTCGCGGTCGATGAGCGTGGAGGGAACGTCGCGCTTGGCGATGCGCTCGGCCAGGCCCTCCACGATGGCCGTCTTGCCCACACCGGGCTCGCCGATGAGCACGGGGTTGTTCTTGGTGCGGCGGCTGAGCACCTGGATGGTGCGGCGGATCTCCTCCACGCGCCCGATGACCGGATCGAGCTTGCCCTGTCGGGCCAGCTCCGTCACGTTGCGCCCGTACTTCTCGAGCGCCTTGTACTCGGCCTTTCCCTCCTGGCTGGTCACACGCTCGTCACCGCGCAGGCGGTCCAGCGCCTCCTGAACGCGCTTGCTCGTCACGCCGGCGTTGCGCAGGACGCTTCCCGCGGCCCCACGCTCGTCCGCAAGGGCGCATAGCAGGTGCTCGGCCGTCACGTAGGCGTCACCCAGCTTGGACGCCAGTTTCTCGGCCGCGTCGACCGTATGGCTGAACTCGTTGGAGAGGCCCATCTGCGAGACGTCGCCGCTCACGCGCGGCGCGGAGGCGAGGGCCTCGTCGACCGCCGTCCCCACCTGCACGGGGTTGGCCGCCGCGAGCTCGATGATGTCGTTCAGGTTGCTGTCCTCCGCCGACAGCAGCGCCTTGAGCAGATGAATGGGCATGACCTGCCCGGCCTCGGCGTCTGCCGCCACAGAGACTGACGTCTGGACGGCCTCTTGAACCGGAATGGTCCACTTGTCTGGTCTCATGCGTTCCTCCTCCTGGCTGGCCGTATTGGCCAAAGTGGTGTTCTGTCCTCTTATTCCCGCCAAGGCAGAAGGTATTCACATCTAAGTGCGTCTATATAAGGTTTTCTGTGGCAGAGGATGATAGCCTTCGCAGGCGGCCTGTCTGCCGGGCCCCTAGGGAGGAGTCCGGCAGGCTATCCCTCGAACGGAAGGTAGCGCTCTAGCCTGCGCGCGGCCGCGACGCGGTCCTCTGCGTCCAGGATTCCGCGTCCCACCATGATCAGCGCCGGATCGAGCGCGACCACCTCGCGGATGTTGTCCTCGTTGATGCCCGTGTGGATGGCCAGGCCCGCATGCCGGGTGTTTCTCGCGACCACCTTTGCCAGGTCAAGGGGCCGGACCTTGGGCGTGAAGGCAAAGGGATGGCGATGCGTCTCGATGTCATAGTCGTATTCGGGCAGATACCCGCTCGGCACCATCACGTAGCTCACGCCCAGCGCGTCCACCTCCGCCGTGCGCCTGCCAATGGCACCCGGCGTGCTCGCCATGTCGCACATGATGTCGCCGTCGTATGCCTTGGCCTTCTCGACCATCTTGGCGATCACGGGATCAGGAGCCCCCGAGAGCACTGTGACGATGTTGGCCCCCGCCTCGAAGCAGCGAGCGGTCACGCCCGTCCCGCCGTGGAAGACCTTGGCGTCCACACACAGGCAGAGGTCGGGATGCCGGCCGCGCAGCTCCTCCACGAGGGCGAGGCCAAAGGTCACGATCTGCGGATATCCGATCTCGACGACGTCGACCACGTCGGCAAGCTGGTCGACGAGCTCCAGCACCTCGTGGTATTTGCCGTGATCGATGCTGAGCTGCAACTTCATGGGACCCACCTCCTACAGGACCTGCATGGCAAGCGCGAGCACCAGGGGCATGGTCACCATCGAGACGATCGTGGTGCCAATGGAGAGGCCTGTTCCGTACGAGTAGTCGGCCCCATATTTCAGGG
The DNA here is from genome assembly GCA_040268355.1 of Atopobiaceae bacterium. Taxonomy (GTDB): domain Bacteria; phylum Actinomycetota; class Coriobacteriia; order Coriobacteriales; family Atopobiaceae; genus UBA1367. Next base: position 18,879 of record JAWRIT010000179.1, on the reverse strand, counting down.
CCAGCATCGAGGTGGCCGAACCCGCCGGAGCCGCCGCGACGATCATCATGACAATGCGCACCTCAAAAGGCACCGGCATGAGCATGAGCAGGGGGATGCACGCCAGCGGAACCACCACCAGGCGCAGGGCGGACGCCCGCCATAGGCGCGTGTCCGACACCATGATCCCGACGTTCGACGCCCCGAGCGTGGCGCCGAGGATGATCATCCCAAGCCCGGTGTTCAAGTTGGCCATGCCGGCGAGCGCCTGCTTAACGATGGAAGGCAGCTCGACGGGCGCAAGGAAGAGGCCGAGCCCGACGACCACCGCGACGAAGTTGGGGTTGGTGAGGACCTTGCGTACGGTGACCTCCCTCTTGTCTCCGCTGATGAGGTAGACGCCATAGGTCCAGAAGGCGAGCGTGGCCGCCACCATGATCATGGTGACGTAGAAGACGTACTCCTCGCCCAGGACGCCCTGGATGAGGGGGATGCCCACGAACCCCACGTTGGAGAAGATGACCGCAAAGGCGCCCACACGGTCGGCCTTGCCGCAGCCCACGCGCCCGATGACCACGGACAGGGCGAGGATCGCAAGGAAGAACAGCATGACCAGGCAGCCAGTCGCCAGCCGGTCGCGGTCGAAGTCGATGGCCAGGGACTGGACGACGACGCAGGGCGTGGCCACGTACAGGGCGATGTTGGAGAGCTGCCTGATGCCCTGCTCATCGACCGCCTTGATACGGTAGAGCACGACGCCGACCGACATCATGGCCAGCATCACGAGAACCTGTTTGATGAGAATGAGGACCATGCGCCCGCTTCCTGCCGCTGCGATGCTTCCCATGGTAGCAGCGCAGGACGCCTTGGGGCGTCCGATCGAGATGAAATGGCGGCGCCAGCGTGCTCACGCCAACGCCGCCGACGCGGTCCTATCCCCTCGGCCACACGACCTGGAGCCTACTCCTCGCTGCCGATCCCACTTTCCAAAAGTCCACGCATGACCTGCTCGGGGCCAGCCCCGTCGTAGCGAGCCAGCGCGTGGATGCGCTGCTGCATGCGATACTCGTGGACCTCTTCCTCGAGCGCGCGCACGCGAGCGCGCAGCTTGTCGATCTCGTGCTCGCGCTCGGTCTGCCGCTCGCGCATGTCCAGGATGCGCACCACGCCGGCAAGGTTGATGCCCTCGTCTGTGAGCTTGCTGATGAGGTTCAGCCGTTCGATGTCATGCTGCGAGTACAGCCGGGTGTTCCCGCGCGAGCGCCCGGGCGTCACCAAGCCCTTCTGCTCGTAGACTCGCAGGGTCTGGGGATGCATGCCCGTAAGCTCGGCCGCAACGCTGATCATGTACAGCGGCTTGTCGTTGCCTTCCCTGCTATTCGCCATGCTCTTCGACCCCCTTTCTGTAGGCTCGCTCGTCTGCGTCACGCAGCGCCTCGAGCGCCTCGCGCTCCTTGGCCGAAAGCCGTGTGGGCACCGTGACCCGCACCTTCACATAGAGCGCGCCGCGGCTTCCCTTGCGCTTGACGTTCGGGGCTCCCAGGTCGCGGAAGCGAAAGGTCTTGCCATCCTGCGTGCCGGCAGGGACCTTGAGCCGACACACGGTCCCGTCCGGCGCGGGAACGTCGATCTGCGCGCCCAGGGCCGCCTCGAAGATGCTCACCGGCAGCTCCATGCGCACGTCGGCCCCATCGCGCTTGTAGATGGGATGCTCCTCGACCTTGGTCGTGATGACCAAGTCTCCACGCGCGCCCCCATTGGTCCCGTACTCGCCACGCCCACGATAGCGCAGCTTGCCACCATCGACGGCACCTGCCGGAACCTTCACGGTCAGGCTCTGCTTCTCCCCCGTCGAGGGGATGGTGTAGCTCACCTTGCGCTGCGCGCCCGTGAAGGCCTCGTCCGCGGTGACCTGGATAGTCATGGTGAGGTCGCCGCCCTTGGTCGGCCGGTCGCTCCGCGCGCCGCCCTGTCCGCCAAAGATGGTGGAGAAGTCGAAGCCGCCAAAGGCTCCGTCGCCATTGCGGATGTTGTCGAAGATGTCCGACCAGTCGGCGCCACCGCCGGTGTAGGTGTAGCCGCCACGGTTGCGCCCTCCCGAACCACCAAAGTCGGCCCCCGGAATCCCGCCAAACATGAGGAGCTGGTCGTACTCACGGCGCTTCTCGGCGTCGGAGAGGGTATTGTACGCCTCGCTGACCTCCTTGAACTTGGTCTCGTCGCCGCCTGCGTCAGGGTGGTACTTTGCCGCGAGCTTGCGGAAGGCCCGCTTGATGTCGTCCTGGGTGGCGTCGCGCTTCACGCCCAGGACGTCATAGTAGTTCTGTTTGCCCGCCATGAGGCAACGCCTCCTTTCCTGTTGCCGTCACACCCTGCGGTGCCCAGACGCCGCGTCTGGGTCGTAGAGGGCGTGGCCTACTCCTCGGACGCCTCGCCGTCCTCTTCCGGACGCTTCGGGCCGCCAAAGGTCACCGTCACCATTGCCGTGCGGATGACCTTGTCACCCATGCGATATCCCTTCTGATACACCTGGGCGACCGTCTCGTCAAAGACATCGGTGTTCTCCTCACGGCCGACGGCCTGGTGCACCAGCGGGTCGAAGGCCTCGCCCACCGGGTCGATGGGTGCGACGCCCTCCTTGCCCAGGATGTCGAGCATCTTGGCGTGCACGGCCATGACGCCCTTGACGAACTGGTTGACCTTCTCGTCTCCGTCGGCGTTGCTCGCGGCGTGCTCCGAGGCGCGCTCCAGGTCGTCAAGCACGGGAAGCAGGCTCGTGACCAAGTTCTCCGCCGCACGCTCCCGCTCGGCCACGCGCTCGGCCGCCGTACGGCGACGGTAGTTCTCCCAGTCCGCCTGGAGGCGCAACAGGCGGTCCGAGGCGTCGGCGGCCTCCTTCTTGGCGGCCTCGAGCTCCTCGCCCATATGCTCGACCTGCGACTGCAGGTCGGCCTGCTGTGCCTCGGCCTCTGCGGCAAGGCTCTCCTCGGCGGCCTTCTCCCCGGCCCGCTTGGCGGCCTCGACCATGGCGGCCTCGTCCTCAGGAGAGAGGTCCTTGGTCGGCGTCGTCGCGTCGGTGGGCGCAGCGGCGGTCGTTGCGTTCGTCATCTCCTCGGGCGCCTCGCCGGCACCAGATCCGCTGGTTTCGATATCGATGGGCATCTTCACGTCACTGTCCTTCTTCTATTGTACGGGCGCTTCGCCCAGGCGTCTCTTGGCATGCTCCGAGGGAGCGGCCCCGCAAGGCCGCTCCCTCGGAGGCGTCACTTCGTCTGTTGCGCGGTCCTACTCGTCAACGACCTCGTAGTCCGCGTCGACCACGTCGTCGCCTCCGTTGCCGGCGCCCTGGTCTCCCTGGCCGGCCTGATCCTGCTGATCAGCGTAGACGATCTCCGCCAGCTTGTAGCCGGCCTGCTGCAGCTTTTCTCCAGCAGCCTTGATGGCCTCGACGTCGGTGCCCTCGAGCGCCTTCTTGGCCTCGTCGATGGCCTCCTGGACCTCGGTCTTGGTGTCGGCGGGGACCTTGTCGCCCAGCTCGTTCATCGTCTGCTCGGTGGAGTAGGCGAGCGAGTCGGTCTGGTTGCGGACCTCGATCTCGTCCTTCTTGGCCTTGTCCTCCTCGGCGTGCGCCTCGGCGTCCTTGACCATGCGATCGACCTCGTCGTCGGACAGGGCGGTCGAGCCGGAGATGGTGATCTGCTGCTGCTTGCCGGTGCCCTTGTCCTTGGCCGTCACCTTGACGATGCCGTTGGCGTCGATGTCAAAGGTAACCTCGATCTGCGGCACGCCACGCCGCGCGGCGGGGATGCCCGTGAGGTTGAACTTGCCCAGGCTCTTGTTGTCGCGAGCCATCTCACGCTCGCCCTGCAGGACGTTGATCTCGACGGAGGTCTGGTTGTCGGCCGCCGTGGAGTAGATCTCGGCCTTCGAGGTCGGGATGGTGGTGTTGCGGTCGATCATCTTGGTCATGACGCCGCCCATGGTCTCGACGCCCAGCGACAGCGGGGTCACGTCGAGCAGCAGGATGCCCTCGACGTCGCCGGTCAGCACGCCGCCCTGGACGGCCGCGCCGTCGGCGACGACCTCGTCGGGGTTCACGGACATGTTGGGCTGCTTGCCGGTGATGGTCTTGACCAGCTCCTGCACGGCGGGCATGCGGCTCGAGCCGCCAACGAGGATGACCTCGTCGATCTGCGAGATCTGCAGACCGGCGTCATGCAGGGCCGTCGTCACGGGGATCTTGCAGCGGTCGAGCAGGTCGCGCGTGATGCGCTCGAACTCGGCGCGGGTCAGCGTGTAGTCGAGGTGCTTGGGACCGGAGGCGTCCATCGTGATGAACGGCAGGTTGATGGTCGCCTGCTTGGCGCTCGACAGCTCCTTCTTGGCGTTCTCGGCCGCCTCCTTGAGGCGCTGCAGGGCCATGGGATCGTTGCGCAGGTCGATGGCGTTGTCGGCCTTGAACTTGTCAGCCAGCCAGTCGATGACCTTCTGGTCCCAGTCGTCTCCGCCCAGGTGGTTGTCGCCGTTGGTGGCAAGGACCTCCACGACGCCGTCGGCCAAGTCGAGGATGGACACGTCGAAGGTGCCGCCACCCAAGTCGAACACGAGGACCTTCTGGTCGATGCCCTTCTTGTCGAGGCCGTAGGCAAGCGCGGCGGCCGTCGGCTCGTTGACGATGCGCTGCACGTTGAGGCCAGCGATCTTGCCAGCGTCCTTGGTGGCCTGACGCTGGGCGTCGTTGAAGTAGGCGGGGACGGTGATGACCGCGTCGGTGACGGCCTCGCCCAAATACTTCTCGGCGTCGGCCTTCATCTTGGAGAGCACCATGGCGCTGATCTGCTCGGGCGTGAAGTCCTCGCCCTCGATCTCGACGACGGCGCGGCTGCCAGTACCGCTCTTGACCTTGTACGGGACCGTCTTGAGCTCGGAGGTCACCTCGTCGTAGCGGCGACCCATGAAGCGCTTGATGGAGAACACGGTGTTGGTGGGGTTGGTGACCGCCTGGTTCTTGGCGGCCTTGCCCACGATGCGGTCTCCGTCAGAGCGGAAGCCGACAACGGACGGGGTGGTGCGGTCGCCCTCGGCATTGACGATGATCGTGGGCTCGCCGCCCTCGAGAACCGCCATGGCGGAGTTGGTCGTGCCAAGGTCGATACCGAGAATCTTTGCCATTGTCTGTCCTTTCATTGTGACTCGGGGCGCAGGCCCATGAGACTATCCTTGTGGTATCGAGGTTAGTTGTTCCCCGTGCGTTTGAATCCTATACATAATCTAAGTGCGTTTGTATAAGGTTTCTTCACTCTCCACATGTAACCCTTAGTTCGTGGGCTGCTCGCTTGTAGGCGAGAGCGGAAGCGGAGCGCCCGCTTGTGGGCGGATCCGGAAACGTGGGATCTGCTTGCGTGTTGATCCGGAAACGTGGGACCTGCTTGTGTGTTGATCCGGAAACGTGGGACCCGCTTGTGGGCAAAAACGGAGCTTTCACAGGCAAAATGAGCCCGAAAAGCTCCGGAATTGCCCACAAGCAGCCGTTAACTTTCCGGATTGACCCACAAGCAGCTGCCGTATTTCCGGATTGACCCACAAGTGGCCGACAAGTGGCCAGCAGGCGACCGCTTCGTTTCCGGATGCGCCCACGAGCGGCGCTCGCCTGCTGGCTCTACCCGCACGCGATCTCCGCAGCCGCATCTGTCCGCAGCTGTCGCTTCGCCATTTGTCTGTCTCTCGTGTCCCGGCGCGTCGTACAGAAGCCCCGTGTCGTACCATGGGCAGATACCGACCGCGCCTCCCAAGGGAGTCCTTATGAAGCTGCTCATCGCGTCCGACATCCATGGCGCTGCACGATGGTGCGGACATCTGCTCGACGCCATCGAGGCCCAAAGGCCCGACCGCGTGGTGCTGCTCGGCGACCTGCTCTACCACGGCCCGCGTAACGACCTCCCCGAGGACTATGCTCCCAAGCAGGTCATCTCGATGCTCAACGGCATTGCCGCACAGGTGCTCGCCGTTCGTGGGAACTGCGAGGCCGAGGTCGACCAGATGGTGCTCGACTTCCCCTGTATGGCTGACTACGCCCTCATCGGTGACCCCGAGACGGGGCATGACCTCTTTCTCACGCACGGGCACGTCTACGGCGCCGGCGTCCACAACAGCATCGACAACCTGCCCAAACTGCGCGCAGGCGACGCGCTGGTCTATGGCCACACGCACATCAAGGTGAACGAGACCGGACCAAATGGCGTCTGGCTCTTCAACCCCGGAAGCGTGGGCATACCCAAGGACGGGACGCACAGCTACGGGCTGTATGAAGATGGCTCGTTCACGCACGTCGTGCTGGGGTGAGGGTAGTGTCCCACCTGCTTGAGGTCATCGATGCCTCTGACGGGGAGGTCCAGGACCTCACGTTTGCCGACGAGGACCTGAGCGGTGTCCCCATCGGGCGCGTCGAGTTCGAGGGCTGCGCGTTCGAGCGCTGCTCCTTTGCGGAGCTGCAGGCCGAGCGCCTGTCGTTCGATCGCTGCGCATTCGTCGAGTGCGACTTCACCAACGCGCGGATCGCCGTGAGCTTCTGGCGCGACTGCCGCCTGCGTGACTCGCGGCTCGTGGGCTGTGACCTGCATGGGAGCTTCCTGGTCCGCACTCGTTTCGACTCGTGCGTCTGCGCCTACGTCAACTTCGCAGAAAGCAAGCTCGAGCAGGTAACCTTCCAGGGGTGCGACCTGCACGAGGCCTCGCTGTCGCAGCTGAGGATCAAACGCCTGGCGCTCGACGCCTGCGACCTCACGCGCGCGGAGCTCTTTCAGACGCGCCTGCGTGGCGTGGACCTCTCGTCCTGCATCGTCTCGGCCCTGCGCCTGTCCGACTCATTGCTCGAGCTCCGCGGTGCCAAGGTGGGCGTCGATCAGGCGCCCGAACTGCTGGGGCTTCTGGGCGTGAAGCTGGCGTAGCGAGCGTGGGACCGGACATGGCCCGGCCTCACGCTCGCCACGTTTGACGTCGCTCCTCTCGTCACGGCGCCCTGCGATAAGAGAGCGCCCCAACGTCTCGCCGCGCGCTTAGAAGCCGGACACGTCAGCCAGCTCGTAGGAAGCGATGTTCTGCAGCTCGTCGGAGGTCACAAAGGCCGCGGCCGAGAACTTCCATGTGCCGCCGTCCTCGAGGTTGTTGATGTTATCCAGTGCGGTACCCAGCAGGTTGCCATCCGCGTCGTAGAGGTTGTACTCGATCTGCACGTACTTGCGGCTCGCCCCAGAGTTGTTGGTGAGGATGCCGGTGATCTTGTAGGACCACCCGTCAGACACGACCTCTTCGCCGCTCACGCTGTACTTGGCGGGTTTCTCGGCAGCCTCTTCCTCAGAGGCTGTCTCGCCCTCATCCTCGGTGGTGTCGGTCTCACTGGTGGCGGATTCCTCCTGTTGGCTCTCTTGGGCGGTGGTGCTCTCGAACTCCTTCTGGTCATCGGGGCCACCGGCAAGCAATGCGATCGCCACGAGCAGTATCGCGACCACGCCAACGACAGACAAGCACCCGCCGAGCACTTTCTTCATGGTCTGTTCCCCTTTTCTGTCACACGACACGGACGCTGAGAACCATAGCGCCGCACGCGACAGACGTCCTCAGCTGCCAGCTGAATTTCAGCCAGCGAGGCTTCCATGTGCGTGCAGTCAGGAGCGGGCGTCGGTCAGGAGAAGATCGCGTCGGCCACTATCGCCACAATAAAACTCGCTGCCAGCACGACGCCCACTACGGCAGCAACACGCACCAGCACCACCAGGAGGTCGTACCACCGGCGCCGATACGGCGCTGTGCTGGTTGCCATCGCAAACGACTCCTTGAACAGGGAAAACCCTCCCAGGACGAACACAGCTTTGGCACACAAGACCCCGACCTGCTCCGAGACGGACTGGGGAGGCTCCTTGGCTTTGGCGAAAACCACAAGGAGGGCTAGCAAGGCCGCTGTGGTCCAGATGACGACGAGGATCGCCTTGGCCCAGCCAGCAAGAGAGGAGAACGATCTTTTCGGTGGCCAACCCACGAAGAAATAGTTCAGGATGGGAGTCTTTGACAGGCGGGACAGGGCATCCGCGTCTGTGAACGTTGGTGCTGCCGTTGGCGCAGGCGGCGACACTGACATGACGCCGCTTCCTTGTACGGGGAGCACTTCTCGCATGCGAGACGGCTCGCCCGACACCTGAGCCGCGGCCCGCTCGACCGCCTCTCGTAGCTCTGCCGCACTGGCAAAGCGAGCGCTGGGCTCAAAGGCCGCAGCGCGGTTCACCACCTGCGTAAACATCGGACTCACCCGCTCTGGGTCCGACATCCTGCGCACATGCTCTTCCGTATCAGGCTCGATGCCCGTCAGCAGGAATCCCAACAGGCGTCCCAGCGCGTACACGTCGGATCGGGCGTCGGTCTGGGCGAAGCCGAACTGCTCGGGGGCCGCAAAGCTCCAGGTGCCTAGCCGTGTGGTGTCACGCCGGGCGGCGGCTTTATGATGCCGAGCTATCCCTAGGTCAATGAGGTGGGCGCGGCCGTCGGAGGCAACCACCACGTTGTTGGGAGCGATGTCACGATGGATCACCCCACGCTCATGCAAGGCTTCGGCCGCCCAACAAAGGTCGCAGACAATGCGTGCGGCGGCGTATGGGCCCAAGGGGCCGTCCCGTTCCACCAGCTCCCGCAGGGTAAGGCCGCTCACATATTCGTAGACCACCACCAACTCGTCGGGCATTCGGTACAGTGACTCGACGCGCGGCAGCAATGACTCTTCCAGGTCCATGACCTGCGCCCAGGCGGCGGCATTGGCCAGTTCCAGCGGAATGCGCTTGCGCACGAGCGGCCCCTCCCCGTCAAGCGCGACCAGCTCGGTGCGTCCCGCGGGACCCTCGGCCAGGACGCGTAGCACCTCATACGCATCGTCTCTGACCAACGAGCGCAGTGTCTGGCGATCGTCCATCGTCTAGCCCTCGCGCGAAAGGAGCGTCTGCTCGCCCAGGCGGTACAGCTCGTCGTCGCACTCAGCGCGTGTATGGCCCGCATCGATGCAGTGAATGATGATCACGTCACGGCGGTTCTTGCTCCACAGCTCCGCCAGACCCGCATGCCGCAACAGACGCTGCGTCTCGCGCAGCGTGCAACCGATGCCAAAGGCGATCTTGATGATGGTGTCCCTGCTCGCACGGCGCGCGCCGCTGAAGATCTGGTAGAGAAAGGTCGCGTTGACGGCCGAGGCACGCACCACGTCCGCCCGTGTCAGCCCGTGTTCCTCAATGAGGTCAGCCAGGTAGTCCGCCAGGCTGCGGTCGTCGATCGTCGCGTTGGCAAGGTAGGCTTCGGGAGACGAGGATGCGAGCAGGCGCTCGAGCAACTCCTCGGTGAGCGGCTCGTGGTCGGATGTCGCACGTGTGGAAACAGGCTCGCTCATGTGGCCTCCTCGTGCTTGTGTCGGGCGTTCCGCCTCAGGGCAGCCCAAGCCTCAAGGCAACCCAACGGGTCGCTTCGCAAGAATCCGGCGGGTGTTCCCATTATGGAACACACGCCGGACAGAAATGAGCAGGACAAGCATGTTCGCCGATAGGCCGAATCGTCAGCTCCGCCTACCCCCGCGCCGCCTCACGACCGCGCTCGAAGGCCAGCAAGTTCGCTTCCACCGTCGCGGGGGGAACGCGACGGGCGATGGCGTCGCGCCACTCCTGCACAGCAAAGGGCAGCGCCGTCGACAGCGCGCCCACCAGCACGACGTTGGTCGATCGGGGGCTCCCCACCTCACGAGCGATGCCCCCCGCGTCGATCACGGTCGCCCCGATCTCCGCCAGGCGGGCCTTGGTGCCGGAAGGCATCGTGGCCACGCCGATGTTCACCGGAACCGGTGTGATCTGCTCGTCGTTAACGAACAGGCGGCCGCCCTCACGCAGGAACTGCTGCGCGCGAAGCGCCTCGACGACCTCGAAGGCCACCACGATGTCGGCGCACCCCGGGTCGGCGATCATGGACTGCACCTGCTCGCCCACGCGCACGACGGTCGAAACCGACCCACCGCGCTGGCTCATGCCGTGGATCTCGGAGACCTTGACGTCAAGGCCCGCGTCTGCGGCGACCATGGCCAGCAGCTGGCCGGCAAGGATGGTCCCTTGCCCACCCACGCCCACGAGCAGGATGGTCTTGGTGTCATCGAGCGTGACCTGACGGGCGCCTTCTGAGACGCCGTAGTTGGTGGTGGTGTCATGCGGCATGCCTAGCCCTCCTTGGTGATGCAGTCGAACGGGCACGACTGGACGCACTGGTCGCATCCGATGCACTGGTTGGGGTCGATGACGGCGTGGCCCGTCTCGTCGCGACCAAGCGCCGGGCAGCCGATCTGGATGCACCGGCCGCAGCGGCGGCAGTCGCGGATGACCGGCATCTTCCCCCGAGAGCGGTCAAGGAGTCGGCACGGCCCCTCGAAGATGATGACGGAGAGCTTGTCGGTGTGGCTCGTGGCCTCCTTGAGCGCGCGGCGGATCTCGGTGGCGTTCTGCGCGTCGACGGTGATGACCTCGTCCACGCCGATTGCCTCGCACAGGCGCACCAGATCGAGCTGCTTGCCCGCGGGCACGTCGAGCGGGCTCACCCGGGCCGCCTGGTCGGCGAGCGTCACGCCGTTCACGGGGTTGCCCTGCGTGCCGGTCATGGCCGTCGTGCGGTTGTCCAGGATGCAGAGCGTGCCGACGCCGCCGTTGTACACGGTGCCGAGCAGGCTCGTGATGCCGGAGTGCGCGAAGGTCGAGTCGCCGATCACGCCCACGACCGGCCGTCCGGTGCGGTCGGACGCGCCGGCAAGCTCCATGCCATGCGCCATGGAGAGCGAGGCGCCCATGTCGATGACCGAGTCCACCGAGCGGAACGGTGCGACGGCACCGAGCGTGTAGCAGCCGATGTCGCCGGTCACGATGGCCTTGAGACGACGAAGCTCCACGTAGACGAGACGGTGCGGACAGCCCGCGCAGAACGCCGGCGGGCGCGGGGGCAGCCCCTCGACTGCCGCCAGGTGCGCAGGCTCGCCAAGCGCGAAGGACGCGCGGATGTGCGCCGGGGTGACCTCGCCGGAGCGCGGCAGGCTCCCTCCGGGGAACTCCGCCAGCTCCACGCCGAGCGCACGCACCTGCGTCTCCAGGTAGGGGTTGGCCTCCTCGACCACGTAGCACGCGTCCACGGACGCGGCGAACGAGCGAATCGTCTCGGGCGGCAGCGGCCAGCTGACGCCCAGCTTCAAGACCGACGCCTCGGGCAGGGCCTCGCGCACGTGCACGTAGAGGGCGCCGGCGCAGATGACGCCCACCGAGCGGTCACGCAGCTCCACGCGGTTCAGCGGCGTCGTCTCCGCCCAGGCCACCAGCTCGTCCTCGCGCTCGTTGGTCGCAAGGGTGCGGCGCACGGCGTTGGCCGGCAGCATGACGAACTTCTCAGGCCGGCTCTCGTAGGGACGCGGCTCCACCGAAGCACGCTCGCCCGCCACGTCGACCAGGGTCTTGGTGTGGGCGATGCGCATGGTCTCGCGCAGCATGACCAGCGTGTCAAAGCGCTCAGAGAGCTCGAAGGCGGCCTGGGTCATCTCGTAGGCCTCCTGGCTGTCGGCCGGGTCCAGGCACGGCACGCGCCCGAAGGCCGCATAGTGGCGGCTGTCCTGCTCGTTCTGCGAGCTGTAGCAGCTGGGGTCGTCAGCGGCGAGCAGCACCAGACCCGCGTTGACACCGGTGTTCGCGGCGCTCATGAAGGGGTCGGCGGCGACGTTGACGCCCACGTGCTTCATGGTGACGAGCGAGCGCACGCCTCCCAGCGCGGCTCCCAGGCCCACCTCGAGGGCCACCTTCTCGTTCGGCGCCCACTCGCAGTACACGTCATCCTTGCGGACCAGGTTCTCGAGCGTCTCGGTCGAAGGCGTCCCCGGATAGGCGGCACCCACGGCAACGCCGGCCTCCCACGCCCCCTGCGCGATGGCCTCGTTGCCTGATAGCAGCTGCTTGGTCATGTGGTCCCTCTCCTGTCGGTACGGCGAGGCGCAGGCCTCGCCCACATCTGATCGGTGCCTGCGCCTACCCCTGGTTCTCGCGGTCCACCAGGCCGACGGCGCCGTAGCGCTCGCGCAGCCGCGGCTTCTCTATCTTGCCGGTGGCGTTGCGGGGCACGTCGGCAAAGATCACCCGGCGCGGGCGCTTGTAGCGCGGCAGGTCGAGACAGAACTGGTCGATGTCGTCCTCGGTGGCCGCCACGCCTGGCTTGAGCTGCACGATGGCGGCGGCGATCTCGCCCAGGCGCTCGTCGGGCAGCCCGATGACGGCCACGTCCTGGATCAGCGGGCATGCGCTCATGAAGTCCTCGATCTGCACTGGGTAGAGGTTCTCGCCACCGGAGATGATCACGTCCTTCTTGCGATCCACCAGCCAGATGAAGCCCTCGTCGTCCTCGCGCGCCATGTCCCCGGTGTGCAGCCACCCGTTGACGAGCGTCTCGGCGGTGGCCTCCGGGTCATTGTAGTAGCAGGTCATGAGACCCGGTCCCTTGACACAGAGCTCGCCGACCTGCCCGTGCTCCACGCGGTGCCCGTCCTCCCCCACGATCTTCGCGCGCCACCGATAGCCCGGCACGCCGATGGCCCCCACGTGCTCGATGTTCTCCACGCCCAAATGCACGCACCCCGGCCCCGTGGATTCGGACAGGCCATAGTTCGTGTCGTAGTCGTGGTGCGGGAAGACCTGCTTCCAGCGCCTGATGAGGCTCTTGGGCACCGGCTGCGCCCCCACGTGCATGAGCCGCCACTGGTCCAGCTCGAAGCTCTCGAGCCGCAGCTCGTCGCGCTCCAGAGCCGCCAGGATGTCCTGCACCCAAGGCACGAGCAGCCACACCACCGAACACCGCTCGCGACTCACCGCGTCAAAGATGTAGCGCGGGGAGACGCCGCGCAGCAAGACCGCGCGGGCGCCGCAGGTCAAGCACCCCATCCAGTGGAACTTGGCCCCGGTGTGGTAGAGCGGCGGTATACACAGGAAGCAGTCGTCGTGGGTGATGGAGTGGTGGACCGCCTCCATCTCGGCGGCCTGCGTCAGGCTCTCGTGGTTGTGCAGGATGGCCTTGGGAAACCCCGTCGTGCCGCTGGAGAAGTAGATGGCTGCGTCGTCGTACTCAAAGAGCAGGACCTGCGGATCATGGCTGGAGCAGAGCGCCTCGAGCTCGCGGAAGCTCTCCGCCCAGGTCGGGCAGTCGTCCCCCACGTAGAACAGCAGGCGGCCTGCTTGGAGCTTGCCCACGATGGCCTCCATGCGCCCGACGAACTCCGGGCCAAAGAGCACCACGTCCGAGTCCGACTTCTCCACGCAGTAGAAGATCTCCTCGGCCGTGTAGCGGAAGTTGAGCGGCACGGCGGTGGCGCCGGTCTTGAGGATGCCAAAGTAGATGGGCAGCCACTCGATGCAGTTGTACAGCAGAATCGCGACCTTGTCCCCCTTGCCCACCCCGCGCGAGATCAGCAGGTTGGCAAAGCGGTTGGCCTTCTCGTCAAAGACCGACCAGGTGATCTCGCGGCGAAAGGGCTCGTCGTCGGTGGTCTCCACCAGGTCGTACTCGCGCCACGTGATGTGCCGGTCCTCCGGCATGGCCGGATTGATCTCCACGAGGGCGATCTCGTCGGGGTACTTGGCGGCGTTGAGCCTGAGCATGTCTGTAACGACCATGGCCTCTCTTTCCTGTTGTGCCCGAACCGGGGAAGGGCAATCGGCTGTGGCTAGCCGTCGAACTTGTCTGCCATGAGATAGGAGTGCTCGCGCAGGGCCGCGATGGCGCTCGGAATCTCTGCGAACTCGTACGGGGTCATCTGGTACACCCAGTTGAGCCAGTTGCGATAGAGCAGGTTGGCGTGGCTGCGCCAGGTGAAGATGGGTTGCTTCTCGGGGTTGTCGCCGGGGAAGTAGTTCTCGGGCAGGCGGATGGGCAGCCCCCGGTGGAAGTCGCGCCAGTACTCGTCCGCCAGCGTGTCGCGGCCATACTCGAAGTGGCCGGTCACATAGATCTCATGGAAGTCGCCCGTGGCGATGAGCGCCGGCCCGGAGGTGAAGCCCTCCGAGAGAACATGCAGCTCCGAGTGCTTGGCCAGCTCGGACACGTCGAGCGAGGCATGCCGCGAGTGGGGCATGTTGTGCATCTCGTCAAAACCGTTGGTCAGAAAGCTGTACTCGTCGCACAGGCGCTGCGGGAACACCCCAAAGAGCTTGGCCGGCAGCTGGCGCTTCGGGATGCCGTAGAAGTGGTAGAGCCCGGCCATGGCGCCCCAGCACAAAAACATGGTGGAGAACACGTGCTCGCGACTCCAGTCCATGATCTGGCACAGCTCGTCCCAGTAGTCCACCTCGGAAAACGACAGCTGCTCCACCGGCGCGCCCGTCACGATCAGCCCGTCATAGTTCTGGTCGCGGTAGGCATCGAAGGTGTCGTAGAACTTGACCAGGTGGTCCGTCGAGGTGTTCTTTGACTCATGGGTGCTCACGCGCATGAAGTCGCAGCTCACCTGCAGGGGCGACTTGGAGATCAGGCGCAGGATCTGCGTCTCCGTCTCCACCTTGGTCGGCATGAGGTTGAGAATGGCGACCCGCAGCGGTCGAATGCGCTGGTGGCTTGCGACCTCCTCCTCAAGGGCAAAGATGCGCTCCTGCTGAAGGATGGTCTTGGCAGGCAGGCCGTCAGGAATGTTGATGGGCATGGATAACTCCGATCAGGGCACGCGGCAGAAAGGACGAGTCGGGCAGGGCGGTCATCAGCACCTGCACATTCGTCCTGACAAGCTCTCCGGCGTCCGCTTCATGCCTCTCCTTACGCAAGCCAACCGCTTTAGCATAGCAGCTTGGACGACGTCTGCCCGAATCGGAACCAAGCGGAAACCCATGACCAGACGCGACCTGACGTGCGACCCTCCCGTCCGGGCACATCACAGGTTGGACATAACGGGCAAAATCCATGTGCCAAAGCATCAACACTGATTCATACTGGAATCATGACTACTTCATTTGCCGAGCTCGGGCTAAACGAGCAGATACTCGCCGGGGTAGAGGCCCTCGGCTTCACCGAAGCGACTCCCGTCCAGGCCGAGGCCATTCCCTTGGTGCTCCAAGGTCGCGATCTCGTGGCGTCCGCGCAGACGGGCACCGGCAAGACCGCCGCCTTCGCGCTTCCCGCGCTGCAGCTCATCATGGGCGCGACAGCCCAGGAGACGGCCGGAGACCCAGCGGCGACCCCGCCATCCGAGCCTGCGCCGGAGCAGGGGTCGGAGCCGGACGCGCCACGCCGCAGGCGCCGTCGTCGGCGCAGGAGAGGCGGAGGGGCAGACAGGCCCGTCGCCTCCGGGGACCCCGCCCGCCCGCTGGCCCTGGTCATCACCCCGACGCGCGAGCTCGCCCAGCAGATCGAGCGCGTGGTCACCACCGTCTGTGCGCACACCGGCCAGCACTCGGTCATCGTCATGGGCGGCGCCAAGTTCGACCGCCAGCTCAAGGACCTCGCACGTAGCTGTGACCTGCTCGTGGCCACGCCAGGTCGCCTGATCGACCTCATGGAACATCGCCACGTCGACCTCGGTGGGGTCCAGGTGCTCGTGCTCGACGAGGCCGACCGCATGCTCGACATGGGGTTTTGGCCGAGCGTCCGGCGCATCATGCAGGAGCTGCCCGCACGGCGCCAGAACTTGCTCTTCTCCGCCACCATTCCGCCCAGCATCAAGGGCACCATCGACGCCATGCTCAGCGACCCGGCGACCGTGGAGATCGCGCGGGTGGGCGAGACGGCCGACACCGTCGAGGAGCACCTCTGCCCCGTCACGCAAGGCCAGAAGACGCAGCTGCTGCAGGCCCTGGTGAAGACGGGCGGCGCCGAGAAGGGCAGCGTCCCCGAGCGCGTGCTCGTGTTCTGCCGCACCAAGCACCGGGTCGACGACGTCTCCAAGACGCTCAAGACGGCGGGCCTCAAGGTCGAGGTCATGCACGCCGACCGTCCCCAGCGTGCGCGCGACAAGGCGCTCGAGCGCTTCCGGCAGGGCGCGGTCCAGCTGCTCGTGGCCACCGACGTCATGAGCCGTGGCATCGACGTCAGCGGCATCGACGCCGTCATCAACTTCGACGTCCCAATGGATCCCGAGGACTACGTGCACCGCATCGGGCGCACGGGACGCGCCGGGGCCACCGGCCACGCCTACACCTTCGTCGCCCCCGACGAGATCAGCCCCCTGCGCGAGATCGAGTACTTCACCAAGACGCTCATCCCCGTCTGGGACCTCGACGGCTTCTCCTACGATGACGGGCGCATCCTCCCCAACCCCACCCGCTCGACGACGAAGCCCACCAGAACGATGTTCAGCGGGAGCAAGTCGCGTCGTGGCTTCGGGGGCCCCAGGAGCGGACGGTTCGGCAGGCACTACTAGCCCCTTCCTCCGAAATCGCCGGCAGGCACGGCCAAGAGACGGACGCCCATGAAGCAGAAACGCCCCTATCCGCAGGTCATCGTCACGCGAAAGGCGGCGCGCTCGCTTAGGGCGGGGCACCCCTGGGTCTTTGCGGACGAGGTGCTGCGCTATGAGGCGGCCGAGACGGACGGGCGCCAGCCGACCAATGGCTGTCTCGTCGACGTGCGTGAGGAGAACGGCACCTGGCAGGGGACGGGCCTGCTCTCCGAACAGAGCAAGATTCGTGTGCGGATCGTCTCGCGCAACGCGAACGACCGCTTTGACGAGGCCTTCTGGCGACGCCGCATCGCGTGGGCCTGGCAGCACCGCCTCGCGGTCATGGGCGGGCGGGGCATGCCGAACGCCCAGCCCGACACCGATTGCTGTCGAGTCATCTTCTCCGAGGCGGATGGGCTGCCGGGCCTGACCGTCGATCGCTATGGCACGGTTCTCGTCAGCCAGATCGGCACCGTGGGCATGGAGCTGCTGAGGGAGACCCTCTATCCGCTGCTGCTGTCGACGCTGCGTGAGGCCGGGGCGGACGTGCACGCCATCTACGAGCGCTGCGACTCCCCGCTTCGCAGGAAGGAGGGGTTAGCCCTGCGCAAGGGGTGGTGGGAGGGAGCGGTCGGCCCAGACACGCGGCTCAAGGTCCACGAGAACGGCCTTGCCTTCTCCCTCGACCTCGAGAACTCCCAGAAGACCGGGTTCTTCTTGGACCAGAAGTACAACCGGCGCGCCGTGCGCAAGCTGTCCCGAGGCCGCCGGGTGCTCGACTGCTTCTGTCACGTCGGTCCGTTCGGCCTCAACGCCGCTGCCGGCGGAGCGTCGTTCGTGCGGTGCGTCGACACGAGCCAGGTCGCGCTCGAACTCGCCGAGAACAACGCCGCCCTCAACGGCTTCTCCGACAGGATGGGCTTTACCTGCGACAACGTGCTGGACTATCTCCCGCGTCTGAGCGGGGACCGCGGGCATGCCCGCGCCGAGGGCGGCCCGTTCGACCTCATCGTGCTCGATCCGCCGGCCTTTACCAAGAGCAGCTCCACCATCCGCAACGCGGCGCGCGCCTACCGCGAGATCAACTTCGAGGCGTTGCGGCTGCTGCCTCGTGGCGGATACCTGGCCACCTGCAGCTGCTCGCAGCACATGACCCGCGACCTGTTCGCACGAGCCCTGTCCGAGGCGGCTCACGACGCAAACGTGCAGCTGAGACAGGTCGAGGAGCGCCAGCAGGCCCCCGACCATCCCATCCTCTGGGGCTTTCCCCCCAGCCACTACCTCGACTTCTTCATCTTCCAAGTGGTGTGAGACGGCTCAGCCGCGTCCGTCCTCGCGCTCGTTGAGCACCTCGGCGAGCATGCGGCCATCGACGTTGCCGCCGCTGATGACCAGCGCGACGTTGGTGCCGCCCACCAGCCACGGATACTCGCGCACTGCCGCGACCACCATCGCGCTGCCGCCCTCGACCAAGGTCTGCTCCTGGTCGACCATAAAGCGCAGGGCGCTGCGAATGGCCGACTCCTCCACCACGATCCATTGGTCGACGAGCTGGGGGGCCATCTCGTAGGCGATGCGGCCGGCCCCTCCCACCACGGCGTCACAGATGGTCTCGCCCGTCGTTGGGTAGGTGGTGTAGCACACGTGGTCCTTGATCGACTGGCACAGCGAGGGGCATGCGGCCGTCTGGACGCCCACGATGCGCATCTCGGGTTTGATGGCTCGCGCGCCGACGGCGATGCCCGTGACGAGGCCGCCGCTGCCGACCGGCACGACGATGGTGTCCACCTTGGGATGCAGCAGCGCGATCTCGAACCCGACGGTGCCTTGACCTGCGTAGACCCGGGGATCATACTGCCCCGGGTCCACGTAGAAGAGCTCGTTTCGGTCGATGTAGTTGAGACCGAGCGTAAGGGCCTCGTCATAGCTGCCGCCCATGGTCATGACGCGCGCCCCATAGAAGCGCATGCGGTCGAGCTTGCTGCGCGCGGTCCCAAACGGGACGATGACCACGCAGTTCTTGATGCCAAGCTCACGGGCGGCATACGCGACGGCGATGGCGTGATTGCCCGTCGAGACGGTCCCCACCCCACGGGCCACCTGCTGCGGCGTGAGCTGCATGAGCGTGTTGAAGGCACCACGGATCTTGAAGCTGCGTCCGAGCTGCTGACTCTCGAGCTTGAACCGATACCGACAGTCGTCGGTGCTCAGGTAGAGCGAGTCGTCAAGGGGGGTCCTGCGCACCCGATCTTTGATGCGCTCATATGCCGATCGAACGTCCTCGCCGGTAAAATGACGTGCCATCAGCTCCCCCCATCTGGCGAGCCCTACTCCCACATTCCTAGCATAGCCGCAAACGTCCGCAGCGTGTGACACCAATGTCATTCGCGAGCGTGGTGCGGCTGGTCACAGGCGCCTGAAGCGCTGCCAAAAGAAGGCGCCCC
>JAWRIT010000178.1:0-26538 GCA_040268355.1 Atopobiaceae bacterium | reverse complement strand
CCGTCCTGCTGTTTTCTCGTCCGCTACTCCGCCAGTCGCGGATTCTCACCGCAAAAGTCCGATCTCTGACCACGGGTCATGCGAAACCGGACCCACGCCGGCGCACGGCGGCCTGCTTGGGCATCGCCGCCCGCATGGCTTCGCCGGACGATCGTATCGATTCCAAGGAAATGCCCGCGCTTCCCAGCTCGCGGCTGTGACACATAGGTCCCTCTTCCCCCGTGTCGGCCCCGTGCTGTGGTGCGGTCGAGCGCCTACCCCTTCGCCACGATGGGGGCGACACGTCCTCCGTTGGCCATGCCGCCTTCAACAAACGTTGCCCCTAGGGCACTGGACGGAAGATCCCCCATTGCGCGACTGATGCCGCTGCCACCCGACGTCGCCCACACGACGATGGTCTTGCCGGCGAGGTCGTAGGCCTCCAAGAAGCTCCGCACGATATGCGGGGCGGTGTACCACCAGATGGGAAATCCGAGGTAGATCACATCATAGTCAGCGATGGGCGCATCGTGCTCGGCCAGCTCGGGACGACTCGCGGCATCGTTCATCTCCACGGTGGCGCGCGCGGCCTTGTCTCTCCAGTTCAGGTCGGCCGAGGTGTAGGGCACGGCGGGGCGGATCTCATAGAGGTCGGCGCCTGCCTCGCGCGCCAGCCTCTCTGCTGCGCGTGCAGTGGTCCCGCTTGCACTGAAATAGGCAACGAGCTTCTTCATGTCGCTTCCCTTCTCGCAGTTCCCCTTGTGCGCACCCTCAGGCTGAGGGTCGGCACCCTGACGTAGAGCCCTGTTGCTGACATCTTGTCAGAATGCAGCGTACCTTTATACTGACATCGCGTCAACAACTATTCTGACCATTTGTCAGATCTTGGACAAGGAGGACCGATGCCCAAGGGTTCGCCGGGACTCATGGCAGCGAGATGCAACGAGATATTGGACGCCTGCGAGGGTCTGTACCGCGAGCATGCCTTCAAGGACATCACCATGGCGATGATCGCCGAACGCACGACGTTCACGCGTGCGAGCCTGTACAACTACTTCAAGACCAAGGAGGAGATCTTCCTGGCCTTGCACGAGCGTGAGTACGCCGCTTGGAACGAGTCGCTGAGTGCCATCCTGGCTGGACCAACGCTCGATGCGCCCGGCTTCGCCGAGGCGCTTGCGATCTCGCTCGACGATCGTTCCCTGCTGCTCAAGATCATGTCGACGAGCCACTACGACATGGAGGAGAATAGCCGTCACGACCGGCTCGTCGCCTTCAAGCGCGCATACGGACGCTCGCTCGCGCTGGTCGAGCGTTGTTTGGCGCGCTTCTTCCCGGACATGGGAGCCGTCGCGCGCCGAGACTTCGTCTATACCTTCTTTCCCATGATGTTCGGCATCCTGCCGTATACGATGGTGACGCCCGAGCAACGCGCCGCCATGGACGAGGCGGGCGTCGACTACGCGTTCATGACTTCCCACGAGCTGGTGCGCAACAGCGCATTGCGGCTGTTGGGTGAAGGGAGGTAGGAGCATGCAAGAACGCGCTCGCGCAAAGAAGGTGGAGCTGACCGAGCTCTTCTACGACCTGGTCTTTGTCTATGCCATCTCGCGCTCGACAGAGATCATCCACCACCTGCACGGCGGGACGCTGGACCCGATGGCGCTGTTCTCCTTCGCGGTGGTCTTCATCGTGCTGGTGAACTCGTGGATGGTGGAGACTGTGTTCACCAACCGCTTCGGCTCGAACTCCCTGCGTGACGTCGGCTTCATGTTCTGCAGCATGGTGCTCGTGCTGGTGATGTCGGCCAACCTCACCGGCGACCTCACCGAGACGTTCCGTCCGTTCTCGCTCGTCGTCGGCATCTGGACATTGCTGCTGCTCGCGCAGTATGCCTTGCAGTACCGCTCCACCACAGATGGTGCCGCGCGAGCCTACATTCGCCTGTTCTTCTGGGTGCTCGGCGCACGTGCGTCATGCATGTTCGCGGCGGTCGCCTTCGACTATCCCACGGGCCTGGCACTCATGCTCTTGGGTGTCGTGTCCGCTTGGGTTATGCCAGGTGCCATGACCGGTGGTATGCGTGGCGTGCCCATCAACTTCCCGCATCTGACCGAGCGGCTCTCCCTGCTTGTCATCATCACGCTCGGCGAGACGATCGTTGGCATCGCACCCTACTTCGTCCTGGGAAGCCTCTCGATGGCATCGGTGTTCGTGTTTCTGACGGTGGCGGCGCTCTTCGTGATCTATGTGATGGAGTTCGATCGCATGGTCGACCGAGAGCGCGCCGGCATCACGGGAAACGGTATGATCTACCTGCACTATCCTGTGCTCTTTGGCATAAGCGCCATCACGGTCTCGCTGTCCTTTCTGGCGGACTCGCAGGCAGATCGCTTGTTCACGGTTGCGTTCCTCTACACGGGGATCGCCTTGTTCCTAACGGGCGTGTTCCTCGCCACGCGCTACAACAAGCCCGGGCAGAGCCTGGGTGCCCACACACTCTGGGCGAGCGTGGCGCTGTTTGCCGCAGGCCTCGTCGTGTGCCTGATCCGTTCGGATGAGCAGGAGGTCGTGAGCTGCGTCAGCTCACTTATGTTGGTGGCGCAAGCCGCCTGCATGGTGTGGTCCCGCTCTCGGCCGGCGGGCGACGTCGAGGCGACGAGAGGGATCTGAGACGCCCTGTGCGTGCGCTCGTCGGGACGTGCTTGCGAGTTGACGGCAGCTGTTGCCGACGTCATCTCAGGAACGTCTCCCGTCGGTTTTGTCCTCGCACGGACCGGCGACACCCGTAGAATTATCCTAGGCTTTCTCGGGCTACGACACGAAGGACGGACCCATGATCAAGGCGATACTGCTCGACATCGACGGCACGCTCACCAACTCCGACAAGGAGATAACGCCGCGCACGCGCGACGCGTTGCTGCGCGCCCAAGACGCCGGCGTCACGCTCGTGCTGGCCTCCGGACGACCAGCCCTGGGCCTTCGGACCTTTGCCGAGCAGCTCCGCATGTACGAGCACGACGGCCTCTTCTGCTGCTTCAACGGCGCTCGCGTGCTGAACTGCCAGACCGACGAGGTCTACGTGAACCAGGTCATCGCCCTCGAGCAGGCCAAGCGCCTGCTCGCCCACACCGCCGCATTCGACGTGAACCCCCTGGTCGACGATGGCGACGAGTACATGCACACGCTCAACGCCTGCCTCACCATCCCCGGTCCCTCCTCGGACAGGTGGATGGTCTGCGACTACGAGGCGCACAACAACGGCTACCTCCTGATGGAGCACCGGGACCTGGCGGCGGCCATCGACTTCGAGCCCAACAAGATCAACGTGGTCGGCGCCCCCGATTACCTCAAGGAGCACGCCGCTGCGATCGCCGCGCCCTTCGAGGGCGAGCTCAACTCCATGTTCACCGCGCCGATGTACTTCGAGTTCACACCGATGGGCGTGGACAAGGCCAAGTCGCTCGCCACCACCTTCGAGCTGCTGGGCATCGACGCGGCCGACACCGCGGCCTTCGGCGATGCCGAGAACGACACGACCATGCTCGCCCTCGCCGGGCACGGCGTGGCGATGGGCAACGCGGTGGACGCGACCAAGGCCGTGGCCGAGTTCGTGACCGAGGACAACGACCACGACGGCATCGCCGTGGCCCTCGAGCGACTCATGCCCGAGCTCTGGGCGTAGCGAAGAGCCGAGCGCCGCGCGTGACGCCTTCCCCCGGTGCTGCGCGCACCGGCCCCTGCCTAGGCGGTGGGGGAGCCCTCCTTGCCAGGGAACGTATGGCCGTTCAGCCGGGCGAAGAGCTTGGCGAGCTCGACCGTCTCCAGCTCCTCGTCATCAAGGGAGCGGATGCGGCGCAGGTCCTCCCGAAGCCCCGCCTTGAACTCCTCGAACTGCTCGTCGGTCATGTGGGTGCCATAGGAGGCGGCATAGTCGGCCATCGGTGCTCCAATCGTCTCACCCTACGGTAGCGCACGGCGATGGCCATGGAAAGCGAATGGAGGGCGTCACGCGGCACGCGCTCCCGGCTTTGACACCAGCGGGCCACCTCATGGCATACTGGTCTGCGCCGCGCCCGAAGGACCACCCCACATGAGAAGGAGACGGCCCCATGGACATCGAGTTCCTGCTCTGGCTCCAGGCCATGCGCGAGGCATCGCCCGGCGTCATACAGGCGATCTTCCGCTTCCTTGGCTCGCCTGTGGCGGGTGCGGTGGTGCTGGTCGTGCCCTGCGTGACCTATTGGTGCGTCGACAAGCGACGGAGCATGTTCGCCCTGTTCGCCTACACGTCGAGCACCCTGCTCAACCAGCTGTTCAAGGCGGTGGCCTGCCTGCCTCGGCCTTGGGTGCGCGATCTGCGCGTGACGCCCGAGCCCTCGGCCATCCCGGCGGCGAGCGGCTACTCGTTTCCCAGCGGTCACACCCAGGCGTCGGCCAGCATGCTCGTCGGCCTCGGTTGGCAGTGGCGCTCTCGACGCTGGCCGCTGGTGCTCGCCCTCGCGTTCACGGCCCTGGTCGCCTTCTCCCGCACCTATCTGGGCGTGCACGCGCCCCAGGACGTGCTCGTGGGCTTTCTCGAGGGAGTGGTGGTCATCGCCCTCACGGCGCGCCTGCTGGCGTGGGTGGAGGCAAAAGAGGGGCGCGACCTGCGCATCTGTGGCTGGGGTCTGGCCCTGCTGGTGCCCTACCTGGCCTTTGTGACCCTCAAGGCCTACCCGGCCGCAACGACGAGCGCCGAGCTGCCGGTCGACCCGGCAGAGATGATCGAGGACTGCTACAAGAGCGCGGGCGTCTGGGTGGGCGTCCTGGTGGGCTGGGTCGTCGAGCGGCGCGTGGTCCGTTTCTCCACGGACGGCCTGGACGCTCGGCGCGTCGCCCTGCGCATGGCGGTGGGAGTCGCGCTGCTCGCATTCGCCTATGCGCTGGTGGGACCTGTGGCCATCGCGCTGGTGGGGGAGCTGTGGGGCCAGCTCGTACGCCATGCGGCGGTGTTCTTCGCGTTGACGGCGGGGGCTCCCGCGGCGTTCAAGGCGCTGGAGCGGCGCGGGACGCGCGAGGTGCCAAGCACCAAAGACGCGAAAACAGGGCTGTGACATCGGAACGTTTCTGGATGTCAAGTGCGCCTCCGGCCCCACGCCACCTCAGACGCGCATCCCGGGAAAGCCCGTCTGCCGCAGGGCCTCGTAGAGCACGATGGCGACGGCGTTGGAGAGGTTGAGCGAGACGATCTCTCCGGCGCGGGGATCCACGAAGTTGCCGCAGATGTCGCGCCGCAGCTCCGGATGCTGGTGGCGGAACCGCTCGTGCCACACGCCCGCATTGCCCAGCGTCTCGTCGCCGAGCATGGGTATGCGCTCGCAGAGCTCCGCGTGGTCTTCGACGAGGCCCGCGTCAAGGCCGCTCGACTCCTTGCCAAAGACGAGCCAATCGCCCTTTTGGTACGTGGAGGCGGTGTAGGCACGTGCTGCTCGTTTGGTGAAGAGATGGACGCCGCCTCTGTGGCCTGCCGCCCCGCTCGGGTGACCGAAGGCGGCGCGAAGGTCCTCATGGCGCGCCACGAACTCGTCCCAGGTGGCGTAGGTGGCGACGTCGAGGCTCTCCCAGTAGGCGAGCCCCGCCCGCTGGAGGGCATGGTCCGTCAGCTCGAAGCCCAGCGGCCCCACGAGGTGCAGCTTCGCCCCCGCAAGCACGCAGGTGCGCCCGATGTTGCCCGTGTTGGCCGGTATCTCCGGCTCCACCAGCACGACGTTGAACATGGCCCCTCCCGGCAGGCGCGTGCAGCGACAGAGGCAAGCATAGCACCAGCGTTGGGAACGCAATGCAAGCGACAAAACCGTAAGGCGCCCAAGAGGTGCGCCACGGCGTCCGCCCATTACGCCTGCGGGGTCGTTTGCGTATCATGGGTGCGGGCACGCGTCGCGGGACGTGGCTTCGCGACCACCACGAGAGGGGTTTACCATGAATCGCATCGAGCGGATCCAGGAGATGGAAGAGGCGCTCAACACGTCGCGCGCGGCGATCGACGGGCTGAACGGCGCCGTCGTCACGCTCGTTGACGCGCTGGACGGGTTGCAGGAGCTTTCCGCCTATTACGGGAGTGGCACCTGGCACCGCGACCGCGAGGCGGACGACCAGGACAAGATTCCTGCCGACCTGCCCTGCTCGGTCCTGAGCGAGGATCTGCCCTACGAGCTTCTGGTCGACGCGCGCGACACGGCGCTCGGCACCCTCGAGGCGGCCACGGCGCTGCTGCGCTCGCTCTCGTAGCGTCGCGGCGCGTACGACACCCCACGGATCGCGACCATGGCAGCGCGGCGCAGGGCACAGGGCGCAGGCTCGCCCGCCCCTCGGCTCGAGTTCTTCGCGCGCTGCGCGGGCGGGTTCGAGGAGGTCCTGGGCGAGGAGCTTCGCGCGCTTCGCATGCGCCGCGTGCGTCCGCAGGTCGGCGGGGTGATCTTCTTTGGCGAGCTCGTCGATGGCTACCGGGCCTGCCTGTGGAGTCGGGTGGCCACCCGCGTTCAGCTGGTGCTCGCCCGCGTGGCCGCGAGCGACGCCGACGCGCTCTATGAGGGCGTGCGTGGGATCGCGTGGGAGCGGCACGTGCCACCTGAGGCGACGATCGCCGTGGACGCGCGAGGCACCAACGGCGAGCTGCGCAACACCGCCTTCACGGCGCAGAAGGTGAAGGACGCCCTCTGCGACCGACTCCGCGAGCTGCGCGGGAAGCGCCCTGACGTGGACCCCCGCCAGCCGGACCTCGCCATCAACGTGGCTGTCCATCCCCGCAAGGCGACGGTCTACCTCAACCTCTCCGGGGACTCCCTGCACCGCCGGGGCTACCGGCAGCCGGGCGTGCAGACGGCGGCCCCCCTCAAAGAGACGCTGGCGGCCGGCGTGCTGCTTGCCGCCGGGTGGCCCGAGTGGGCCGAGGCGGGCGGCGTGCTGGTCGATCCCTTGTGCGGGTCGGGCACCTTTGCTGTGGAGGGCGCGCTGATCGCCGCCCATGTGGCGCCGGGCCTGCTGCGTCGTCGCTGGGGCTTCATGGGCTGGGTCCAGCATGACCAGGCGCTCTGGGAGCGCGTGCTCGACGCGGCACACGCCGAGCGCCGAGGGGCGGACGAGGTGTCGGCGCGGATCCTTGCGGGCGACATCGATCGAGGCGCGGTGGAGGTCGCGCGGGCGAACGCGGGCCGTGCCGGCGTGTCGGAGCTCGTGCGCTTTGCCGTGGAGGACGCCGCGCAGCTCGCACGCCGTCTCCGGTCGGTCCCAGACGCCGCCGCGGTGCCGGGGCTGCTGGTCGCCAACCCGCCCTACGGCGAGCGGCTGCTCACGAAGCGGGAGCTGCCGGCGGCCTATGCCGCGCTCGCAGCAGCCCTGGACGCCGTGCCGGCTGGATGGACGGCCGCGACCATCACGCCCGACGCCGGCCTGGACACCGCCTTGGGCCTGGTGCCGACAAGGACGATCGCCTGTTACAACGGACCCATCAAGACCTGGGTGCGCCTGTACGAGACGGGCCTTGCCAGCCGCCTCTCCCATGAGGTGGTCTCGCTCTCGGGGCAGGCCCGGAGCGTGGCCATCTCAGAGCGGAACAGCGTCCAGTTCGCCGCGCGCCTGCGCAAGGTTGCACGGGAGCGGGGCCGCTGGGCACGCAGGCAGGGCGTGGGATGCTATCGCGTCTACGACGCCGACCTGCCCGACTACGCCCTCTCGATCGACCTCTACCAGGGCGTCGGTCCCGATGCGGGCAGGCGCGTGGCCGTGGTGGAGGAGCATCGTCGCCCCTCGTCCGTCGACCCCCAGCGCGCCGCCCGCCGCCTGGCCGACGCCGCGGCCCTCGCCGGGGCCCTTCTCGACCTGCACGCGGACGACCTGGTGATCCGCGCTTGGGACGAGGGTCGCGCGCAGGGGCGACCCGAGGGGGAGCGACGACTGCTGACGGTCGAGGAGGGCGGCTGCCGCCTCTCGATCGACCTTGCCCGCTCGGAGACGGCCCTGCCGCTGGCCCAGCGTGGCGTGCGCGACCGTGCGGCGGCACATGCCGAGGGCACCCGCGTGGCGGCGCTTTTTGCCTCGTCCGGACCGGCGCTGGTGCGGGCGATCGTCGCGGGCGCGCGTGAGGCGGTGCTGGTCGACGGCTCCGCGGACTGGCTCGACGGCGTGCGGCGCATCTTGCGCGAGAGCGGTGTCGCGGATGGTTCCGCCCGTCTCGCGCAAGCGGATCCCCGCGCGTGGCTGGACCATGCGCGAAAGGCGGGCGAGCGCTATGACCTCGTGCTCTGTGTGGCCCCCGCCTGGCTTCCGGCGGCACAGGGCGGCGCGCCATGGCAGGCGGCGCGCGACCTGCCGGCGCTCGCGGCGTCCGCCGTGGCGGTGCTCGAGGCGGGCGGGACGCTGCTTGTTTCCTGCGAGGACGTCGAGGCGGACCTTGACGCCCGCGCCCTCAAGGCACAGGGCTGCTCGGTGGAGGAAGTGAGCGAGCGTGTCGTCACCCACGACTTCGAGCGCTCGCGCCGTTCGTTTCGCTGCTGGATCGTGACCAACCCCGCCAAGGCCTAGAGACGCTCGCGACGGGCAGTCCCACCCCGTCCTGGCGGCCGCGCCTCCGCTCAGGCGCGCTTCGCGGAGATCTGGCGCAGGGCGAAGACCATGAGCACCGTGCCGCAGACCGACGCGAGGGCGCCGAGCCCGAGAACGACGCGCACCGGCACGAAGTCGAACAGCCAGCCGGCCACGAAGCTCGCGAGCAGCCCGCCGACCGACGCGGACGCCGTCAGGATGGCCTGTCCCTTGTTGCGATCCTTCTCGTCGACATGCTCGTTTGCGAAGTAGACGGTCGCGGGTACCAGGGCGGCGTAGCTGAACATCTGCAGGGCCATGGCGGCGTAGAACATCGGCACGCTCACCGCGGCGAAGGTCAGCAGGTGCTTGATGGAGTAGATCACGGAGGAGACGACCAGGATCCGCTCGACGCTCATCCGCCTGAGCACGAGCGAGAAGCCAAACATCATGGGCAGTTCGAGCATGGCGGCGATGAACAGGGCGTTGCCTTGGACCTCCTCGACGTTCTCGGTCTGGAACATGCCGATGACCTTGGCCATGAACGTGTTGATGATGAAGTGGCAGAAGTACATGAGGACGAGCGCGACCGCCACGAGGGTGACACCGCGGTAGGTGCCAAAGAACTGCAGGACGGAGATGTCGTCCTCGTCCTTCTCGTGCCGCTCGCCCGCGAGCTCCTTGGGCGCGTCGGGCATGAGGTTCACGGCGAGGCAGGTGAAGGCGGCCCCGGCGATCGCCCAGATCGGCAGGGTGCTCGTGCCCAGCTGCGCCCACAGCCGCCCGACGATGGTGGAACCCACGGCATAGGCGGCGGAGCCAAGGCCCCGGCAGAGGCCGTAGTTGATGACCCCGCCCGCTCGCTCGTAGATGAAGGCCATGCCATTGAGCAGCGGCATGCCGATCGACGCGCACACGAACGCCACGACGACGGTCGGGATGATGGCGGGCGAGGCGGCCGGCAACAGGAGCAGCACGGCCGCTCCGGCGGCGCAGGCGACCATGGAGGCGGTGATGAACATCTTCTGCGTGATGCGCTCGCTGCGATCGACAAGGTCACCGGCGGCCGGCCCGGCAAGGACGCCCAGCAGGCTGATGAGCGTCATGATGGTACCGATGGTTCCGTCGGAAAAGCCGCTTTGCGAGAGGAAGTTGTACGCGTAGCCCATCGTTCCCGCGACGAGCAGCAGAAAGCCAATGTTGACGAGGGCATATTTGAAGTTGAGGCCCCTGGGGTCCATACGCGTCTCCAGACGTTGGCGCCGACTCCCTCAGTATGGCATGCTCGCCCTCGTGGCTTGTCAGTAAGGCGACGCCTGCCCGTGCGACAGGCCCCGGCAGGCCCCCAAGCGGTCGGCGTGACCACGTGCCTTCGGTCGGCCCTGCCCGCAGCCAGCGTCACCCGTCTCGCCACCCGGGGCGGCCAGCGTCTCAGATGATGGTCATCACCGAGGTCTGGCCCTCGGGCGGCTCGCCGTCGAGCTCGTCGTAGGGGATGATGGCCCCCTCGCCATAGAGCTGCGCGACGGAGGCCTCGGACAGCGGCTCGTGCTCGCGCCTCCAGGCGTCGAGGAGCAGGTCGCGGGGAACGGAGCGCACCTCCCAGAGCACCGTCAGACCCTCGAGCGCCAGACGGTCCTCGCGCTCGTCCAGGTTTCGTCTGGCGATGGTGGCAAGCTCGTTTGCCACCTGGCCGATCGTCCGCCCGTAGACCCGCGCATCCCACCCGAACTCCCGAAGCTCGCCGAAGGCGTCGCTGACGTGCGTCTCGTCGATGCGGCCGATCCCCAGAAGCTCCCCGAGCGCGCGCCGACCGCCCTCGGCTCCCAGCAGCCCCTTGACGAGCGCAAGGTAGGCCACGGCCATGTGCGGCCCGAGCGAGTCGGCCGCCCGCAGCTCGAGCTGTCCCGTCCACCGCACGGACGGCAGGGCGCACCCAAGCAGCCGTTCCGCCTCGCTCCTGCTCAGGTCACGCTCGCACATGAGCTGCGAGCAGGTGTCGGTGCCACAGGAGAAGACGACCCCGTCGTCGCTTTCGAAGGAGATCGGCTGCAGCTGCTCGACCCAGCGCTCGTAGGCCGAGAAGCCAAAGCGGGCGCCGAAGGTCCCCGGCACGACGCCGCAGCGCGTCGGGTCGACATGGTCCCACACGAGCTGCCGCGCCATGCGGGGAGTCTCGCTTGGGTCGCTGCCGCGCATGCGGAAGGTGTTGTCGGTCAGAAAGGCGAGGATGGGCGTCAGGGCCGTGCCGAGCCGGAAGGTGTCGATGGCCGCATCCTCGTCCTCCATGGCAAGGCGGATGGTGGTCGAGGCGGTGCAGCGCATCATGTCGCGGGCGTAGCGCCCGGTGCGCGAGAGGTGGGCGTTGGCGAGCGCATAGTGCGAGACGGGCACCAAGACGATGTCGGAGGGGGAGTGCACGGTGGGCTCGTAGCCCTGTGCGACGGCCTCGATCTCGCGACCGACCGCACGCCCCGCCAGGTGGAGCTGCCGTCCGAGCATCTCGAGCGCCGCCTGGGCCTCCGGGGCGGACGCGAGCGGTCCGACCTCGCTTATCAGCTGCGACCCGGCCCCCACCCCGATGCGCACTGGCACGAGCCGCTCTTGGCCGTCGATGGCGATGGCACCGTCGAGCCCCACCACATGCCCGTCGCGCACGAGAGTGCCACCGCCAAAGATGCGTCCCAGCTCGTGTAGCATCGCCTCGACGCCCCGGCTTCCCTCGAAGCCGATCACGCCGCCCGTGACGCGGTCGGTGAGAAAGCGTTCGAGCACGAGGGTGAGAGGCGTAGTTTGAATGGAGGGCGCCTTACGGTCTAGACACCCTGAGAGCACGCTCAGCAGCAGCTCTCGGTTGCGTTCGAGGCGATTCGCCTGCTCGTCGGTTATGGTGCGCGCGTGCTTTGCCATGGGTGCCTCACAGCCTGCGGGGTCGTGGTGCAACAGGAGTACGGGTGACCTCCGAACCATTGTAGCGTTTGGCTAGAATGGGGACTGTTTTGGAAGGGATGCCCGGCGTCGGCCCGGGGCGCGTGAAGGAGCACGGATGAGCCAAAAAAGCGGTGCCAATGACACCAAGCGGCGGGTCAAACTGCAGGTCGGCTCGTCGTCGGGCGCGGGTGCCGGCAGATCCAAGGCGCAGGGAGACGACCGGGCGCAGGCGCGCAAGGGAGCGCTCTTCCTGGGCGCGGTCGTTGTCGTCTACCTCATCTACCTGGTGGCAAGCGGGCAGATGGCGACCTTCCTCGAGGCGCTCTCCCGTGTCGACGCCGCCTGGATCGCAGGGGCCGCCATCTGCTACGGCTTCTACTTCATCTTCGGCGTCATCGCCTACGGGATCGCGGTGTACCTCGACCACGACTCCCCGGTCGGCGTTCGCGACCTCATGAGCGTGGAGGCCTCGGGCGTGTTCTTCGGCAACCTGACGCCCATGATGGCCGGTGCCGTCCCCTCGCAGATCTATCGCCTCTCCCGGACGGGACTCGACGTGGGGGAGGCGAGCGCCACCCAGTTCACGCGCTTCATCATGTTCCAGCTCGGGGTGGTGCTGTTCGCCGCCCTGATGTTGGCGGCAAAGCTGCGCTTCTTCTTCGACACCTACGGCAACATCGTGGTGTTGAACCTGGTGGTCTTTGGCGTGCACCTGGCCGAGTGCGTCGGGCTGTTCGTGATCTGCCTCTGCCCAGGGCTCGTCATGCGCTTTGGCAACTGGGCCATCGAGCTGCTGGCCAAGCACGGCTTGCTGCGCAATCGCGAGCGCTGGGACGAGCTCGTGAACGTGCAGGTCCTGGAGTTCTCCGAGGCGTTCAAGCAGGCTGCGCAGGACCTTCCGTCCATGGGCCTCACGCTGGTGGTCACCATGGCCCAGCTCGCGAGCCTGTACATGATCCCCTGGTTCGTGCTCAACGCCTTTGGCATCAGGGGCGACTTCGTCGAGTGCCTTGCCGCGGGCTCGATGGTGCAGATGGTCGCCTCTGCCGTGCCGCTTCCGGGAGGCACCGGCGGCGCCGAGGGCGGCTTCGTGATGTTCTACGGCGCGATGTTCGGGTCGGCCATCTCGGCCGGCTTTCTGGTCTGGCGCATCGTGACCTTCTTTGCGCCCACGCTGGTCGCCGCACCGCTGCTGGGCCTCTCGACGCGCAACCGCACGATGAGCATCTACCGTCGCGTGCAGCGCCTCAAGCAACGGCTCGGGTCACGACGTGCGACGCAGCGGCTCGGTGGTCACCGGGGTTCGGCTGGCGCGCGCATGAGCGGCAAGACCGCCGAACGCGAGGCCGCGGAGCGCGCAGAGTCCAAGGAGAAGTAGCCGGAATCGTCGGCGCGCGTGGCGCTGGCACCTGCCCTGAAACGAGGCGCCGGCGCCCCTCGTCACGCGCGCCTGCGGATGAGGGACACCGGCGCCTGTCAGCGACCTTGGCGAGCGCGAGCGGCTAGCCCGCCAGCGAGCGGGCGCGCTCGAGTCGGGCGAGGGTGTGCGAGCGCCCGGCGAGCGCCAGCGTCTCGCCGATGCCGGGGGAGACGGCACGGCCCACCACGCCCACGCGAACGGGCTGGAAGACCTTGC
This sequence comes from Atopobiaceae bacterium, assembly GCA_040268355.1. GTDB lineage: Bacteria > Actinomycetota > Coriobacteriia > Coriobacteriales > Atopobiaceae > UBA1367. The sequence continues at coordinate 13,430 of JAWRIT010000178.1, read as the reverse complement.
CCTTGCCCATGCCCAGGCGCTCCGGTAGCGGCTCGAGGGCGGCTTCGATGGCCGCAGGCGTCCAGTCCTGCTCGGGAAGCGCCGCAAGGGCGGCCGTCGCACTGTCGAGCGCCGCGTCGGCCCCGGCCTTGGCGAGCCACTTCTTCACGGACTTCTCGTCATAGGCGAGCTCGTCGTCGGCGACGTAGAGGAAGCGCGCCTGGTCGACCACGTCCGAGGAGCGCGTGCAGCGCGGCTTGAGGGCGGCGGCGAGCAGGACGTACCAGGCCTCGTCGTGTGTGAGGCCCTCGCTGGGCTCCAGGCCCGCCGCACGCAGCTGCACGAGGAGAATCTCGCGCGCGAAGGTGTCGTCGCTCATGGCACGCAGGTACTCGCCATTGATGAAGTCGAGCTTCTTGGGGTCCATGATGGCGGGGTTCGTGCTCACGTGGTCGAGGGAGAACTCGGCGGCCAGCCGCTCGCGTGGGATGATCGTCGAGTCCGCGTCGGGCGACCAACCCAGAAGCGAGAGGTAGTTGACGAAGGCGTCGGAGAGAAAGCCCGCGTCGCGATACTCCTCGACGCTCGTGGCCCCGTGGCGCTTGGAGAGCTTCTTGCCGTCGGGGCCCAAGATCATGGAGATGTGCGCGAAGACGGGCGTCGGCGCGCCGAGCGCCTCGTAGACGATGACCTGCCGGGGCGTGTTGGAGAGGTGGTCGTCGCCCCTGATGACGTGGGTGATGCCCATGCGGGCGTCGTCGACCACGGTGGCGAAGTTGTAGGTGGGCGTGCCGTCGGAGCGGAAGATGATGAAGTCGTCGAGCTCGCGGGCGCCGAAGCGCACGTCGCCGTGGACCGCGTCGTGCACCACGACGTCGCCCCGGTCGAGCGGCACCTTGATGCGGATGGTGTGTGGCTCGCCCGCGTCCACGCGTGCCTGGGCCTCGTCCACTCCGATGCCGCGGCAGGTCCGCTGGTAGCCCTGGAAGGGGTCCTTGCGCAGCTTGGCGGCCTCCCGGTCCGCCGCGAGCCTCTCGGGCGTGCAGAAGCAGTAGTAGGCCTTGCCCTCCCTGACCAGCCGCTCGGCCGCCTCGCGATAGAGCGGCAGGCACTCCGTCTGCCAGTAGGGGCCGGCCTCGCCCCCGACCTCGGGACCCTCGTCCCACTCCAGTCCCAGCCACCGCATGGCGCGAAGTATCACCTGGGTGTTCTCGTCGGTTGAGCGCGTGGGGTCGGTGTCGTCGATGCGCAGGATGAACGTGCCGTGGTTGGCGCGCGCGAAGGCCCAGTTGTAGATCGCGGTGCGGGCGCCGCCCACGTGGAGCTTGCCGGTGGGGGAGGGCGCGAAGCGCACGCGGACGGGGATGGTGGTCTCGGTCACGGCGGTACCTTTCCAGGCGAAACGAACGGAACGTATGCAACTCGACCAGTATAGGCCATGCGGCGCGTGGCAGGTCCCGGCCATGCGGGTGGCCGTCCGCCTGCGCGTGCGGACGCGCTGCGCGCCGCGCGGGCGCACCCTGCCGCGCGCCTGTCAAGCGCGGGATCCAAGAGGGGTTTTGGCGGCTATGCCAAGATGGTATCCTCGGGTGAGGCTCGTCGAGGGGGTTTTGGTATGCCAAGGAAAAGCGAGAAGGTCGTCACCGAGCTCGTGGGTGGCGTCAAGGCGATGCACACGGCCGCGCACGAGGCGGTCGGCAAGAGGCTCGCAGACAGACGCGCCCGCCTGCGCATGTCATCCAAGACGCGCAAGAGCGCCCTCACGCGGGAGCGCATCATGGACGCCGCGAGCGAGCTGATGGTCGAGCGGGGGAGCACGTCCTTCCAGATGAGCGAGGTCTCCGAACGCTGTCGCATGTCGAAGGGCGCGCTCTACTACTACTTCGCCGATCGCGACGAGCTCATCGGCGCCATCTTCGACGACCTGGTGGACGACCTTGCCGATGGGATCGAGTCGGTCGTGGCGCACGCCCCCTCGGCCCGCGAGGCGCTTCGTCGGCTCTTTGCCGAGCTCGCCCATCGCCTGCGCGGCGGAAGCCCTTTGGCGCTGGCGATGACCCACGGGATCGGCAGGTCGTCGGGTGCGGGCGCCCCCGAGGTCACCTCCCGCTTCATGCGCGCCACGCAGGTCATCGCCACGCAGATCGAGCGTGCGAAGAGCGAGGGCCTCGTGCGCCCTGACGTCGACAGTAAGGTGGCCGCGGTGTTCGCCGAGGGCGGCTTCATCGCGATCGCGCTGGGGGTGGCAGGTGGTCGGGTCCAGCTCGATCCCGCCATCTCCGTCAACGACCTGGTCGACATGACCCTGCGCGGCATCGGGATCGAGGGCGCCGCGTCGTAGGGTCATTCCCATCGCTCTGTCCAAATGCGGTTTACAGGACGGTCACAATCGCATACGCTGTCCTCATCTCGTCAAGAGGTGCCCGAACGGGCGCATAGAGCCGAGGGACCGAGCCCGATGACGCTCCGGCAACCACCAAGCAGGAACGGTGCCAATTCTCGGCAGGCCACAGGGCCTGGAAGACGGGGAGTTCACGAACGGCGAGCCCCCTCTGAACAAACCCGGGGCTCTCCTGACGCCCCAGATGAGCCCGCGTGGCGGGAGGAAGTGGGGCATACCCATGGCAGCAACCAGCTATCTGTTCACGTCCGAGTCGGTGACGGAGGGCCATCCCGACAAGATCTGCGACCAGGTCTCCGACGCGATCCTCGATGCGCTTCTGGAGAAGGGCATCCGCCTCGAGCGGGAGGGCTTCGTCTCCTCCGCCGGCGTTCCCGCGCGCGTCGCCGACGTCCGGTGCGCGTGCGAGACCTTCGTGACGACGGGCACGGTCGTCGTGGCGGGGGAGATCCGCACGCAGGAGTTCGTGGACGTGCAACGAATCGTGCGCGAGACCATCCGTCGCATCGGCTACGACCGCGCCAAGTTCGGCTTTGACTGCGACACCTGCGGCGTCATCAACATGATTCACGAGCAGAGCGCGGACATCGCCCAGGGGGTCGACGGCACCTACGCCCGCCTGGGCGAGGACGAGGTGGCGCGCATCGGCGCGGGCGACCAGGGCATGATGTTCGGGTACGCCACCGACGAGACCGACGCCCTCATGCCGATGCCCATCCTCTTGGCCCAGCGCCTCGCCGAGCGGCTGGCGGCGGTGCGCAAGGACGAGACGCTGCCCTACCTGAGGCCGGACGGCAAGACCCAGGTCACCGTGCGCTACGAGGACGAGCGTCCCGTCGAGGTGACGGCGGTGGTGGTCTCGACCCAGCACGCCTCCGACGTCGAGGTGGGGCAGGTGCGCTCGGACATGCTCGCCCACGTCATTCGCCCGGTGCTCGACCATGCGGGAATCCCCTGGGAGGCGGCCGAGCTCTACGTGAACCCGACGGGGCGCTTCGTGATCGGTGGCCCCTTGGGCGACGCGGGCCTGACGGGCCGCAAGATCATCGTGGACACCTACGGCGGCATGGGGCGTCACGGCGGCGGGGCGTTCTCCGGCAAGGACTGCACCAAAGTGGACCGCTCGGGCGCCTATGCGGCGCGCTGGGTGGCGAAGAACGTCGTCGCGGCGGGGCTCGCCCGGCGCTGCGAGGTGCAGCTGTCCTACGCGATCGGCGTGACGGAGCCGATCTCGGTGATGGTGAACAGCTTCGGGACGGCGGAGGTGGGCGACGAGGTGCTCGCCGCGGCGGTCGACCAGGTCTTTGACCTGCGTCCCGGCGCCATCATCCGCGACCTTGACCTCTGGCGGCCCATCTATGAGAAGACGGCGGCCTACGGGCACTTTGGCCGCGAGGACCCGGACTTCACCTGGGAGCTCACCAATCGCACCGAGGAGCTTCGTGCGGCGGTGGCCGGGCTCGCTCGGACGGCGGGGGCGTAGGCCCGCGGGCCACAGGGCAAGACGGAAGCGGGGACAGCCCTCGCCCCGCGCCCGGGAGCTCCCTGTCCGGGATGGGGTCTCGCGCGCCCGCCCTTGTGCGACAATGGGAGCCCACCGGCCGCTGACTCCCAAGGACCATCCGTATGACTGACACCGCCGCCCTCGCCGAGGCGCTTCGCGAGCCCTTTGCCCACGGCTCGCTCGCCCTGCTCGCCCCCTATGCCGATGACGAGGACTTCCCGTTGCCGGCCGAGGACGCCCTCGAGCGCTACCTCGACTGGTGTGCCGCCCGCGAGCTCACGCTCTGGGACCATCAGGAGGAGGCGCTGCTCGAGGTCGCGGCGGGCAGCCACGTCATCCTGGGCACGCCGACCGGGTCGGGCAAGAGCCTGGTGGCGCTCGGCCTCTGCTTCATGGCGCTCTGCGCAGGGGAGCGGGCGTACTACACGGCACCCATCAAGGCGCTCGTGAGCGAGAAGTTCTTCGAGCTGGTGGAGGTGCTCGGCCGGGAGAACGTGGGCATGATCACCGGGGACGTGGTGATCAACGCCGACGCGCCCGTCATCTGCTGCACGGCGGAGATTCTGGCGAACGACGCCCTTCGGTGGGGCGACGACGCCGGCATCGCCCGGGTCGCCGCCGACGAGTTCCACTACCTCGCGGACCCCGACCGCGGCTGGGCCTGGCAGGTTCCCCTGCTTGCGCTGCCGCACACGCAGTTCCTGCTCATGAGCGCCACCCTGGGGGACATGTCCCATGTCACGGGGCTGCTCGAGCGCCAGGGGGAGCGTCCGGTCGAGGCCGTGCTCGACGCCCCGCGTCCGGTGCCGCTGTCCTACGACTTCGTGGAGACGCCGCTGGAGGCCACCGTCGAGCTGGCCCTGCGCGAGGACAAGGCGCCGCTCTACATCGTTCACTTCTCGCAGGACGCCGCCCTCAGGAGTGCGCAGTCGCTGGCGAGCTATGGGATAAGCACGCGCGAGCAGCGCGACGCCATCAAGGAGGCGGTCGCGGGCACCCGGTTCACCACCCTGTTCGGGCGCACCCTGCGCCGCCTGCTGCTCGCCGGCGTCGGCGTGCACCATGCGGGGATGCTGCCTCGCTACCGGCTGCTCGTGGAGAGGCTCGCCCAGGAGGGGCTGCTGCCGGTCATCTGCGGCACGGACACCCTGGGCGTGGGCATCAACGTCCCCATCCGCACGGTCCTGCTCACGGCGCTCGCCAAGTTCGACGGCCACCGCAGCCGTCGGCTCAACGCCCGCGAGTTCCATCAGATCGCCGGTCGTGCGGGCCGTGCGGGCTTTGATCTCGAGGGCACGGTCATCGTGCAGGCCACCGAGTACGACATCGAGCGGGCCCGCGCGCTCGCCAAGGCCGGGGGCGACCCGAAGCGCGCCCGCAAGGTCCGCACCAAGCAGCCGCCGGCGGGCTTCGTCGGATGGAACCGGCAGACCTTCGAGCGGCTCGTGGCCGCCGATCCGGAGCCGCTGCGCCCCCGGCTGCGCGTGACCAACTCCCTCGTCCTGGCGGAGATCGGCCAGGGTGGTGACGCCCGTGCGCGCGTGCGCTCGCTCGTGGAGTCGTCGCTGCAGAGCGACGAGGAGAAGCTCCGCCTGCTGGCGCGGACCGACGAGCTGTTCGACACCCTGCTGGCAGTGGGGGTGGTGGTGCGCGAGACGGCCGAGGACGGCTCCGACGCCTACGTCACCACCATCGACGTCCCCGACGACTTCGCGCTCGACCAGCCGCTCTCGCCCTTCCTGCTCGCGGCGCTCGAGCTGCTCGACCGGGAGAGCGAGACCTACGCCCTCGACGTCATCTCGATGGTGGAGGCGACGCTCGAGAACCCGCGACAGATCCTCGTGGCGCAGGAGCGGCGGGCCCGCGACGAGGCGATGGCCCAGATGAAGGCCGACGGCGTCGAATACGACGAGCGGATCGAGCGGCTGCAGGAGGTCACCTACCCCAAGCCGCTCGAGGAGCTGCTCGAGGCGGCCTTCGACCGCTACTGCGCCGAGGTGCCCTGGGCGGCCGACTTCGAGCTCAGGCCCAAGTCGGTCCTGCGCGAGATGGTCGAGGGCGCCTCGGACTTCAAGGGCTACGTGCAGCGATGCGGCATCGCACGGGCCGAGGGGATCCTGCTGCGCTACCTCTCCGAGGCCTATCGGTCGCTCGAGCGCACCGTTCCTGAGGCCAAGCGCGACGAGCGCCTCGAGGACATCATCAGCTGGCTGGGCCTGGTGGTGCGCACGGTCGACTCGAGCCTGGTGGACGAGTGGGCGCGCACGGGCGAGGACGACGACACGGGCGCCGACGTCGCGGCGCCGGCAGCGGCCGACCAGGTCGTGCATGATCGGCGGGCGCTCACGGTGCTCGTGCGCAACGCCCTCTTCCAACGCGTGCGGCTTGCTGCCGAGAGTCGCGTCGAGGAGCTGGGGGAGCTTGACGGGTCGTGGGGCTGGCGGGCGCCGAGGTGGCGCTCCGCGCTCGAGGCCTACTACGACGCCCATGACGAGGTCCTGCTCGACGCCGACGCCCGGTCCCGGGATTACCTCGAGATCGTCGAGACGGACGAGCGGAGCTCCCACGTGTGGCACGTGCGCCAGACCTTCCGCGACCCCGAGGGGGACCGTGACTTCGGCATCGCCGCCGACGTCGACCTCGACGAGACCCAAGAGCTGGGCGAGGTGGTCTTCCGCGAGTACCGCGTCGGCTTCGCCGAGGAGCTGCTCGACCTCACCGAGCGGCTTGTGCCCTGACAGGTGTCGGAGGACCGCGTCCGGCAGGCGGTGGGCCTGCGGAAAGAGGCGACGTTTCCCCACAGGTCCACCGCACCCGCACATCAAACGTTCGGGGGGTTCGAGCGCGCGGGCGCCTGGCTCATCTGCTACGCTCAAGGTGTTGCAGGCGGTGGTTGCGATGGGGGAGGCACGATGGGCGAGCACGACCGCGACCACGAGCATGACCGCGCGCGTGATCACAGCCGCGACCGCGAGCGGCCGCCTGTCGCCACCGAGCCCATCGGTGGCGAGATGGGGCAGGCGCCCCTGGTGAACGCCGACATCGCGCAGGACGTCGCCAAGGCCGCCGGCTGGGTCGTCAGGCGCATTCGCACCGACCGCTCGTCCTTTCTGGAGACCGTCGTCAAGGCGCCGCTCAGGCGGTTCTGGGAGTCCTACCAGAACGACCCCTGGCTCCGTGCGGCGACCTCCACCAAGGTGAGCGCCGTCATCAACCTGTTCTTCGTCTTCTATCAGGCGTACAACGCCTACCAGCGGCACTCGCTGTGGTTCGGGGCCCTGTCGGTCTACTACGCGTGGCTCACGTTCATGCGCGTGAACATCGTGACCTACATGCAGACGATGGCCGCCGACGGTCGCGAGGAGCTGCGGCGCTACCGGCGCACCGGCGTCTGGCTCCTCATGCTCACGACGGTGGTCATGGTGCTCGGCGTGATCTCGAACCGCCTGGGCTCGCGTCCCAGCTACGCCACGCACATGCTCGTGGGCGCGGCGCTCTTCGCCTTCTACAGCGTGACGGCGGCGATCGTCAACTTGCACAAATGGCGCAAGCTCGAGGACCCGCTCGTCAGCGCAAGCAAGGCCCTCTCGCTCTCCTGCGCCTTGGTGTCGCTCTACTCCTTGCAGACGGCGGCGATCGGACGCCTCGCGGCGACCAGCGACGGCCGCGTCATCACCCTGCTCACCTACGCGACCCCCGTCGCCATCTTCCTGGTCATCGCGAGCATCTCGCTGTTCATCATCCTGCGGGTGAACTGGGTGCTTGGCGCCATCGGCAGCGACGAGTGAGCGTCCCTGCTCCCCACGGCTTGGCGCACTGTATTATTCGGTTTGACGCGCGATTTACTCATGACGAAACCGAAAGGAGTATCGTAAGAGCGGGTGCTCCTGAGCTAAGCTTGGGGGGAGAGGAGATGCCATGAATATTATGTTGGTCGAGGACGATGTCGACATCGTCCGGACGCTTGCCGAGCTCTTGGTCTCGGAAGGCTACGAGGTCGATGCGGTCCGCACGCAGGCCGGAGCCATCGCGCGGGTCGAGCAGTCCCATCCCGACCTCGTCCTGCTCGACGTGACGCTGGCCGAGGGCAACGGGCTTGCCGTGTGCGCCGCGCTGAACCAGGCCCACCCGGACGTGCCCGTCATCTTCCTCACGGCCTCGGACGACGAGCTCACCACCGTGGCGGGTCTTGCCATGGGGGCCGAGGACTACGTCGCCAAGCCGTTCCGCCCGCGCGAGCTGCTCGCCCGGATCGCCGCGGTGCTGCGCCGACATGCCGACACCGACCGCACGATCAGCCTGGGACCGCTCGTCATCAGCCCCTCGCGCATGCGGGTCACCAAGCGCGGGGAGGAGGTCCCGCTCTCCGCCGTGGAGTACCGGCTGCTGCTGCTGTTCGCGACCAATCCCGGCCGCGTCGTGACGCGCGAGATGATGCGCGAGGCCCTGTGGGAGAGCGCCGACGCCTATATCGAGGACAACACCCTCTACGTGTACATGCGCCGCCTGCGCGAGAAGATCGAGGACGACCCTGCCGAGCCGACCATCATCCAGACGGTCCGCGGCGTGGGCTACCGGAGCGCGGACTGATGCTTCTACGCAACCGCGAGGTGCGCCTGCAGGCCGTCCTCTCGTGCGCGGTGGCGGTGGCGGGCGCGCTCGTCGTGATGTCGGTCGCAGACGTGCGCGCAGGGCTGCTCACGCTGGTCTGCGCCCTCTGCTGCGCCCTGATCGGACTTGCCATGACGGCCTGGCGCTACCGGCGGATCGCCACGCTCTCCGCTCGCGTCGACGCGGTCCTCGCGGGCGAGCGCGACGTCTCGCTCGACGACATGAACGAGGGCGAGCTGGCGGTGCTCGCCAACCAGCTCTCCAAGACCCTCTCCCGCCTGCAGGTGGCGAACGACGACCTCGAGCAGGAGAAGACCTCGCTCGCCGACGCCCTCGCCGACATCTCCCATCAGCTCCGCACGCCGCTCACCTCGCTGGGCCTCGAGCTGGCGCTCATGCGCCGGGACGCCGACACGCCGGTCCGCCTCGACCGCGTGCGCAACGCGGAGCGGCTCCTCTCGCGCGTCCAGTGGCTCGTGAGCTCGCTTCTGAAGCTGGCGCGCATCGACGCCGGTGTGGTGCGCCTGGAGAGCCAGACCGTCGACGTGGAGCGGCTCGTGGACGAGTCCTTCGCCTCGCTCGCCATCTCGTTCGACCTCGCCGACGTCTCCTTCGAGCGAGAGGTCGAGCGCGGGGCGTCCTTCGAGGGCGACCGCTCGTGGTCGGGGGAGGCAATCTCCAACCTGCTCAAGAACTGTCTCGAGCACACGCCGATGGGCGGGACGGTGCGCCTGCGGTGCTGGGAGGACGCCGTCGCCTGTCGCATCCGGGTCGAGGACAGCGGGCCAGGCATCTCCGAGCAGGATCTCCCGCACATCTTCGAGCGCTTCTATCGGGGCGAGGAGGATGCGTCCGGTCCGAGCGAGGCGAACCCGACGGGGGTCGGGATCGGCCTCTCGCTCGCCCGTGCGCTCGTCGAGGCGCAGGACGGCTCGCTCACGGCGGGCAACGCGGAAGGACCGCCCGATGGCCTCGGCGGCGCCTGCTTTGACATCGCCTTCTACAAGCTCGTCGTCTGAGCCGTGACGTATGGGGCGCGCAGGGCCGCGATGTCCTGCGTGTGGCGGCACCTGACAGTTTCGTCAGCCGCACGTTAGGTGGACGCAGGGCTGCGGTCCCATCATGTCAGGTACGATCCACACACAGGTCAGGGGTAACTTCCATGCAACCAATACTCGTGGCAGAGCATCTGTCCAAGGTCTATGGCACCGGAGAGACGGCGACCCGCGCGCTCGACGACGTGAGCCTCTCCATCGAGCCAGGCGAGTTCGTGGCCATCGTGGGGAGCTCGGGATCGGGCAAGTCCACGCTGCTGCACCTGCTCGGCGGCGTCGACCGGCCCACCTCGGGCACCGTCCGCATGAACGGCGAGGACATCTATGCCCGCACCGACGAGCAGTTGGCGGTCTTTCGCAGGCGCGAGGTCGGGCTCGTCTACCAGTTCTACAACCTCATCCCCGTGCTCGACGTCGCCGAGAACCTCACCCTGCCGGTCCTGCTCGACGGGCGCGAGGTCAACGACGCGCGCCTGCGCTCGATGATCGACCAGCTGGGGCTCGCCGGTCACGAGCACCAGCTGCCCAACCAGCTCTCGGGCGGGCAGCAGCAACGCGTGGCCATCGGTCGCGCCCTGCTCAACAGTCCGGCCATCGTGCTGGCAGACGAACCGACCGGCAACCTCGACTCGCGCAACTCCGCCGAGATCATGTCCCTTTTGCGGTCCTCGAACCGTGACCTGCGTCAGACGCTCGTCGTGATCACCCACGACGAGCACATCGCCGCCATGGCTCGCCGTGTGGTCGCCATCGAGGACGGCCGCATCGTGCGCGACGAAAGGCGGGGATAGCCATGGCGAGGGGCCAGGGAACGGACACGCCTGGTGCCGGCGGCGCCAAGCGCGGTCGCAGCGCGCGCCGCGGTGGCATCCTCTGGAGAATCACGATGCGCTCGCTTATGGGCAATCGCGTGCGCACGCTCGTCTCGCTCGCGGGCGTGATCCTCTCGACCGCGCTCGTGTGCGCGGTGCTCACGGCCGTGACGAGCCTTGACCACGGCCTGCTTCAGAGGGCGCGCGAGACCGAGGGGACGTGGTATGTCTGGAGTGGGGCGGCAAGCAACGCCGCCGTGTACGACCTGGTGCGCGACGAGCGCGTCAGCGCGGTGGCCACCTCGCACGAGTTGGGATCCGCGCTGCTCGACCAGGAGGCCACCGACCGTCTGGGCGTGAACCGGCTGGCCGTCATCGAGCTCCCCCGTGGCCTCAAGGGGACCAAGCAAGAGGCCGAGGCGCTGGTCAAGGTGCCTGAGCTCGCCGAGGGGCGCCTGCCCGAGACGGCCGACGAGATCGTGCTCCCGATCCGCCTCAAGGGCATGACGCTCTCCGCCGGCGAGCAGCCCGGTGTCACCGAGGCGTACTCGGAGGTCGAGATGGACGCGCAGACGGGCGAGATCATCTCGAGCGAGAGCGTTGGCGAGGTGCGGATCGACGGGCTCAGCGGCCTCGCCAGCGACGGCCCGCTCGACTTGGGGACGACCGTCACGCTCGATCTGGGGACGCTCGCCGCTGGGGACACCGGCCCCACCAACGCGACGGACTGGCGTCTGCCGGATGAGGGGGACTGGTCGTGGGTCCAGGAGGGACAGCCCGAGCGCCACACCTACACGGTCGTGGGCTTCCGACTGCCGCAGAACGACTACCTGGGCAGCAACCTCGCCGCGTCAGGGTCTGCCACCATCGCGCTGACCGCTCCGGGCGGCTCGGACGTGCTGGCGGGCCTGCCCACCTCGCAGAGCGTGTGGGCCTGCTGCGACGGCTACACCTCCCTCGAGGAGCTCGAGATGGGCATGGAGGTCATGGAGCACCCTGACGTCACCCCCGCCACCCATCTCGTGCTGCCCGACTACAACATCCATTGGAACCTGGTGCGGTATGCGGGGATCGTCGAGGAGCGGTCGCTCTTCGAGGGCGTGTGGGCCATCGCCAAGGTGCTCGTCGCCGTCATCGTGGTGACCTCCGTGTCGCTCATCTTCACCTCGTTCGCCCTGTCCGTGGGCGAGCGGACCCGTCAGTTCGGCCTGCTGGCCTCCCAGGGGGCGTCCGCGCGGCAGCTGCGGGGCATGGTGCTCTCCGAGGCGCTGCTCATCGGTGTCGTGGGCATTCCTTTGGGAATCGGTGCGGGCCTTGTGGGTGTGGGCGTGGCGCTGCGGGCGATCGACCCCGTTCTCTCCGAGCTGACGGGCACCACGGGCGTGCTCGAGCTCTATGCGAGTCCAGAGATACTGCTGCTTGTCGCCGTGCTCGCCCTGGTGGTGCTGCTTGTGAGCGCCTGGGTTCCCGCCCGTCGCGCGGGAAGGGTCTCGGCGGTGGAGGCCATTCGGCAGACGCGTGACGTGCGCATCGGCACGTCCGCCCGGCGCGAGATCGAGCGTGCGAGCCGGCACGACGCCCTTCCGAGCTCGGCGGCGTCGCTGCCCTCCACCCTCGCTCGCATGGCGGGCGTTCCGGGGTTTGTGGCCCACCGCAACCTCTCGCGCTCCACGTCGCGGGGACGGGTGGTCGCGCTGTCGCTCGGGGTGAGCTTCGCCCTGTTCGTGACCTCCGGCGTCATCACGCAGTACCTGCGTCCGTTCGAGACCTTTGCGGTGAGCGAGGGGGCCAGCGTGCGGAGCGACTCCTTCGCACGGATCTATGCCGGCCTCACGATGGACGCCGCCGAGCTCGCCGAGACGCTGGATATGGCCGCGCGCGCGACCGACGAGCTCGAGGGCGCAGAGGTCATTGAGACCGAACTGCAAGGATCGCTTCCAGTGGTCATTCCGGCGTCGCTCATCACCGACGACCTGCGTGACGCCATGGAGAAAGACGACGAGGTCGCGCGCGAGATGGGTTTTCCGGAAGAGGGCCTCTATGCGGCCCAGATCGCCGACTCGGGCGCCTATGTGGGCGACGCGTCGATCTCCTTCGTTGACGAGGAGACCTGGGACCGCCTCGCCCAAGAGGCCGGCATAGATCCTGCGGCAGACGACACGGTGCTCGCCCTGGGCGCCTTCCAGGGGATGATGCAAGATGACACGACGCAACCGCTGCGCATCGTGGACACCTTCGCCGCAACAGGCGACATCACCGTGGTGAACACGGGTGGGCCGGCGATCGACGTCCCGGACGACGACACCTTGCAGCGGCTGGGGGCAGGCGAGGTGCCCGAAGGCAGCTGGACGCTGCACTTGGGCGGCACCACGACAGAGTACACCGATGTGATGGCCTTCGATGACGCCACGGTGATGTATCCCTACCTCATCGCGCCCGCACGGCTGCTCGACACGCACCCCACCCTCGAGGCGTCGACCGGCGTGCTGAGCATTCGGACCGACGGCACCTCAGCGATCTCCGAGGACATCAATGACGCCATCACCTCGCTCGCCGGCGACTTCACCTTGTCGGTCTATGACGTGACCGGTCAGATGCGTCAGGTGCGTGCCGTCCTTTGGACGATCCGTCTGTTCACCCTGCTGTTCTCGGCCATCACCATGCTAATCGCCATCGCCAACGTGTTCAACACGCTCTCCAACAGCATCTCCTTGCGGGTGCGCGAGTTTGCCGTGCTGCGCTCGGTGGGGATGAGCCCGTCCGCCTTCTCCCGCATGATCGCCTGCGAGTGCGCGAGCTACGCCGTGCGGGGCCTGGCGCTGGGACTGGTGCTGGTGGCGCTCGTCGATGTGGGGATCTGGCAGGGCTTCGGCCTGTCGTTCGAGGGGATCCCGCTCATGGTCCCTTGGGTCCACCTGGGCGTCGGCGCGCTCGGCGTCGTGGTGGTGACGGTCTTCAGCGTGATCTTCGCGCTGCGTCGCAGCGGTGCGACCAGCATCGTGGAGGCCTTGCGCTCAGAGGTCGTCTGAGTCCGTCTGACGCACCTCGGCGCACCCCCGCCCACCTCT
>JAWRIT010000177.1:0-15131 GCA_040268355.1 Atopobiaceae bacterium | reverse complement strand
CGTCGCGGCGTCGCGCTCCTTCGGCTGGGCGACGCCGGCGACGGCTCCCACGAAACGCTTGCGCGAGACAGCGCTCATGAGCACGTAGCCCATGGAGTCAAGCTTGCGCATGGCGCGCTGGATGACCACGTCCTCGTCGGTGGACTTGTTGAACCCTGGGCCCGGGTCTATGCAGATGCGGTCGTGGGCGACGCCCGCGCGCTGCAGCGTACGGGCCTGGTCGCCCAGAAACCCCATGATGGCCCGCATGATGGGGGCCTCCTCGGGCAGGGTGAAGCGACGGCGCGTGGCCGGGAGTTGACGCGGCTCGGGCGTCCGACGGCGCGGGTTGGTGGACTCGAGCACCACCGACTTGCGCGTTGGCTCCCCGGTGCGAAACTCGCTGTCGCACATGACCACGCAACCGCAGTCGGACTCCGCCGCCACCGACACCATGGCGGGGTCGGTGAACCCGGAGACGTCGTTGATGATGGAGGCTCCCAGCCTGAGGCAGACCTTGGCCACCTGCGCATGGCGGGTGTCCACGCTCACGATGGCCCCGGCTTCTACCAGCGCACGAACCACCGGGACGATGCGATCCGCCTCCACCTCCAGCGACACCGGCTTGTGCCCGGGGCGCGTGGACTCGCCGCCCACATCGATGATGTCCGCCCCCTCGTCGAGCATCTGCAGGCCGCGCGCAATGGCCGCCTTGGCATCAAGGTGGTCTCCCCCATCGGAGAAGGAGTCAGGGGTCACGTTGAGGATGCCCATGATGCGCGGGCGCGAGAGAGAGATCTCGTGACGCCCGCAGTGCCAGGTTGAGTAGTCGTCTCTGAGCATGCGTGCAGTCCCTTTCGAACGATACAGATAGCACCATTGTAGCGGGCCTGCCCAGAGGCCGAGCCAGAAAGGGGGACCGTTCACGGTCCTATCAGCTCGCGGGCCTCACCGAAGGAGCCTCAGGGGCGCCGCTCACAGGCGACGGCGGCCCGTGCGCGTCGTCCGTGTCACAAGGGGCTGCGCATCGCGCGCAGACGGCCCGAGGTGGGGTACGCACGAGACGCTCAGGCCCCACGCTCCACAAGCCAGCGGTCGAGCTGGATCTTGAGGAACGCCGCGGTGGGAACGGCCACCAGCATGCCGGCCAGCCCGCCCACGGCCCCGCCCGCGATGAGCGCCGCGACCACCAGGATCGGGTGCACCTGCACGTTCTCGGACAACAGGCGGGGGTTGATGATGTTGCCGTCAACGAACATGACGATGCCCATGCCGATGAGGCCCAATAGCATCGTGGTCCACTGGCCCTCGGGCAGACACATCAGCACCACCGAACCGAAGCCCACGATGCCGCCCACGTAGGGGATGAGGTTGCCCAGGCCGGCAAGCAGCCCGATGACCGGCCCGTACGGCACGCCGACGGCCGTCAGCACGATGGCTGCGGACACTCCCACGACGAGCGCGTCGATGCCCTGTCCGCGGAAGTAGCCCGAGAAGACGCGGTCCGCGTCGGCCAGAAGGCGCTTCATGTCCACCACCGAGAGGTCTCCCAGCGCCGCCCGCATGACGCGCCCCAGATAGCCCGAGACGCGCGGGCCGTCGATGAGCAGGTACACGCCGAAGACGACCGAGAAGACGGTCGTCGTGGCCGTGTCCTTGACGCTCGAGAACGCCGCGAGCAGGCCGCCGCTGGTGTTCTTGGTGACGAAGCCAAGGTCGCGCAGGCGCTCCTCCGCCACGGAAAGGTAGCTCGTGAGGTCCTCGCTCACCGTGTCGAACAGGGAGAGAATCGTGTCCCAGTTGAGGGTCACGAGGCTCTGCGTGATCATGAGCAGCATCAGCGACACGAGCGCCAGCAGCAGGATCACCACCACGGCCACGCTGATGGCAACGGCGACCGTGCGCCGCCGAAGCGCGTCGTTCGCGTAGCGCGGCCACCGCCCAAGCAGCTGGGCAACCCGCCCGACCAAGGGGTTCAGCACGTAGCTCAGGGCGGCGCCGTAGACCAGCGGCTCCAGCACGGCACTCACCAGCTGCCAGAGCGTGGTGAGCACGGGCAGGGCCGCATGCAGCGCGTAGCAGGTGACGACCACGAGCACCACGGTCGCGCCCGCGTAGAGGCAGATCTTGGCGTAGCGCCGGTCAAGGTTCGCAAAGAGTTTATTCATCGGTCACTTTCTGCTGGTCGAACGAAAACGACGTCCCCCATTCTACTCATAGGCGCACGAGAGACGGACCACCCTTACAGGACTGTCCGGACGCCACGACCCCTGCCGCTAGCGTACGCAGGGGAGGACGACGGCGACATCACCAGTCGAACGCACGCGCGATGTCGCAGGCGCACACGAGGTCCGCCGCATCGTCGCGGGGCGTCGGCTGTAGGTTGCAGATGACGAGCTCGTCTCCCCGGAAGTACTGGATGAGGCCGGCCGCCGGGTAGACCACCAGGCTCGTGCCGCCCACGATGAGCAGGTCGCAGCTGGCGATGGCCCTGAGGCTCTCCTCGAGCACCCGCTCGTCGAGGGCCTCCTCGTAGAGCACCACATCGGGCTTCACCGGTCCGCCACACGCCTCGCAGGCGGGCACGCCGGTGGTGCCCAGCACCCACTCGGCCGAATGCACGCGCCCGCACCGCTGGCAGACGTTGCGGTGCACCGAGCCGTGCAGCTCCCAGACGCGCCGCGATCCCGCCGCCTGATGCAGTCCGTCGATGTTCTGCGTGACCACGCACTCGAGCACTCCCTGCCGCTCGAGCTCCGCCAGCTTGCGGTGCGCCTGGTTGGGCTTGGCCGTGAGGCAGACCATGCGCTCGCGGTAGAAGTCGAAGAACTCCGCCGTGTGGGTCTCATAGAAGCTGTGGGAGAGCATGGTCTCCGGCGGGTAGGCGAAGTGCTGGCTGTAGAGGCCGTCGGCACTGCGAAAGTCGGGGATGCCACTGGCCGTCGAGACGCCCGCGCCACCAAAGAACACCACGCGCCGCGCCCTGTCCACGCGCAGGCGCAGCTCCTCGGCCGCTCGGATAGGATCGTGAACCGTGGTCGCCATGGCGCCCCCTTCCTGACATCGACCGCGCGAGTGCGCCACAGGGCCGGACATGTCCAACATTTTTTTGACACCACGCCCTGGCGACGCACTTCAAGGAGTACCATTTCTCCCTGATGCTAGCACTGAGGGGAGGCGTCGGTCGTGACAGAGGAAGCACGTTCCCCAAGGCGGCGCGGCGAAGCCCTCACCAGCAACGTGCTTGGCTGCGCCCTGGCGTTCGAGGGCGGCGGCTACCGGGGCGCCTATACGGCCGGCATGGTGAACCTGCTGCTCGAGCGGGGCGTCTACTTCGATTACGTCTGCGGGATCTCGGCCGGATCCAGCCATGCCGTCAACTACCTCTCACGCGACCAGACGCGCGTCCACATGGCCTTTCTGGCCATCGATGGGAACGAGCCGGTCGGTGGCGTGGGAAGCTTCTTGCGCGGCAGGGGGTACTTCAACGCCGACTACCTCTACGAGGGCTGCATTCGCGACGGCTTCTGCGGCTTTGCCTGGGATCGGTTCGTGGCCAATCCCGCACGCCTGCGCATCCAGGCCTTCGAAGGGGCCACGGGGCGCACCGCCAGCTTCACCAAGGACGACATGCCCGACGTCTGGCACATGATCGCGCGCGTGCGAGCCAGCTCGACGGTCCCGGTGGCCATGAGGCCGGAGCCGCTCGACGGCCGCACGTTCTACGACGGCGGCCTGGGAACTGGCGCCGGACTTCCCGTCCACCTCGCCGAACAGGACGGCTTCGAGCGCTTCGTGCTGCTCGCCACACGCCCCAAGGGCTACCGCAAGCGGCCCGTGACTCCCGTGTGGCGCACCCTGTTCAAGCGGATGTTCGCCGACGCGCCCCACCTGCTGGAGGCGACCCTCACCCGCCCCGAGCGCTACAACGTCGAGCTGGACCGCATCGCCGAGCTGGAGCGCGGGGGACGCGCGCTGGTCATCCGCCCCGACGAGATGCCCGTGAGCAACGGCACCCTCGACACGTCCAGGCTGCACCATGCCTATACCGCGGGGCACGCGCAGCTCGAGCGCGACCTCCCACGCGTGCTGGAGTTCGTGGGACGCTAGCCCCCCATCCTCCGCGCACCCTCTCGCGATCCGATGGATCCCCCAGGCCCCGGCGGACCGGGCGCGCCCAGGGGCACCCCAGGGCCTGCGCGGGTCCCCACCGTCCGATATACTGGGCACGTCAACCGCGACCCCAAGGAGACCCATGTCCACCAGCACCCCTCGTGAGCTGCGCCTTGTCTCATGGAACGTCAACGGTCTGCGGGCCACCATGAGAAAGGATCCGAGTTTTCCCGAGATCTTCTCCCACTTTGACGCCGACGTCTTCGCCCTCCAGGAGACCAAGCTCCAAGACGAGCAGCGCGCGGGCCTGAAGTTCGAGCCGGAGGGCTACCACCAGACGTGGAACCACGCCGAGCGCAAGGGCTACTCTGGCACGGCCGTCTTCAGCCGACAGGAACCGCTGCAGGTCATCCGCCAGATCGGATGCGAGGTGGCCGACGACGAGGGACGCGTCTGCGCGCTGGAGTTCCCCACCTACTGGTTCGTGGACGTCTACACGCCCAACGCGCAGGACGGGCTGCGGCGCATCGAGACTCGCCTGGCGTGGGACCGGGCCTATCGCGACTTCCTTGTCAGCCTCGCCAACGACAAGCCCGTTGTGACCTGCGGCGACTTCAACGTTGCCCACGAGGAGATCGACCTCAAGAACCCCGGTCCCAACCGTGGCAACGCAGGCTTCTCCGACGAGGAGCGCGAGAGCTTTGGCAAGCTGCTCGACGCCGGCTTCACCGACACCTTCCGTGCGCAGCATCCGGACCTGACCGGCGCCTACAGCTGGTGGAGCTACCGCGGACGCGCGCGTCAGAACAACACCGGCTGGCGCATCGACTACTTCCTGGTGAGCGATCACATTGCTGACCGCGTGAAGAGCGCGTGCATCTTCAACGAGGTCTACGGAAGCGACCACTGTCCCGTCGGGCTGAGCATCGAGCTGTAGCCACCGGGGCGTCGCCGTGCGCTCGGGGCGCGTGTCGGAGCGCTAGGCAAGCGCCCGGTCCAGCACGTCGCAGAACCGCTCCGCATCGCGCGTCGCCACCAGGCGCGCGGGAAAGCCGATGCCCTCGAGCAGAGCGCGGGTGCGGTCGAGCCGAGCCACGTCGTGCGAGATGTGCGCGTCCGAGGCGGTCGATACCATGCAGCCAACGGCACGACAGCGCTGGGCGATCTCCCGGCACCGCTCGCTCGAGTCCTTGTTCCCGAACAGGCTGCTCTCGTTGATCTCGATGAGCTTGCCTAGGTCACGGGCCGTCTCGGCGATCGCGTCGATGTCGACGTCCAGCCCCGAGCGCCCCACGTGCCCAAGGATCAGCACCTTGGGATGGCGCAGCGCCCGCTCGTACATGCCGGTCAGCTGCTCGCGCGTCGCGCCCTCCGCCCACGCGCACGCATGCACGCTGGCGATCACGTAGTCGCAGCGGCTGAAGACCACGTCCTGCAGGGTCTCCCTCGGCTCTGCGACCGGCCCGCCCAGGGCATGGTCGATCGGGAGGTCCCATCCGAACAGATGCCCCTGGACGTCGACGATGTCCGCCTCGCAGCCATGAAGCAGCTGCACGCCGTACCAGACCTTCGGCCACACCTCGACGTTCAGGAAGTTCTGATAGGTTCGGAGGTCCGTGCCCGTGGACATCTCGGGATACCCCATGGACGAGAAGTGGTCCGTCACCCCCAACAGCTCGAAGCGCAGCTCCGCCGCCGCGCGGACGTTCTCCTCCACCGTCGAGTAGGCGTGGCGCGAGAAGACCGTGTGGGTGTGGGTGTCGCAGGCGATGTGCAGCATGGGCTAGGCCTCGTAGCTGGCCTTGAGTTGGGCCCACGCCGGCATGGAGCGCACGATGGTGTCATAGTCCACGCAATAGCCGACACGAATCCAGCCGGGACAGCCAAAGGAGTCCGAGGGCACCGGCAGCAGATCCAGCTCCCGGCACCGCGCGAAGAACGCCTCCGCGTCATCCTCCAGGGCCTTGACCCACAGGTAGAAAGCCCCTTGCGGCTCGATGTACTCATAACCCAGCCTGCCGAGGCCCTCGGTCAGCGCCGTGCGGTTGCGCGCGTAGGCGTCCACGTCGGCCGGCTCGTCCACGCAGTCCATGAGCACTCGCTGGAAGATGGCCGGTGCGCAGACGAAGCCGAGCTTGCGGCCGGCGCCCGCGATCGCCGCCACGAGGCGGTCGTGGTCGGGGTTGGTGTCGGGGACGAGCACCCAGCCGATGCGCTCCCCCGGCAGGCTCAGGCTCTTCGAGTAGGAGTAGCACACGAGCGTGCGGTCGTAGAGATCGGGCACCCAGGGCACGTCCGCACCGTAGGTGATCTCGCGGTAGGGCTCGTCAGCCACCAGGTAGATGTTGGTGCCCAGCGCGGCCTCGCGCTCGCGCAGCGCGTCTGCGAGTGCCTGCAGGTTCGCGGCGGAGTAGACCGAGCCCACGGGGTTGTTCGGGGAGTTGATGACCACGGCCTTGGTGCGCGGCGTGATGGCGGCAACCACGGCCCGCACGTCAACCTGGAAGGTGGACGGATCAGCCATGACCTCCACGCACGTGGCTCCCGAGGTCTCGATCCACACGCGGTACTCCGGGAAGTACGGCGCAATGACGATGACCTCGTCGCCATCGTTGACCAGCGCGTAAAAGCTGATGCTCAGAGACGCCGCGGCCCCACAGGTCAGATAGAGATCACCCGGCTCGTACGAGGTGCCAAAGCGGCGGTTGAGCGACTTTGCCACCGCCTCGCGCGCGGAGGGCAGGCCCGCGGCCGGGGTGTAGGCGTGCAGCTGCGTCGGTGGCAGCTCGATGCTGCGGGCGAGCGAGGCGCGCACGGCGTCGGGCGCGGGAATCGAGGGGTTGCCCAAGCTGAAGTCATAGACGTTCTCGGCGCCCACGGCCGCCTTGCGCGCCGCGCCGTAGGCGGCGATCTCGCGAATGGACGACTTGGCCGCACCGTAGGCGTAGCTCTGCTCGTTGATGGACATACGAGGCTCCTCTCTTGTCAGGTGCACGGGCGGCGGCGCGTCAGTCGTCCGCACCACCGGAGGCCGGCAGCGCCCCTGCCGATTCGGAGGCCGCCGCGTGCTCCTCAGGCGACGCTGGCGCCGGCGGGTCGCCATGCGACGCGGCTTCGGCGCCCGTGCGCTCGGCCCGCTCGCTCGTCTCCGCGTCGTCCGCATCGGCTGCCGGCGCCTCCTCGGCAGCCGCACGGGCCGCCTGGTACTCGTCATAGACACCGTCGAGCAGGGCGCGCATCTGCTCGCCCTCGATGGTCTCCTGCGCCAGCAGCGCCTCGGCCATCTGGTGGATGCGATCGGCGTGCTCGCTCAGCACCGCGTGCGCCCGCTCGTGCGCCTCGCGAATGATCCGCTCGACCTCGTCGTCGATGCGCTTGGCCGTCTCGGCGGAGAAGTCCTGGCGGTTGGCATAGTCCCGGCCCAGGAAGACCTCGTGCTGCGCCTCACCATAGACCTGGGTTCCCATCGCCTCGCTCATGCCGTAGCGCATGACCATCTCTCGGGCGATCTTGGTCGCCCGCTCCAGGTCGTTGGACGCGCCGGTCGTGATGTCGTCGCAGAACAGCTCCTCGGCCACGCGACCGCCCAAAAGCACCGCCAGGTCGTCGAGCATGGCGCTGCGCGTCTCCAGGAACCGGTCCTCCTCGGGCAGCGACAGGGTGTAGCCAAGCGCGCGCCCGCGGCTGATGATCGAGACCTTGTGCACCGGATCGGCGTGCTCAAGGGCATGTCCCACCATCGCATGCCCGCTCTCGTGGTAGGCGATGGTGCGCCGCTCCTCCGCGGTCATCACGCGGCCCTTCTTCTGGGGTCCGGCGATGACGCGCTCCATGGCCTCCTCTATCTCGGCCTGACTGACGGCCTGCTTGCGCCTGCGGGCGGCGAGCAAGGCGGACTCGTTCATGAGGTTGGCGAGGTCGGCCCCCGTGAAGCCAGGCGTGAGCTTGGCCAGGCTCGAGAAGTCGACCTCGTCGGCGATCGGCTTGTTCGCCGCGTGCACGCGCAGGATTTGCTCGCGCCCCCTCACGTCGGGACGGTCGACCGTGACCTGCCGGTCAAAGCGCCCTGGGCGCAGCAGCGCCGGGTCGAGGATGTCGGGGCGGTTGGTCGCGGCGATCAGAATGACGGCCGAGCTGTCCGCAAAGCCGTCCATCTCGACGAGCATCTGGTTGAGCGTCTGCTCGCGCTCGTCATGGCTGCCGCCCACGCCGGCACCGCGCTGGCGGCCCACCGCATCGATCTCGTCGATGAAGATGATGGCCGGCGCAGTCTCCTTTGCCTGTTTGAACAGGTCGCGCACGCGGCTCGCGCCCACACCGACGAACATCTCGACGAAGTCGGAGCCGGAGATGGAGAAGAATGGAACGCCGGCCTCTCCGGCCACCGCCTTGGCAAGCAGCGTCTTGCCGCAGCCCGGCGGTCCCACCAAAAGCACCCCGTGGGGGATCTTGGCGCCCATCTTGTGGTAGCGCTCCGGCTCGGAGAGGAAGTCGCGCACCTCCTGCAGCTCCTCGACCGCCTCGTCGATGCCGGCGACGTCGGCGAACTTCACCTTGGGACGCGTCTCCTCGGTCGTCTTCGCGCGCGTGTGCCCAAAGTTCATGGCGCGCCCGTTCTGCCCCTGGACCTGGTTCATGAAGTACATCATCACCGCGACCATGACGAGGGTGGGCAGGCCAGCCGTCAGCAGCAGCTCCCACATCGAGCCGTCGGAGGTGTCGATGGTGAAGGTCACGTCGGCATGGCGGGCCATGAGCTCCTGGAGGCTGTCGGCACCCACGTAGTAGCTCTCGAACCGCTCCGCGGCCTCCTGCTTGCCAACCAGCTCCCCGTCCTTCCAGAACAGGCCAGTGACCTTACCGTCCGCGGTCTTGTAGTCGACCTTCTCGACGCGGTCCTCCTTGACCGCCGTCACGAACTCGTTGGTCGAGAGGGTCACCACCTTGCCCTGCGCGCCGAACCCTCCCCGAAGGCTGTGCCAGAGGTAGAGGACCATGACCAGCGCGATGGCCGCGTAGATGGCAAGCGAGCGACGGTCCCGCGGCGAGCCAGGCAGGGTGGGCTGTGAGTTGTCGTTGTTTGGCACGAAGTCGTCTCCTCCTGAGACCGATGGGCGCCTAGCTGTACACCTCAGGCTTCAGGACGCCCACGTAGGGTAGGTTGCGATAGTGCTCCGCGTAGTCGAGGCCATAGCCCACGACGAACTTGTCCGGCACGTGCGTGCCCACGTAGGTCGGGGCCACCGCTGGCTTGTTGCCAGGCACGTCCTTCACCGCGAAGGCACAGATGCGAATCGACGCCGGGTGGCGCTCGCCGAGCAGACGGATGAGATACGAGAGCGTGAGGCCCGAGTCGAGGATGTCCTCGGCGATGATGACGTCGCGGCCCTCGATCTTGGTGTCGAGGTCCTTGACGATACGGACCTCGCCCGAGCTCTTGACACCCGAGCCATAGCTGGAGACGGCCATGAAGTCGACCGTGCAAGGCACCGTGATGGCGCGCATGAGGTCGGCCGTGAACACGAACGCCCCGCGCAGCACCGCCACGATCAGGGGATCCTTGTCCGCGTAGTCCACCGAGATCTCCCTGCCCAGCCGTTCGACGATCTCGCTGACGTCCTGCTCGCTCAGGATGATGCTCTCGACGTCGGGGTGAAGCTGCTCAGCCATCGGGGCCTCCCACATCAGTTGGGTGTGCACGGTAGGTGCCGGTGCCAGGCGACGCGCACCAACAACCCTCAATTCTAGCAGGTGCGGGGCCCCACATGTCGCGGGTCCCGTCGCCGACACCCAGACCGTGACCGCGTGTCCCGACCCTCATCCCAGCGTCAGCTCGAGCATCATGCGGGTGTCGGGCGTCACGCGGGCGCGTTCGTCAGCGCGCACGCCGGCGACCCACAGCATCGCTCCGGTGGGAGAGGCCCGGACGATGGGCACCGCCGCACGCTCGACGGCGGGAATCCGTGCCTCCGCAAGCAGGTCGGAGAGCTTCTTCGACTGGCCATGCATCCCCAGCGGGCAAAGCACGTCGCCCGGCTGAGGGCCGTCGACCCAGAGCCTGCCGCCCTGCACCGGATCGAGCCCTGCGGCCTCGGCGTCCAGCAGAATCGACTGGCCCTCCCACTCGAGGCCGTGGGCGCGCGCCACCTCGGGCGCGCGGGAGCCCGCCGGCACCCGCACAAGCCGCGCGGTCAGCGCGCGGCCACCGTGGAGCTCGAGGACGCCGGGCACAGGCAGCCAGGCCGGGACGAGCCGCTCCTGGCCGCGCGGGGCGCGCACCGTCAGCAACCCGTACTCGACACGCACATCCACCTCGATCGGCACCATGCACGAGCCGCTGCCCGCCGCCACCAGCGCGAGCACCTGCGCCACATGCCGGGCCTCCAGCCGCGCCGCCGGGCACACGGCGATGAGCGCCTTGCGCACCACCCGGCGCGCCAGCGCGACCTCGGAGGCCCCCAGCCGCGCCGCATCGAGGGCGACCAGGCCCTCCTCCTCACGGCGCACGAGGTCCCGGTAGGCACGGGACGCCATCTGGTTGAGGTAGGCGTCCTCGTCGGATAGGATGTCGCAGGTCGTCGCCAGGCTCTCCACCACGCGGGGGTTGCGCCGGTTCGCTACGGGCAACAGCTCGTGGCGGACAAAGGCCCGCAGGTAGCGAGTGTCGTGGTTGGTATCGTCCTCGCGCCACACGATGCCCCGCATGCGCAGCAGGTCGCAGAGCTCGGTGTGCGTGCGGTCGATGAGCGGACGTACGATGCGGTTGCGCCTGCGTGGGATGGACGAGAGGCCCGATGGTCCCGCGCCGCGGATCGCGTTCATGAAGAAGGTCTCGGCACGATCGTCGGCCGTGTGGGCCGTGAGGATGCGCGCCGAGGAGTGCGGCACGCCCGCCGCGTCGGCCAGCTCGTTGGCGAGACGGGCCGCCGCCGCATAGCGCACCTCGCGCCCGGCGTTCTCCACGTTGCCCGTCGCATCGTTGCCCGCGGCCTTGGCCTCGCGGGCGAGCCGCGCCACGTCCACGCGCCGCACCGTGCAGGGGACGCCAAAGCGATCGGCCAGCTCGCACACGAACTCCTCGTCCTCCTGTGCGTCCAGTCCCCGCAGGCCGTGGTTCACGTGCAGCACGTGCAGCCGCTCCCGGGCGATACGCGCCAGCCCTCGGCCGTCGTCGATGTCCAAGCGCGAGGTGGCCGCCAGCACGAGCAGCGCCGTCGAATCGGCCCCGCCCGAGACCAGCAGCACCACCGGTGCCCGAAGCTCCGGGTCATCGCTTCCCGAGGGCCGGTCGAATCGCCCCCCTCCGCCTGCATATCTGCGCATGACGCTCGGCATCTGCGCCCCCTTCTCACACAAGGCTCCCAAAGGATGGTACCAACTCCCTGTGGGCGATGTGCGCATCGTCCTGCCGTGCGCACGAGGTCCCGCCCCCTGTCACGGCGCTGCCCTGCGGGTACGTTCCTCGCAGGGCAGCTCCTTGGCAGGGGACGGGACCCCTTGGACGCGCGGGCCTCCGTTTGGCCCGCTGGTTGGCACTCGTTACTCGATGGAGATCTTGGTCACGCTCTCCGTAGCGTCCTGCTTGGGAACGTTCACCGTCAGCACGCCGTTGTCGAGCTTGGCGGACAGTCCTGCGGTCGCGGCGTCCTTGAGGTAGACGCCACGCGAGGCGCTCCACGAACGGGTCTCCTTGTGGAGGTAGTTCTTCTCCTTCTTCTCCTCGGTCTCGGTCTTGTTGACGGAGATGGACAGACGGCCCTCGTTCAGCTCGACGTCGATCTCGTCGCGGTCGACGCCTGCGAGGTACGCCGACACGACATAGGTGTCTCCCGCGTCCTCGACGTCCATCTGGAAGGCGTCGTTCGCGTTCACCGTCTCGAAGGGGGTCAGGAAGTCATCGAAGATGCCAAAGGGGAACTGCCTGCGAAGAGCGCGCTCGTAGTTGCTGTAGGGAATAAGGCTTGCCATGATCACTCACTCCTTTTGTCGCGTTTGGGCACCTCCTGGGATGCCCCGGGTGTCATTGGTAGTTATTCCCGCGCTGAAGGTTTCGTATACACCAAGACCAAGATTTTCTGAGCTGCATAGACTCACCAAATCTAAGTGTAAGTGACCTATATCTGACGCCCGCGCCCGCTTGTGTGACAGATCTGTATTCGTGCCAGCGTCTTACATGTCATGCCGCGCGATGACGACTGGTCTAGAATAGGGAGCTGTACGTCGCACACCTATGGAGGGACCACATGGACGAGCTCGAGAACATGGGGCGTACACCCGAGCAACCCGCCTCTTCGACCGGACCGTTGTCCGGCATGAACATACCCGATCCCGCCACCGACCCAACAGAAGAGCCCGCCGGCGATGACGAGCGTGCCACCACGAGCGAGGCGACCCCGCGCTACGTGCGCAAGCGTGCGCCACACCGCAGCCAGGGAAGCGTCGACGACCTTGCCGACGACAGCGCTTCGCACGCCAGCTACACCCATGACTCGAACGTCTCGGTGGGCGGGTCGTCACCGCTCTCGGGCATGGCGTACCGACGCTCGCGCAACAACATGTCACGCGTCAAGCAGGGCAGCCGCTATGGGCAGTACCTCGAGATTCCCAAGGGACGGCGCAGCATCTTCGCCTCACGCGAACGGGCGCGGCGACGCCGTTCGGTGCTCGCCCTCGTCGCGGTCATAGCGCTGCTCATCCTGGCGGGCATGTTCCTGTGGTCCATGATGCAGCGGCTGCTGGGGTAGAGCATCCGTTGGCGCCTGCCCCGTGCTCGGGAATGCCCCCCGGCATGTCGTGCCGTCGTGCCGATCAGTTCCAGGGATCGCGTTCGAACAGCGGCTCCGGCGGCGCGGGCCGGTCGGAGTAGGGATCGTAGCCGTCATCGTCCTCGTTCTCGGGACGTAGGTACGAGGCGTCCGTCTGCGACCGCTCCTCGTGCTGCGGCTTGCGCTCGCCCTCCCGAGCGTCCTTGTCAGGCCTCATCACGCCTGTCCGCCTCCTCGTCTCGCCTGCCCTAGGCACCGCTGTCCGTCTCGCCCGCCGCGCCCTGCGCCGAGTCCTTCTTCTTGTCGTTCTTCGACTCCTTGACCCGATAGGCCCCGGAGCGATACACCTCCTGGTAGGCCACGAACTGGCAGAGCCTCCCGCCAAAGGGCTCAAGGTCGGAGGCGGAGTAGAGATCCTTCTTCGCGCAGGTCACCGACGCGGAGATCGTGCTGCCGTCCTTCACCACAAGCACCGTCCACGCAAGGTCGCCCGTCTCGCCGCTCGCGCAGGAGAAGGTCGCCGAGATCCGGCCGGTGCCCGAGGGCAGCGTGATGCTCGTCTCGTCGCACGAGTCCGACATGCCCTCGAGCCCGCAGGTGCCCGCCAGGCCCTCGGCCGCCGCCAGGTCCTGCTGCCCGGGCATGAGCGAGCCGGGCACCACCCACCGGACCCCGGCGATGGGGGCTCCGGTCGAGAGCACGTTGGACGAGCCCTCCTCGGGCAACTTCAACGATCGCAGGTAGGGCTGGGAGGAGAAGGTGATGTCGCCCTTCTCGCCGGACGCATAGAGCGCGATGGCGTTGCCGAGCGCATCTATGAAGCCGTCCCTGAACTCATAGCCCTCCTTCTGGAGGTAGGCATCGACATCCTGTGACGAGTGGCCAAAGAACTCGGCCAGGTGCAGCGTGCTCGTGGGGTAGGGAGAGGAGACCTTGACGGACACGGTGGCGCCCTCCTCGACGATCTCGTCTGCGGCGGGCGAGGTCTCGACGACGGTCCGCACGGTCGCGTCGGAGCTCACATAGGTGACGTCGGCGGCAAGGCCTGCCTGCTTCAGCATCTCGACGGCGTCGGACTCCTTCTTGCCCACCACGTCGGGCACGCGATAGGGACCAGCGAGCGTCAGGACCACGGGATTTCGTGAGAGGAAGGTCTCGCCCTGCTCGGGGCTCACGGCGATGACCGTCCCTTCGGCCTCACCCGAGGGGCGCGTCATCACGGTGATCTCCCTCGCCCCGGCATCCTCCAACGCCGTCCTCGCGTCCTCCTCGTTCAAGCCCATGACCTCGGGAACCACACGACTGGCCGCGACCACGATGGTCACCGTGCTGCCCTCGGGCACGCGCGTTCCCACCTCTGGGCTTTGCGAGAGCACCTTGCCGATGGCGTCGTCTGAGGGCTCGGACTTCGTGCGAACGGCGAGGCCCTTGTTGGACAGCGCGAGCTCGGCGTTCGCCTGCGAGAGACCCACCAGGCTCGGTACCGACTTCCCGCCCCACAGCTCCATACCAAAGGAGAGCACGGCGGCACCACCGGCCAGCACGGCAAGCACGAGCAGCACGGCCAGGAGGGGGCGGCGCCTACTTCTGCTGTTGCCCTCGCCAGGGACCGTGTCACGTCGCTTGCTGCGCGCGTAGGGGTCGCGCCGCTCATCACGGGAGGAGGCCTTTTCGGTGCGGATGGTCTCCAGGTTCTCTGTCCCGTGGACGGTGTTCACCGACTGGGCGTCATGGTCATAGTCGCGGGTGTTGCGCACGACGAGGTGCTCTTCGGGCTTGTCGTCAGGATGCGGAAGGGCCTCCACGTCGATCCGCGGCCGCACCACCGTCTGTGCGGGCGCGGGGTCGGCCTCCTCGAGGTCCTCGGTCTGCGCGGCCTGCTCGACGGACTCGGCGGGTTCGGACTCCTCCGGTCGCTCGTCGTGCGCGAACTCATCGGCCTGATTGGCCTGGTCAACCGGCTCAGCTTCCTCGGATCGCTTGGCCTGGTCAGCCGGCTCGGCTTCCTCGGCCTGTTCGACGACCTCGGTCGTTGCGTCCTCCTCGACCCGCGGCGCGGCGTGCCGACCCCTGGGCCTCGGCGACTCGACCAAGGGCTCCTCGACCCCCAGATCAGACGGCCCGACGGAGAGCTCCTCGTCGCACGCTGCGCACCTGCGCGCGTCGTCTGCGTTCTCGGCACCGCAGTGGGGACACCTCATGCGCGACTCCTTCGTTTCATCTGCAATCGCGGCCATTATAGAGCATGCACAACACCTGCCCGCCAACAGAGGC
>JAWRIT010000176.1:0-9829 GCA_040268355.1 Atopobiaceae bacterium | reverse complement strand
CCCACAGGACGGCATCATGTCCGTCTTTGGCCTACGTCCAACGGGTGGCGTTCGCCCTGTCAGTTTCGGCAGCATCGTTCGCCGTGGCATCAAGCGCAGCGCCAATCTCGTTGATCAACGTCCGACCGTCGACAAACTTTGGGCGCAGCTCCTGATAGCGAGCCACAAAGGCCTCGCTCGCAGAACCCTCCCACTCGCTCTCGAGGGCGCTAAGGAGCTGGTCCATCTTTGAGATGATCTGACCGAGGTTGCCAGCCTCGATGCGATACTCGCCCGCACGGGTGTGCATCTGATCCGGGGTGATCCTGAACGTTCCTGCCATTGCTCTTTCCTTTCTGTCTGGTGCCTTGCGGCACGCCCAACGACTTGCTATCGACGCTCCCGCTTGCGCGGGGTTCGTCCCTACTTAGTGGCCAAAGGGATTTCTTGACGCCTCACCCCTTCTGTAGTGCCTCACCGCGAGCACGAGGGCGGCGACGAGGGCGCCTGCGGTAAGGAGCGCGACCGCGACCACCGCAAAGAGGATCCTCGGGTTGGCCGAGAGGAACGCGCCCCAGTCTGCGGCCACCATGACGTTGGCGGCGACTGACGTTGTGGCGTTGCCGGCACGGTCGGTCGCCGTGACGGTCACGGTGTGATACTGGGCGTCGGAAGGCACCATGCACGAAAGCTCCCCGGCATCGACCTGCTCGGCCGTGAAGTCGACCGGCTCGTCATCATCCAGCTGCACCGTGACACCCTGCAGCTCGAGGTTGTCGCCGACGATGGGCAGGGCGTCCCGGTCGGGCCCAAAGTAGAGCCCGTAGGAGGTCACCCCGGCAAAGCCCACTGCGGGGACTGACCCGTCGATGGCGAAGGCCACGCTCGCCACGCCGGAGCGATCGGCGTCCTTGTCCTCCATCGTGTTCTGCGAGAGGTTGCCCGCCAGGTCACGCGAGGTGAGGATCAGTCTGTAGTAGGCGTCCCCCGCAAAGGTCGTGGCAGGCACAGTGTAGGTCGTTGCCGACCATCCCGCATCGTCGCCCTTCTCGATGATGTAGTCCCGTCCCTCCACGAGAGTCTCGACCTCGCTGTTGCGCACGAGCTCGACTACGGTCTCGTCATCCTTGAGGCCCGACACGTTGATCTCGGTCACGACCACGTCACGGGCCGTCTTCACGTAGCTGCCGCGCAGGCGGGCGGTGTCGTCCGCATAGAGGTAGTTTGAACCGAAGCGGTTGACCGAGAAGGTCTTGCTCTCTTCGACGCTGTTGCCCGCAAGGTCCTCGGCGTGAGCCGAGAGGGTGTAGACGTCGTCGCGCTCGAGCGTGTGCTCGAAGTCGGCGTACGCGACGGTCACGCCCGTGTCCTGGTAGTCCACGTCCATGCCAGGGAGATAGTCCACCTCGCCTGAGTGGGCACCTGTGAGCGCGTGGGTCGAGGCAGACAGGTCATAGTTGTCGTCGCTCATGCTCACCCGCGGCGCGACCTCGCCCGCGTAGGCGGTGCGGTCGTCCACGCGCTCGATCAGGAGCGAGGGCGCCGTCATGTCGACCACGAACTCGGGCACCTCGACGACTGCGGCCTCGTTGCCCGCGAGGTCGACGGCGGAGGCGGTCAGCGCGTAGTGGAGCTCGTCGCCAAAGTGGACCGAGCAGGACCAGCCGTACTGCTCGTCCGTCCGCGCCCAAGCCGTGTGCCCCGGCGCCTCCACGGCTGCACCAGAGGCGTCGTTCGCCTTGGTCGAGACGATGGCGTATGCGCCGGTGGGATTGCGCTCGACGAGCGTGACCGTGGCCGTGCGCGGGCTGTTGTAGTAGCTTCCGTTGCGTGCGTCGTTGTTGTCGAAGTCCACAACGAGCAGTGGGGCCGTGGTGTCGATGGTGAACTCGTCGTGGATCACGTTAGAGGCATGGCCGGCAGGATCCACGAAGCTGCCGTCGATGACCCAGTCGCCGTCAGCCGCGAGGGTCTCCTGAGCGACCCACGTGACGCCGTCGCCCGAGGGGTTCTCGAAGTCGCTCGCCGCTATGGGGCGCGTCTGCCCGTCAACCGTGACGCTTACGATCGTGCGCCCGCCATCGTTGGCCTTGACCAGGTCGAAGTTCGACTCGACCAGCGTGAAGGTGGCGACGCGCTGCGCGTTGTAGTAGCCGCCGTTGCGCACGTCGGTGTTGTCGTAGGAGACCGAGAGCGTGGGGGTCTGGGTGTCGATCACGATGCCCGCAGTTCCGTCGGGCAGGTTGGTCCTGCCCAAGCGCTGCAATGCGGAGAAGGAGGGCGCGGGCGAGGGATTGCCCGCGAGGTCGCTCACGCCGAGGGACGTGCCCTCAAGGTAGAGCCGCTGTGCGTCGCCCGCGAGCGTCATGCGCAGGCTCGAGCGCGCCTCGTCGTAGACGGGCGGCTGCTGTCTGGCCGTAGGCCCGGCAAGCGTGGCGACGACCGACGCGGCATCGATGCCCGAGATTTTGTCGGAGACGCCAAGTGACAGGATCTCGATGCCGTCGACAAAGACGTATCCCCAGTGCTCGGGTGCCGTGACCGAGGCCGTCAAAACACCCAGGGAGGGAGCCGTGTGATCGGCCACGAAGATCACGGGCGTGGCCTTCGATGAGGACTTCCCTCCCAGGCAGTAATACTCCGCATACATCGTGTAGGTGCCCTCGACGGGCAGAGGCGGCTTGTCCTTCGATTCCGGATCGAACAGTTTGTACTTGGCCGTCCAGACGCCGTCACCGTCCTTGTCGGCGAGTTTGGAGAGCGACAGGGTCTGGAGCTTCCCCGTGTAGGGCTTGCCACCCACGGTCACGTTGTAGACCACCTCGCCGTCGATGTAGCCGCTCACGTTGCGGTAGACGCCGATCCAGGGGTCGTCGATCGAGACGCTCACGGTGATGGCGCCGTTGTAGTAGCCAGGATGGGAGGCCTGGGTGCCGGAGACCTTCACCACGGGAACCACCTGCTCGTCGGGCACCACGTGGATGAGGGTGACGTTCGAGCCGCCCTCAGAGAGCAGGTTCCCCAGAACGATGCTGCCCTCGGGCACGGTGTTGCCGGCGCGGTCGGTGGCGACCACCGCCGCGTTGGCAAGGTCGTAGACGCCCGGCTCGGTGAGGGTCAGGGTCCATGTGTCGCCCGAGCCCTCGCGCTCCGCCTCGATGGTCATGGGCGTCTTGTCCCACTTGCCCTGCGAGGGATCCGCCTTATGGGGAAGCACGACGGTGACGCTGGCCGTGCCTGCGGTGGTGGGACGACCTTCGGCGTCACTTTGACGCTCCTGGGTGCCCCCAAGGAGATCGGACACGGTGATCTCGATGGTGCGCGTCCGACCCACGAGCTCCTCATGGCCGTCCTCATAGGTGGCCGTCATGTCGTCATCGGTGGTGAGCAGCTGGGCTCCCTGCACCGTGGGCGCGGTACCGTCGACCACGTAGTGGCTCACATACGTCTCGCCGCGATAGGTGAGGGACAGCTCGTAGAGCCCCTCGTCTGGCAGGGCGTAAGGAGTCACGAAGGAGCGGCTCCCCGTGTCGTAGGTCGTGTCGGTGTTCACGAAGGCTGCGAGGGAGGTGGGGCTGGCCATGTCGGTCGTGGCGAGCGTCGCGCCAAACGCGCTCGAGATGCGCGCGACATCCCCATCGGCCGCATACGGGTCCCATCCCAGATAGGGCAGAAGCACGTCGGCGACCCGCATCCGGACCGTGGGGATCGCGGTGGCGTTCGACACAAGGAGCAGCTCGTCGTCGGCGGTCGAGCCCATCGTCGCGTCCACCCCGACCGAAACCCACTCGTTGGTCGAGGAGTCGGGCTCGAAGGAGACGAGATCGCCGACGACCACGCCCGCGGTCGTGGTGACCATACGGGTGAAGGAGTCTCCCGCATGTGTTGTGAATGGGATGGGCGTGAGGCGCGACGAGGCTATCTCGCGTCCAGCGCGATCGTGGGCAGAGACTTCAAGATCGGCCAGGTCGATGATGGCATCGGCAGGCAGACTGACCGCGAAGGACGTGCCGTCCCACGTGGCCTGCGCGGTACCGCTCCCCAATGACCTGCCGTGATAGTCGCACATGGTGTAACCGACGCTCACTTCGTCGGTCACGACTCCGGAGGCATCATCTGCAATCGTGAAGAGCAAGGTCCTTCCGGCGTTGACGAGGGCATCTGACCAGACATAGGTCGCGCTCGCGTCCGGCAGGCCCACGATCGTGGCAGCGGAGGGTGCGGCGAGATCGACCACAAGCGTGTGCGCATACGTGAGCCTCTGGGCGGGGCAGGCCGAGAAGCCATAGTAGCCAGACAAGTCGTACAGGTAGCTCAGATCCACAGAGTAAGTCCCGGCTGTTCCCAGGTCAACGGCATCCGTGGCGCGCAGGGAGCCGCCATCGGTCTCCACCGCGATGGACGAGGAGGACGACGAGCCCGCGTCGTCGGTCGCGGTGACGTCCACCTGACCCATCAGGAAACCGTCGTCGATGCCGTCAACGAAGGATGCGTCAACCCTCGGGTAGACGATCGCGTCGGTGAGCACCGAGTCGTTCTGCTCGGTGAGCGCGAGCGCATGGCCCGAGGAGTCATCCAGAACCAGTGTGGCGGCCGCATCCCCGTCTGTGAACCGCACCCTCCGCACGCCACCCGCATCGAGGGAGAACGTATCCACCGCAGTCTCGCCCGTCCCGTCATCGATCAGAAAGACAAGGTCGTCTGCAAGCGAGACGTCACGCTCGATCCCAGGCGCAAGCGAGAGCACGTAGCGCGACTCGCCGGACGGCAGTGCGGTATAGGTCGCACCAATGGGATCCGCGATGCCCGCAATCCTCACCCTGCAGGTGGAGTCACTCTCGGCCGCACCCGTCTCATCAAGGAGGTCGAACGAGATCGTGAGCGTCGCGTCGTCGTCGACGAGAAGGGTCCTTCCCCCATCGGCCGTGAGCGTCGTCGTGGGTGCGCTCCCCGTCGCCACATCTATCACCCGTACGCCGCTGACCGATGCAGTGGCGGCAAAGGCAGGGGCAGGCGCCAGGATCGCGACGAGAGCGACCGTCACGCAGATGACAGTGAAGAGGTGGCGTGCCTTGCCCATCCGCTCACCCCTCCCCATCCGTGAGCAGTGTGGTCACTGCCTCATCGGCCTTGTCGGGCCCATCTGCGGGCAACAGCGCAGTCTTCGACTCGTCTGCCTCCCCTGCGTCGAGCAAGGTGGTCATGGCCTCGTCCTCAGTAGCCGACACCTCGCCTGCGCTGTGCGGGTGACCTGTCTCCTGCACGGTGATGGTCCTGATGTGCAGCGAGCCGCTGCCCTCGCCGATGGGCGAGTCGGCATCCGTGCGAGTGAGCCTGCGGGCGCTGCGCTCACGGTTGCGGCGCGTCGCCCATGTGGTCTGGCGCATCTCCGCGATGATGCGCTCGGCCGTGCGACCGAGCATCTCGTCGCGCACCGCTCTGATGTCGAGCATGAAGAAGAGCATCGCTGCTGCGACCACGAGCAGAACGCATCCCACGAAGCCCACGGTCGATATGACCCCCAAGGTGTTCGCCATCAGTCATCGATCCTTCCCACGTCGACGAAGGCGTTCGCCACGGACGCCCTTGCCAGCTCGGCGCTCGAGACGACGTTCGCTTGGCGCTCGTCCTGCTCCTCGCTCG
The DNA here is from genome assembly GCA_040268355.1 of Atopobiaceae bacterium. Classification (GTDB taxonomy): domain Bacteria; phylum Actinomycetota; class Coriobacteriia; order Coriobacteriales; family Atopobiaceae; genus UBA1367. The sequence continues at coordinate 4,207 of JAWRIT010000176.1, read as the reverse complement.
TAGGCTGCGCGCCCTTGGCGAGGGCCTCGGCGCTCGCCACGAGGAGCTCCATGTCTTCCTGTGAGATGCCATCCGCCCTGAACTTGCGCGGATAGGCGCGGAGGGCGTCCAGCACGAGGCTCGCCGTGTCAAGGCGCATGACGGCATTGTCGCTATCCTGCATCCGCTCGACGAGCTTCTGGAGACGGGCAAAGTGCGGCGCATAGAGGCCGACGTCGGTGCCGTCCTTGATGCTTGGCACGATGTCGCACGCGAAGTCGGCGATGTCCGCGTAGGCGGCGGCAATGTCGCTTGCAGCGATGTCGCTGGCTGCCGCCTCGTGCATCCAGCGTGACGCGGCGCGCATCCTCGCATAGCCCCTCGCGCCCGAAGGGCCGGTCCCGTCGGTGTTGTCGTAGTAATACCAGTAGAGCTTGCCCGTCTCGAAGGCGAGCTCGTACCACGGCTCACCGGTGGCGGCAAGCTCCGAAAGATTGGGGGTAATGACCCGCTCGAACTGCTCCACCTCCTCTGAGGTGAAGATGCCATCCTCGCGATAGATGTCAAAGAGGCCATCGTAGGGCCTCGTGTCTCCCGGAAGGATCCTGGCTGCCTTGGCATAGGCGGCAGTCGCGTCGAGGTGATCCACGGACTGGTCGCCCACCTGCATCCAGTAGTCAAAGTCGCCCTCAAGCACGACATTGCGTGCGGCCATCGCGACAAGTCCCACCAAGAGGCAAACGGCGGCGGCAACGAGCGAACCCACGAAGGCGTGCCACTTGCGAGCGAGCATACGCCGCCGCGCATCGTCGTCCACCTTGTAACGCTCGAGCGCATAGGCCATCTCCGCAGCGCCTGCGTAGCGATCGGTGGGGTCAGTTTCCATCGCGCGGGCCACGACACGCTCGACGCCAGCCGAGAGTTCGGGTCGCACCTGGCGAAGCGGCGGAGGACCGCCCGACACCACCGGGGTTCGTCGCCCCGTGAGAAGCGCGTACATGGTGGCACCGAGGCCGTAGACGTCGCAACGACGGTCGACGTCTCCCCCACCGTACTGCTCAGGAGCGGCATAGCCCTGGGTGCCGAGATGCCTGCCACCCCTCTCGCTCTCGTGGAGCGCTCCCTCGGGACGGGCGATGCCGAAGTCGATGAGGCGCATGGTGCCGTCAGGCCTCAGCATCACGTTGGAGGGCTTCAGGTCACAGTAGATGATCGGAGGATCGAGCCGATGCAAATAGTCAAGGACATCGCAGAGCTGGATGGCCCAGCCGACCACGTCCTCCTCGGCCTGAGCTCCCTCCGACGATAGAAGCGACTCGAGACTCCGGCCCTCCACGTAGTCCATCACGACGTAGAGCATGCCGTTCTCGTCCACGAGGTCGACGATGCGCGGAATGGCGGCATGGTCGAGCCGCTTGATGAGGTTGGCCTCTGCCACCAGGCTCGACTCGACCACCTCGCGCTCGGCGGGATCGTCAGAGAGCTTGATCTCCTTGACGGCCCATTGCTTGCCGAGCGTCTGGTCCATGGCAAGCCAGACGGTCGACATGCCACCCTTGCCTATGACGCGCATAAGCCGGTAGCGGCCCCCACAACCATTCCGCTCGATACCACGAAAGCCCCCAAAATCGAAAGCGAACGATTGAGCCAAGGCAGGTAACACGTGCCCGAACTGCCACCTCGAATGAGTTCACTCATTTATCGATTTTTTCGTATATTGCCATACTATCTAATCCAGCCATGATTCGGCTTGTAATCGTGGCTATTCTCGAACTTTTAATCTTGGTGAGTTGGGCTGCGGGCCCATCAGAGCGCCCCTTCCCTTCCCCAGCATCCATCTGTCGCATCGCCAGATGTGTCGATATCCGAGTGGCTCATATCCATACCGAGACCACCCGGGGGGACGAGACCCACCCTCGACGCGGCCGCATCCGCATCGGTCCTGCGAATCCGTAGCGTGGTTATCTATGTCGGCGTCTCTGTTGCCCCCGAAGGGTGCAGGGTGTTACCGCCTACCACCTTACGATCCCGAGCGCCACAAGGACGTTAAGGGCGATCGTGGCAACCAGCAGCGCCAGGACAGCGACACGGCGGCGATGGCCGCGATGAGGGCAACCAGGTATACGAGGAGGGGCGCCCCGGGCACGCGCAGCCACCTCGACGACGCGAGCACGCTTGCCTTCTCCATCTATGGCACCCCCTGGACGAGCCTTTCGGCTGAGGGCTCCGCCCCACGTTCCATGACCTCGCTGACCTGCGCTTCGGCAACGCGACCGCCGCGTGCGGTCGCCTGTACGAGCGCTCCGCGCTGCCGCACCCTATGCGTGGAAGTTCAGCCCGTCGGGGTTCGAGTCCTTGAGCATGACGTCGTGGGCGCCGCCCTCCACCAGCGAGGTGGCGCTCACGAGCGTGATCTTGGCTTTCTCGCGAAGCTGGGTGAGGTCCAAGGCGCCGCAGTTGCACATCGTGTGGATCACCTTGGTGAGCGAGCTCTCCACGTTCTCCTTGAGCGGGCCCGCGTAGGGCACGTAGGAGTCGACGCCTTCCACGAAGGTGAGGGCCTTGCTGCCGCCCAGGTCGTAGCGCTGCCAGTTGCGCGCGCGGGCCGAACCCTCGCCCCAGTACTCCTTGACGTAGGAGCCGTTGACCGACAGGCGCCGCGTCGGGCTCTCGTCGAAGCGGGCGAAGTAGCGACCGAGCATGAGGAAGTCCGCGCCCATGGCCAAAGCGAGCGTCATGTGGTAGTCGTAGACGATGCCGCCGTCGGAGCAGATCGGGACGTAGATGCCCGTCTCCTCGAAGTAGCGGTCGCGCTCGGCGCAGACGTCGATGAGCGCCGAGGCCTGGCCGCGGCCGATGCCCTTCTGCTCGCGGGTGATGCAGATGGACCCGCCACCGATACCCACCTTGACGAAGTCGGCACCGCAGTCGGCGAGGTAACGGAAGCCCTCGGCGTCGACCACGTTGCCGGCGCCAACCTTGACCGAGTCGCCGTAGTGCTCGCGGATCCAGTCGATGGTGAGCTTCTGCCACTCGGAGTAGCCCTCGGAGGAGTCGATGCAGAGCACGTCGGCCCCCGCCTCGAGCAGAAGCGGCACGCGCTCGGCGTAGTCGCGGGTGTTGATGCCCGCCCCCACGAGGTAGCGCTTGTGCTCGTCGAGCAGCTCGTCGGGACGCGACTTGTGGGAGTCGTAGTCCTTGCGGAAGACCAGGGAGACGAGATTGCCCTTCCCGTCGACGATCGGCAGGGCGTTGAGCTTGTGCTCCCAGATGATGTCGTTGGCCCGCTTCAGGCTGGTCGTCTCGTCTGCGGTGATGCAGCGCTCGACCGGAGTCATGAACTCGCACACGCGCTTGGAGGGGTCGTCGCGCGAGACGCGGTAGTCGCGGCTCGTCACGATGCCACAGAAGTGGCCGGTGGGCGTGCCGTCGGTGGTCACGGGCATGGTCGAATGGCCCGTGCGCTCGAGGACCTTCAGCACGTCGGCGAGCGTCAGGTCGGGCGTGAGGGTGGAGTCAGAGACCACAAAGCCCGCCTTGTAGGTCTTGACCTCGCGAACCATGGCCGCCTCGTCCTCGGGCGACTGCGAGCCGTAGATGAACGAGATGCCGCCCTCCTGCGCCAGGGCGATGGCAAGCCGCGTGCCCGAGACGGACTGCATGATGGCCGAGACCATGGGGATGTTGAGCGTGATGGGACTCTGCTCGCCGCGCCGGTAGCGCACGAGGGGGGTCTTGAGCGAGACGTTCGTGGGGACGTTCTCTGCAGCGGAGTAGCCAGGCACCAACAGATACTCGGAAAAGGTATGGGACTCTCCCTCAAAGAACGTTGCCATATATGCCTCCTTGAAAAAAGCGACCGCCCGCCGTATAAGTCGGGCACCTCACCGAATAGGTTGCATCGGATTGTAGCAGAGATGCAGGCGGGAAAACCCAACGGTCAGCGCTTCACGCAGGCCACAACGAGCGGCCGCACGGGAGGCCGGGGGTGCGGACGAAGAGTCGGACCGAGCCTGGTCCGAGCGGGAGCCCGCATGGGCGCGAGGGGGGCGCCCGGTGACACGGAGGTACCTCTTCCCCTGTGCCATTCCCCTTGCCTGGGATGCAGCAGGGACGTCGTGGCTAGAGATCGGACTTTTGCGGCGTTTTTTCGGACATCCCGGAGTATCTCCGTCCTCCGTCCTGCTGTTTTCTCGCCTGATACTCCGCCGGTCGCGGAATTTCACCG
>JAWRIT010000175.1:0-4691 GCA_040268355.1 Atopobiaceae bacterium | reverse complement strand
GCATCCAGGCGTCCTCGGGTGTCTCGGCGAGCGGCGCGCCCGGCTCATAGCCGCCAAGGTTCATCTGCACAAAGCGACTCGCGTTCCAGATCTTGGTCACGAACCCTCGCGCCTGCTCGGTGCGCGGGCTGTCGACGAGCTCGTGGGTGTCCTTGTCGATGGTGGCGTCGAACTTGACGTCCTGGTTGTTGGTGACCAGCGTCAGCAGGCCATGGCGCATCGCGTCGGCACCGTACTTGTCCATGAGGTCCATCGGGTCGACGCCGTTGCCCTTGGACTTGCTCATGCGGCTGCCGTCCTTTGCGAGGATCGTCGCGTAGATGTAGACGTCCTCGAAGGGGATCTCGTCGCAGAAGTAGAGCGAGCTCATGACCATGCGCGCCACCCACAGGGCGATGATGTCGCGGGCCGTCACGAGAACCTTGGTCGGGTGGTGCCCCACCATCTCTTCGGGATGGTCAGGCCAGCCCTGCGTGGCAAAGGTCCAGAGCTGCGAGGAGAACCAGGTGTCCAGCACATCCTCGTCCTGGGTCACCCGGTGGCCACCGCAGTGCGGACAGACGTCGACATCCTCCATGAGGGCGTCCTCCCAGCCGCAGTCCTCGCAGCGGAAGACCGGGATGCGGTGCCCCCACCAGAGCTGCCGCGAGATGCACCAGTCCTTGAGACTCTCCATCCAGGTGAGGTAGGTGTCGGTCCACCGTGCGGGGTGGAAGGTCACCTCGCCGTTCTTGACGACCTCGATGGCACGCTCCTTGAGCTTGTCCACCGCGACGAACCACTGCTCGGACAGCCACGGCTCGAGCGTGGAGTCGCAGCGGTAGCAGTGCATGACGGAGTGCTGATGCTCCTCCACCTCGCCGAGCAGGCCATGCTCGTCGAACCAGGCGACCACGGCCTCGCGGCACTCGTCGCGGTCCATGCCGCTGAACGCGCCGTAGCCCTCGACCACCTTGGCGTGCTCGTCGAAGATGTTGATCTGCTCCAGGCCGTGGTCCTGGCCCATGGCGTGGTCGTTGGGGTCGTGGGCGGGCGTGACCTTGACGAAGCCCGTACCGAAGCCCGCATCCACATGCCAGTCGGAGAAGATGGGGATCTCTCGGTCCACGATGGGCAGCATGACCGTCTTGCCCACGAACTTCGCCTTGTCGCCATCCTGCGGCGAGACCGCGGTGCCCGTGTCGCCGAGCATCGTCTCGGGGCGGGTCGTGGCGACCTCGATGTGGGTCACGCCGTCGACCGGCTCGGTGAGCGGGTAGCGCAGGTGCCAAAGGTGACCCTGCTCGTCGTGGTACTCGGCCTCGTCGTCCGAGATGGCGGTGGCACAGCTCGGGCACCAGTTGACGATGCGCTTGCCCCGGTAGATGAGGCCGTCGTGGTACCAGTCGCAGAACACCTTGCGCACGGCCTTGGCATACTCGGGGCTCATGGTGAACTTCTCGTCATCGAAGTCGATGGAGCAGCCCATCCGCTTGATCTGGTCGATGATGATCCCGCCGTACTCGCGCCGCCACTCCCAGCAGGCCTCAAGGAACTTCTCGCGACCGATCTCCAAGCGGGAGACGCCCTCGTCCTTAAGCCGTTTGTCCACCTTGGTCTGCGTGGCGATGCCCGCGTGGTCGGTGCCCAGGATCCAGCGCGTGGAGTAGCCGCGCATGCGGTAATAGCGCGTGAGCGTGTCTTGGATCGTGTCGTCCATGGCATGGCCCATGTGCAGCACGCCGGTCACGTTGGGCGGTGGAATGACGATGGTGCGGTCTCCTACGCCCTTGCTGCGCTGGTAGCAGCCGGCCTCCATCCAACGCTCGACGAGCCGGGGCTCCGCAGACTGCGGGTCGTAGGTCTTGGGCATCTCGTTCACGATTGCGCCTTTCTTGCCAAACGGACATGCGAATTCAAAGGATAGCACGCGAGTAGACCCACCTCTCGCAGCGAAACAAGAAATGAATGCCCGATGCAGGGAGGAGGCGCCTCGCTGCGCGAGCAGACCCGAGGGTGATGGCGCCGCAGGCGGGGACCGGCGCGAACTTGACACCCTTACAAACCGCACCCGCCTGTGGGGTCGTTCGCTAGACTGAAGGGCACGAAAGGACTTCGGAAGGGATGCCATGCTTACTGCCATAGTCACCCTGCTTGCCATACTTTTGCTGCTACGGGCCATCACCTGGGCGGCGCGCCGCTTCATGCGCTGGCTCGACGAGGGCCCCCAACTCCAGCGGCTGGTGGACGCAGGACTGCTCGAAAGCGACCAGATCGAGTCGGAGAACGCCGCCGAGCTGCGGGCCTTCGTGGAGGACTGCAAGGAATGGCGGCACGAGAGCCGCCTGGGAAACCGCACGCGCAAGGACCGACCCCATCTCACGCCCGCGCAGCGCCGCATGGTGAGCGACGCGCAACGGCTGGCCCGCGACCAGTACCTGGCCAGCATGACCCTCAGCTGGTACCACATCGTCAGCATCTTCCTGATGGCGAGCGTTCTGGGACTCGTCATCGAGCAGGTCTACACCTACGTGATACGCGGTGCGACAGAGAGCCGGGTGGGCCTGGTGTGGGGACCGTTTTCCCCGCTCTATGGCTTCGGGGCGGTGTTCCTCACGCTCCTGTGCTGGAAGCTTCGCGAGCACGAAGCGTCGTGGTGGGCCGTCTTCGTGACGGGGGCGATCGTCGGCGGTGTGCTGGAGCAGGTCACGGGCTGGGGGATGCAGACCTTCCTGGGGGCCAGCTCCTGGGACTACACGGGATACCCCGGTGCCATCACGCAGTGGGTGTGCCTCCCCTACCTGGTGTTCTGGGGTCTGCTCGGTGTGGCATGGGCGCGCGTCATCATGCCTTCGTTGCTCTACCGCATCGGCATGCCCTCGACCCTGCGACAGGTGACGTTCGTCGCGCTGCTCGCCCTGTACCTGAGCTTCGACATCTTCATGACCATCGCCTGCTTTGGCCGCATGACGGCACGCGACGCCGGGATGCCTCCCGCGAATCCCTTCGAGGAATGGATCGACACGCACTTCTCGGACAGTTTCATTGCCGGACGGTTCCAGAACCTGGTCATTGACAAGGGCCGCACGAACAGGAAGGCGGCCTGATGGGGGCAGGAGCCGATCGAGGGACGCCCGTGGGGGCAACGCGACCAGCGGACGAGCGGCCGACGGACCGTCTGCGACTCATCTTGGGAGACGATGGCCTCGCGGCGCTCGCCGACGCTCGTGTGATGGTGCTAGGGCTGGGAGGCGTCGGGTCGAGCTGCGCCGAGGCGCTCGCGCGGGGCGGCGTGGGTTCGCTGGTGCTCGTGGATCGCGACGTGGTCACGCCCAGCAACATCAACCGTCAGGCGCTTGCGTTCCTGAGCACCGTCGGACGCGCGAAGGCCGACGTCATGCGCGAGATGGTGGCCGACATCAACCCGGCATGCGAGGTCAGCGCCACACGGGCCTTCATCGAGCGGGAGCGCGTCGCCGAGCAGCTGGGCGCGCTCCCCCGCCCGGACTATGTCGTCGACGCCATCGACACCATCTCCCAGAAGCTGGCCATAGCCGCCTGGTGCCAGCAGGAGCGGCTGCCCGAGGTCAGCGCCATGGGTGGAGCCAACAAGCTGGATCCCGGACGGCTGCGCTTTGCCCCCATCGAGAAGACCACGATCGACCCTTTAGCACGGATCATGCGCAAGGAGTGCCGCAAACGAAAGATCACGGGGCTTATGGCGCTCTACTCCGACGAGCCGCCGCGCGAGCCGCTTGGCAAGCGTGACGCCATCGACGAGGACGGCTTCGTGCGCGAGGGCTGCTCGATCCTGGGCACCATGAGCTACATGCCACCCATCATGGGCCAGATGCTGGCGGGGTATGTGATCAGGGCCCTGACGGGACTGCTGTGATGGGGGCGGACGTGAGCCAGCTCTGGGACATGCACGTGCACCTGGACTTCATGCGTGACCCCCGTGCGGTCGTGCGGGAGGCGGCGGCGCTCGGTCTCTCGCTCTTTGCCGTGACGGTGACGCCCGCCGGCTATGAACAGACGAGCGAGCTGGTAGCAGACGAGTCGAACGTGCGCGTGGGCGTCGGGCTGCACCCGTGGTGGGTGGCCGACGGACGCTGTGGCGAACCGGAGGTGGCCCGTGCGGAGGAGCTGGTGGCCCAGGCGCGCTTCGTGGGCGAGATCGGCCTGGACTGCTCGCCGCGCCATGTTCCCGAAGGCTCGTTCGACTCCCAGGTCGCGGCGCTGGAGACGATCGGGCGCGCCTGCGCCGAGACGAGCGACGCGAGCGAGCCGAAGCTGCTCTCGCTGCATGCGGTTCGCGCCGCCGGGATCGCGCTCGACGTGCTCGAGCGGACCGGGGCGCTGGCAACCTGCCGATGCGTCTTCCATTGGTTCTCCGGCTCGAGCGACGAGCTTCACCGTGCCGTCACGAGCGGGTGCTGGTTCTCCGTCAACGAGATGATGCTGCGCACGAAACGGGGTCGCGAGTACGCCCGTCAGCTGCCTCTGGACCGCCTGCTACTGGAGACGGACCTGCCACCGGGGCAGGACGTGCCCTTCTCCGCGCAGGAGCTGATCGCCTCCCTTAAGCGCACGGCAGGACAGCTGGCGCGGATCCGCGGAACCGACGCACGGACGATCCTCTCGATCACGGCCGAAAACAGCGACCGGCTTTGCTAAATGGCGGGGGGGGGGGGGGGGGGGGGGGGGGGGGG
>JAWRIT010000174.1:0-12129 GCA_040268355.1 Atopobiaceae bacterium | reverse complement strand
CGGTGAAATTCCGTGACCAGTGGAGTATCGGGCGAAAGAACCGCAGGACGGAAGACGGGGATACTTCGGGACGCCCGAAATAACGCCGCAAAAGTCCAATCTCTAGCCACGGGCGACGCGGAGCCAGGCCCACGCCGCCGTCCCCTCGGCCTCGCCGGTCGATCGTTTCGAGTTCAAGACGACGCCCGCACCCATCGAGCTTTTGCACGCGCTCATCGACCTGCTGGTCAGGGATGGCTACCAGTACGAGGCGGCCAATCTTCTGATCAAGCAGCTGTGGCCTCTCACAAACCGTTTCTTCCCTTGTGTCCTTTGGCGCTGGCTCACTCGACGGTGCCGTAGACCAACCCCCAGCCGTGGGCCGTCAGGATGGAGTTGAGCTGGTCGCAGAGACGACCACGCTTGTAGCTGCCGGCCGGAAGCAGGTCGACCACCTCGCGCAGGTCGTCGTCCAGGTCGTCGATCTCGGCACGCATGATCACGTCGATGCGCGAGACCGACCCCGAAGGACCGACCTCCTGGTAGAGCTCGTTCACGAGCTGCTGCAGCTCGCCGTAGCCGGGCGCGGGCGCACTGCCTGCAGGCGCCGGTACGTGGTTGCTGTGAGTGGGCGTTTTCATGCGCACCATAGTAACAGGAATGACGCTTTCGTTGCGTATACTCTTTTGTGTTCACGATGGTCCGCGACGGACGGCCGGGGCGCTACCTCGGCGGTCCCCTGACAAGGAGTGGCATATGGGCAGTGTGTACGAGGCGATGACCGACGCCGAGCTCGATGCGGCGATTGCCGAGCTCGAGCGGCAGACCGACGAGATCCGCTCACGGGCCCTGTCGCTCGACATGGCCCGCGGAAAGCCGTCCGTCGAGCAGACCGACCTGTCGCGTCCGATGCTCGACCTGCTTGGCTCCACGAGCGAGCTGACAGACGACGGCGCTCCCGCCGACAACTACGGCATACCCGACGGCCTGCCCTCGGCGCGCAGGCTGGGCGCGGAGCTTCTGGGCGTCGATCCCGAAAACGTCATCGTCAACGGCTCGTCGAGCCTGAACCTCATGCATGACGCCGTGGCCAACGCCTACACCACCGGCATCGCCGGCTGTGCGCCCTGGTGCGCGCAGGGGCCCATCAAGTTCCTGTGCCCCGCTCCCGGCTACGACCGCCACTTCGCCATCACGGAGCGCTACGGCATCCAGAACGTTCCCATCGCCATGACGCCTGAGGGCCCGGACATGGACGAGGTCGAGCGCCTGGTCACGAGCGACCCTGCGGTCAAGGGCATCTGGTGCGTGCCCAAGTACGCCAACCCGACCGGCGTCACCTACTCGGCCGAGACGGTGCGCCGCTTCGCCGCGCTCAAGCCCGCCGCCGCGGACTTCCGCATCTTCTGGGACAACGCCTACATCGTCCACGACCTCTATGACGAGGGCGACGAGCTGCTCGACATCTTCTCCGCGCTCGCCGAGGCGGGGGCGTCCGACCTCGTCTACGAGTTCTCCTCGACGGCGAAGGTGACCTTCCCCAGCTCGGGAATGGCCTTCGTGACGGCGAGCCCGGCGGACATCGCCGAGCTGCGCGCCGCCTTCCAGATCATGCGCGTGTCCCCCGAGAAGCTCTCGCAGCTCGCGCACGTGCGCTTCCTGCCCGACGTGGCGGCCGTCCGCGCCCACATGGCCAAGCATGCCGCCATCGTGCGCCCGCGCTTCGAACTGGTGCAGCGCACGCTCGAGGCGGGGCTTGCCGATGCGGGCGTCGCCCGTTGGACCACGCCGCGCGGCGGCTACTTCGTCTCGTTCGACGGCCCGCGGGGCTCGGCAAAGCGCATCGTGGCGCTCATGGCCGAGCTGGGCGTGACGCTCACGACCGCTGGGGCCACCTGGCCCTACGGCGAGGACCCGGCGGACACCAACATTCGCATCGCGCCGACCTACCCCAGCCTCAAGGACCTGGGCGAGGCACTCGACGTCTTTGTGGTGGCCGTGAGGCTGGTGGCGGCACGCCTCGTTCGGGAGGGCCGCCGCGACTCGCGCGGCGCGTGAAGGATTCGCTAGAATAAGCGTTTACCGCATGCGGGCCAACACACGACCGTATGCTGGGAGCGCGTTTCAGTTCCACCGATTGGGTCAAAGGGGTTTGCGAGCATGGCAGAGAAGGGTTCCGGGAGCACCGGAAGGGTCGGGGGCACCAAGCGCCTCGCCCGTGCAAAGCTGAAGCCGCGCGACGCCTCCCGTGCCGCCTCGTCCGCAGAACGTGCCGCCCGGACGTCGCAGCGCTCGCCGGAGGATCGAAAGAAGCGGCTCCAGCGCATCGGCATCGGCATCTTTGCCGTTGTCATCGCGCTCTCCATGACGATTCCCTCCTTCGCCTACCTCCTCGGCGACGGCACCGCGCAGCAGGAGGCGCAGGCCACGGAGGAGGCGGCCGCCGGCGCCGACGAGTCCACAGACGCCGCCACGGACACGCAGGAGGCGGCGGAGACGGGGCTTGCCTCCGTCGACGCCAGCTACCAGCCCACCGTCCAGGCCCTCGAGGAGAAGCTCAAGGAGAGCCCGGACGACCTGGCGACGCTGCTCAACCTAGGCAACGACTACATGGCCTGGGCGAGGACGGGTTCGCTCTATGTGGCGAGCGACGAGGACCGCCAGCATCTGAGCGAGCTCTACGGGCAGGCGATCTCCTACTATGATCGCTACCTTGAGCTCAACGACTCGAACGCGGTGAGGGTCGACCGCGCGCTCTGCCAGTTCTACCGGGGCGAGACGGAGGAGGCCACCACCGCGCTGGAGCAGCTCTGCGAGACGGCGCCCGACTACGGTCCCGCCTGGGCCAACCTGGGACTCGTCTACGAGTATCAGGGGGAGCAGGACAAGGCCAAGGAGGCCTACCAGAAGGCGGTCGAGGTGGACGCCGACGACGAGTACGGCGCCAAGAGCTTTGCCAACCAACGCATCGCGGCGATGTCCGCCACCGCCAACGGCGGGGAGCTGACGGGCGATTCGACCGGGGCCGAGCCCTCGGACACAAGCAACGAACTTGCCGATGCCCTGGGCAGCGGCCTATAGGAAAGGGGCGTACAGCGCATGGCCCTTGAGGTGACAACGCACAGGACGGATGCCGGCGAGCACGAGGTCGTGCCGGTGGGGGACGTGGACGTCTCCTGCGCGACCGAGCTGCGCGACGCGATCGATGGCGCGCTTGACGCTGGCGCGCAGGAGGTCGTGGTCGACCTCGCCAAGGTTCCCTACATCGACTCGACGGGCATCGGCGTGCTCGTGGGAGCCACGCACCGCGCCGCCGACGCCGGCCAGCAGCTGCGCGTCGTCAACCCGCAGCGCAACGTGATGCGTGTCTTTGGCCTGCTGGGGATCGACCGCGAGCTTGGCATCGCGGCATCTGCTGAGTAAAGCCAGGAGGTACGAGACGTGCTTGGCATTGGAGAGACCGAGCTTCTGATGATCGGGGTCTTCGCCTTTCTGATCTTTGGCCCTGACAAGCTGCCCGGCATGGGCCGAACCATCGGCCGCGCCCTCAGGCAGTTCCGCGAGGCGCAGGAGGGCTTCACCTCTGTCGTACAGACCGAGGTGATGGACCCGCTGCAGGACGCCATGTCCGACCCGCTCGAGGGGGGCACCCGCCAGAAGCGTCGGCAGACCGCCGAGGAGCGTGCCGCCGCGCTCGCCCAGGACAGCGACCGGGACGCCGATGACGAGGCTCCCGCCCACAAGGAGACCTTCGCCGAGCGCAAGGCGCGTCTCGCGGCGGAGCGCGAGGCGGCAGCTTCCGCTCCCACGACGGACGACGCGCAGGCCGCCCGCGATGACGTCGCAGACGGCGCGGAGGCCCCGCAGGCGGACGATGAGCCCGCAGCCCCTGACACGAGCGCGAGTGCGCTCTATGCCATGGGAGGCAGCTCGTCCTTCCAGGCCGCCAAGCAGCGGGAGGCGGCCGAGGCGAAGGCCGCTGAGGCAGCTGCCACGACGGAGGCCGCCGCGTCCGAAGGAGACGACGAGCCCGCAAGCGACGAATCCGAAGCCGGCGAGCCCGCGCCGGCCGCAGACGGAAAAGCCGCCGGTGCGGAGATCGCCGCCACCGCTCCCGCAGCCACCGCTCCCGCAGCCGCTACGCCCGCCACCGCTGCTCCCGCCGACACGACCGAGGGGAAGGAGGCAGGGAAGCCGCAGGCCTAGGCCCTCAGCCCTCCCGAACCGACCATGCCTATCGGACCAGCACGCATGCCCCTGATGGATCACCTCGGCGAGCTTCGCCGCAGGCTGACCATCATCGTGGTCTCGCTCCTCGCCACGTCAGTGGTCATCTACTTTGCCACGCCCACGCTCATCGACATCATGCTCGACCCCATCCGCACGGCCCTTCCCGAGGGCCAGGACCTCACGGTCATCAGCGTCTTGGGGGGCTTCACCATCCGCTTCAAGGTGGCGGTGTTCTTTGGCGCCATCGTGTGTTTGCCGATCATCATCTGGGAGGTCATGGGCTTCATCCTGCCCGCCCTGCGCGAGAAGGAGCGCCGCTGGCTCGTGCCGACCGTGGCGGCCATGATCGCGCTGTTCTTCTTGGGCATGATCTTCTGCTACACGGTCATCCAGCGCGCCGCCTTCGAGTGGCTGCTGGCGCAGAGCTACGACTTTGCCAACGTCATCGCCGACGCCGAGGACTACCTGGGCATCATGATGCTTCTGGAGATCGGCTTCGGGATGGGGTTCCAGATGCCGCTTGTGGTCTTCTACCTCTCCGTGCTGCACGTGGTACCCTACAAGACCTTCCGCGAGCAGTGGCGCGTCATCTACGTCGTCCTGCTCACTCTGGTGGCCATGATCACCCCGGACGGAAGCCCCGTGACGATGCTGCTCATGTTCGCCGCGCTCATCGTCCTCTACGAGATCGCCCTCGCGATCGCGCGGCAGGCCATCGTGGCCCGCGACGGCGCCGAAGCCCTCAAGTGGGATCGCGCCGCGTACGAGGAGCACGCCTTCGACGAGTAGCCTGACCCCGGCCGCCGGAAGGCGGCTCGGGCGGGCGGCCCAAAGACCGAGGGGCGTAGGTCACGCCGCCCCCGTCGCCGGCCAGCCCTCCCCAGATGAGACGCCCGCCCTCGCTCGCGTCGCACCCGCACGGTCCGCCCTTGCCCGCGCCCCGCCGCGCCGACCCCGTCCGCCCCCGCCGCCGCCCGTACCGGCCGCTGGCGGCCATCGTCCTCACGATTCATTCACACCGGGGCGCTTGCTGGGGTAGTATGTCGGGGCACGACAGCCGCCACCCCGTCTTGGGCCGTTCGCTGGCGGCGCAGCATGAGAGACAGAACCAGGGGACACACGTGATACTGGTAGTCACCGAGAAGAACGACGCCGCGCAGCAGATTGCGCGCCTCCTCTCCACGTCAGGCAAACCCAAGGCAGACAAGGTCTACGACACGCCCGTCTACCGCTTCACCCACGGTGGGCAGGACTGGGTCACCATCGGCCTGCGCGGGCACATCATGGCGCCCGACTTCCCGCCCCAGCTCAAGTTCGACGCGCACGAGGGCTGGTACGGGCTCACGGCCGACGGCGAGCACCTGCCCGCCGACCTGCCCGACGGCTTGGCCCGCCCGCCCTTTGACGTCAAGCGCAAGCCCTTTCTGGCCGACGGCGTCGACATAAAGGGCTGGAAGGTGCCGAGCCTGCCCTACCTCGTGTGGGCGCCCGTCGAGAAACTGCCCGCCGAGAAGGGCATCATCCGCGCCCTCAAGAACCTCGCCAAGAAGGCCGACGCCATCATCATCGGCACCGACTTCGACCGCGAGGGCGAGCTGATCGGCTCGGACGCGCTGCGTCAGATGCGCCAGGTGGCTCCCGACACGCCCGTCTCCCGCGCCCGCTACTCCGCCTTCACCAAGGCCGAGATCGACCACGCCTTCGACAACCTCGTGGAGCTTGACCAGGATCTCGCCGACGCGGGGGAGAGCCGCCAGTACATCGACCTCATCTGGGGCGCCGTGCTCACCCGCTACCTCACCATGGCCCGCTTCGGGGGCCTGGGCAACGTGCGCTCGGCCGGTCGCGTGCAGACCCCCACGCTCGCCATCGTGGTGGAGCGCGAGCGCGAGCGCCTGGCCTTCGTCCCCGAGGACTACTGGGTCGTGTGGGGCACGCTCGCCAAGGACGGGGCGGACTTCCGCACCACCCACGCCACCGCGCGCTTCAAGGATCACGACGCCGCCCAGGCGGCCTTCGCCCATGTGGAGCACGCCAGCCAGGCGCGCGTGACGGCGGTCGAGAAGAAGAGCCGCACCCAGCGTCCGCCGGCACCGTTCAACACCACGTCGCTGCAGGCGGCCGCCGCATCGGAGGGCATCAGCCCGGCGCGCACCATGCGCCTGGCCGAGAGCCTCTACATGAACGGCCTCATCAGCTACCCGCGCGTGGACAACACCGTCTACCCGAGCTCACTCGACCTGCGCGCCTGCGTGCGCACGCTCACGGAGGTCCCACAGTACGCTCCCACCTGCCAGCAGATCCTCTCGCAGGACACGATCGTCGCCACGCGCGGCAAGCAGGAGACCACCGACCACCCGCCCATCTATCCCACGGCGGCGGCGGATCCCGACAAGCTCCAGGGTGCGGAGTGGAAGCTCTACAACCTCATCGCGCGGCGCTTTCTGGCGACGCTCATGGGCCCCGCGACCATCGAGGGCACCAAGCTCACCTTCGACATAGCGGGCGAGCCCTTCACCACGTCGGGCTCGGTGCTCGCGACGCCGGGCTTCCGGGCGATCTACCCCTTCGGCCTGAAGAAGGACGACCAGCTGCCGGCGCTTGCCGAAGGGGACGTCTGCGAGGTCGAGCACATGCAGCTCGACGCCAAGCAGACCGAGCCGCCCGCGCGCTACAGCCAGGGTCGACTCATCCAGGAGATGGAGGCGCGGGGCCTGGGCACCAAGTCCACCCGTGCGAACATCATCCAGCGCCTCTATGACGTCAAGTACCTCAAGAACGACCCCGCCGAGCCCAGCCAGTTGGGCATGGCGGTCATCGACGCGCTCACCAACTACGCCCCGCACATCACCTCGCCCGACATGACGGCCGAGCTGGAGCGCGACATGACCCGGGTCTCCGAGGGCGACGAGACCCAGGAGCAGGTCGTCAGGCACTCCCGCTCGCTGCTCGCCGGCATGATGGACGCGCTCATCGAGCACAAGGAGGACCTCGGCGAGGCCATCGCCGACGCCGTGACGGCGGACGCCAAGGTCGGCGTGTGCCCCAAGTGCGGCAAGGACCTCGTGATGAAGACCTCCGCCAAGACGCGCGGCTCGTTCATCGGGTGCATGGGCTGGCCCGACTGCGACGTCACCTACTCGGTGCCCTCGCGCGTCAAGGTCATTCCCATCGAGGGCGACGCCGGCGTCTGCCCGGAGTGCGGGGCCCCGCGCATCAAGTGCCAGCCCTTCCGGCAGCGCGCCTACGAGCAGTGCGTGAACCCGGCCTGCCCTACCAACGTCGAGCCGGACCTGGTGGTGGGGGAGTGCGCCGCCTGCGCTGCGGCCGGACGCCACGGGGAGCTGGTCGCCCACAAGAGCGAGCGCAGCGGCAAGCGCTTCATCCGGTGCACCAACTATGACGAGTGCGGCACGAGCTACCCCCTGCCGCAGCGCGGCGAGCTCCATGCCACCGGCGAGACCTGCGAGCACTGCGGCGCTCCCATCGTGGAGGTCACCACGGCGCGCGGTCCGTGGCGCATCTGCGTCAACATGGACTGTCCCGGCAAGGAGAAGAAGGCCGCCTCGTCGGGCGGCGGTCGTGGGCGTGGCGGGCGCCGGAGCGGCGGCAGGGCCCGTGCGAGAACGTAGCGCCCCGGACGGCTCGGCGCGCTGGGCCTGCGGGACGATCCCGTCCGCCTTTCGCCGCAGGCGGCACCCGGCCTGCCCCTGCGTCGCCAATCTGTGGAGGTGATACCATTGACCTTCACGGAAGGCGACGGACTCGAGGAGCGGACGATGCGTGGAACGGACGGGCGGCAGGGCATCTTCGTCACGCTGGAGGGCATCGACGGCTGCGGCAAGACCACGCAGGCGCAACGCCTCGTGTCGGCGATGCGCCACACGGGCGCGGAGGTGGTCTCCCTGCGCGAGCCGGGGGGCGCGCCCCTCTGCGAGAAGATCCGTGCCCTGCTGCTCGACCCCGCCAACGCGGAGATGGTCGACGAGTGCGAGCTGCTGCTCATGGAGGCCTCGCGCGCCCAGCTGGTGCGACAGGTCATCGAACCGGCCCTCTTGCGCGGCGCCGCCGTCGTCTGCGACCGCTTCTATGACTCCACCTATGCCTACCAGCATGGTGGGCGCGGCCTCGACGAAGAGCTGGTCAACAGCTGCAATGCCATCGGCAGCTGTGGCGTCGAGCCCACCTGCACGATCGTCCTCGACATCGACCCCGCGCTCGCGCTTGCGCGGGCGACCAAGGAGGGGGCGGACCGGCTCGAGGGGGAGGGGCTCGCCTTCCAGCGGCGGATCCGCGAGGCCTACCTCGCCATAGCCGAGCGCGAGCCGCAGCGCGTGGAGGTCGTGGACGCGAGCGGTGCGCCCGAGGAGGTCTACGAGCGCGTCGTGGGCGTCCTCGCCGACCTGCTCCCGGCTCCTCAGCGCAGCGAGGGGCAGTAATGGCACGCCCCGACGCCGTGGTGCCCGCAGCGCTTGGCGTGTTGGCCGAGCAACCGCGCGTGCGCGACTTTCTGGCGCGCGCCGTCGTGGAGGGGCGGCTCTCGCACGCCTACCTGTTCGTGGGGGCGCCGGGGGCCGGCAAGACCGAGGCCGCCCTCGCCCTCGCCCAGTGCATCGTCTGTCCCAACGGTGGTGACGCCACCTGCGACGAGTGCATCCGCGTGCGGCATCGCACCCATCCCGACGTGCGCCTCGTCTCGCCGGAGAGCGCGACGGGCTACCTTGTCGAGCAGGTGCGCGAGCTGATCGACGACGTGCCCCTGGCGCCGGTGCGCAGCCAGGCCAAGGTCTACATTCTCACCAACGTGGGACTGCTGCGCCGAGAGGCGGCGAACGCCCTGCTCAAGACCATCGAGGAGCCGCCCGCCGACGTGACCTTCATCCTGATCGCCCGCACCGAGGAGCAGGTGCTGCCCACCATCGTCTCGCGGTGCCAGCGCGTGCCCTTCCGCATCGTCTCGCCCGACGCCGCCGAGCGCAGCGTGGAGCAGGCGGTGGGTGCCAGCCGGCACGAGGCCCGCATCGCCCTTGCCGTCGCCGGCACGCCCGATCGGGCCGCGGAGTTCCTCGCGTCGCCGGGGCGACGCCAGGTGCGGCGGATCGTCATGCGCGCCTTCGACGAGCTGGCTCGCGACGACGCCTGGGACGTGCTCTGCGCCGCCCGCGAGATCGTGGAGGCGGTGTGGGAGGCCCAGGGCCGTCCGGCGACGGGCAGGGGCCGCGCCAAGGGCGACGAGCTCATCAAGCGCGAGGTGGCCCGTCGAATCGAGGGACAGCAGGACTATCTCTCCCGTGGCGCGATTGCACAGATAGAGAAGACGGTGCGCCGCGAACTGACCGCGCGCGAGCGTTCAGGTATGATGGAGGCGCTCGCAACTGCCGATTCCCTGCTGCGCGACGTGCTCATGCGCTGCGAGGACGTACCCGCGCCCATCGTCAACCAAGACGTATCTGATGCCATCGAGCGCATCGCCGAACACACGTGCACGGCGGGCACGGTGCGAGCGCTCGAGGCCGTGGCGCGCGCCGCCGACGACATCGCGCACAACGTGACACCCCAGCTGGCCTTCGAGGTCATGCTTCTCTCTGCCAAGGAGGCGCTCGCATGCCCACCGTCATACCGGTGAAGTTCAAGTACGCAGCCCGCGACCTGTGGTTCGATCCCGTCCAGAGCGGTGCCCAGGAGGGCGACCACGTCATCTGCTCCACGGAGCGTGGCGAGGAGATCGGCCTCGTCACGATGGACGCGCAGGAGATGGATGCGGCGCGCCTGCGTTCGACCATCGGCGACGCCACCCTGAAGCCGGTGCTGCGTGTGGCCGATGACGCCGACCTCGATCGTGCCGAGCGGCTGGCCGAGCGTGGCGAGGAGGCGTTCCCCACCTTCCGACGGCTCGTGGCGGAAGGACGGCTCGACATGAAGCCCGTCGGCGTGGAGTACCTCTTTGGCGGCAGCAAGGTCGTGTGCTACTTCTCGGCCGAGGAGCGCGTGGACTTCCGTCAGCTGGTCCGCGACCTCTCCCGCGAGCTGCACGAGCGCATCGACATGCGGCAGATCGGCGTGCGCGAGGAGGCGGCGATCATCGGCGGATACGCGCACTGCGGGCAGGAGCTGTGCTGCGCCCGCTTTGGCCGGCAGTTCGAGCCGGTGTCCATCCGCATGGCCAAGGAGCAGGACCTGCCCCTCAACTCGACCAAGATCAGCGGCGCCTGCGGGCGGCTCATGTGCTGCCTTCGCTACGAGTTTGACGCCTATCGCGACTTCAAGGGTCGTGCGCCCAAGCGCAACGCCGTGATAGACACGCCGCTCGGCAAGGGCAAGATCGTGGAGTACGACACGCCCAAGGAGCGGATCACGATGCGCCTGGAGAACGGCAAGGTGCTGCGGGTGGCGCTCTCCGACATGCAGGCCTCGGAGGCGGCCGTCAAGAAGTCCGAGGAGCTGGGCTGCCCCTGCCGTCCGGACACGGTGACCCGCGAGGCCCTCGACAAGCTCGACTCTCCCGAGGTCCGCATGGCTCTCGCCGAGCTCGACCGCAAGATGGGTGTGCTTCCCGCGCAGACCTACGACGAGTCCGACATCTTCGTGGAGTCGCGCCCCCGGCGCCGGCGGCGCTCGGGTTCGGGCGAGGGCAGGCGCCGTGGGGGCGAGACGCAGGAGGCCGCGGCAGCAGGGTCGGGGCGCTCGCGTCGCCGTCGCAGGAAGTCCCAGCAGGACGGGCAGAACGCCGGGGCGACCCAGCAGGAGCAGACGACACGTCAGTCGTCGGGCCGTCGGCGCAGGCGGCACCACGTCGGCGCGTCGTCAGGCGAGCAGGCCGAGCAACAGCAGTCGAAGACCCAGGAGCGTCCTCGCGGCATGCAGCCCAGCAAGGCGAAGCGCCGCCCGGGGGACCGTGGGGGAGCGGCTGCGCAGGCGGACGCCAACCAAGGCGCCCAGCAGCGCTCGTCCAAGTCCAAGCACCAGGCGTCCACGCAGGGACAGCGCCAGGGAGGCGCCCAGGCCCAAGGCGAGTCGAAGCCCCGGCGGCGTCGACGTCACCGCGGTGGCCGGGGGCGTGGCAAGGGCGGCTCGCCCGACACGTCCGGCACCACGCCCGCACCGTCTGCGGACTAGCGCCTGTGCTTCTGCCGGCAACTCCACCTTCGCTCCGACGTATACTGAATGCCGTCGGGTGAAGACCTCGGGCATGTGAGGGTGAGGGAGCAGATGCTGGTACGGGCCTTTCATGGAGTGAACCTCTCGGGGTGGCTCACGCTTGAGCAGTGGGTCACCCCCGAACTGTTCGCCGACTCGGGCGCCCTCGACGAGCCATCGCTCGTTACGTCGTTGGGACGGGAGCGCTACCGGCAGCTGGTCTGTCGCCATCGCGAGGACTTCCTGTCGCAGGCGGACTTCACGCAGATCGCGGCGCGTGGCTTCAACGCCGTCCGTCTGCCGGTCCCGTGGTACGCCTTCGGCGAGCCCGGTCCCGAGCCCGGCCCCTATGTCAGCTGCATGGACCATGTCGACAACGCGCTCGACTGGGCGGAGGAGGTTGGTCTTGCCGTCCTTCTGGTGCTGGCGATCTCCCCCGGCAGCCCCGACGAGCGTGCGGTGCCGCTGCGCAAGCACGGCGACTTCATGTCATACCGGAGCGACCTGCTCGACGTGATCGCGGCGCTCTGCAAGCGCTACGCCTCGCGCGTCGGCTTTCTGGGCATCGAGGTCGCCGACGCGCCGGTCGCGCAGGCCAGGATGGGCCTCACGCTGACCGAGGGGATCCCCCTGCACAACCTGCGCAACTACTATCGGGACGCCTACGAGGTCGTGCGCGCGACGGCGGGCGACGAGGCGCTGGTCGTGCTGCCGGACGCTCGGCAGCCCGGCGCCTGGAAGCGCTTCATGGCGCAGGACCGCTACCACAACGTCTGGCTCGAC
>JAWRIT010000173.1:0-6540 GCA_040268355.1 Atopobiaceae bacterium | reverse complement strand
GGGCCGGGGGGCGTCATCTACACTGGGGGTCATCCGAACGAGAGGGGTCACCATGAGGCAGCTGCTCATCCGCGCCGACGACATCGGTTACAGCTACGCCGTCAACCTGGGCATCGCCCGTGCCGTCAACGAGGGGCTGGTGCGCTCCGCCGGCCTCATGCCCAACATGCCCGAAGCCGCACGGGGCTGGGAGTGGGTGCGCGACGCCGGCCTTGCCATCGGACAGCACACCAACCTCTGCCTGGGCACTCCCTGCGCCGATCCCGCGCGCGTCCCGAGCCTGCTCGGGAAGGACGGAACCTTCAAGAGCTCGCGCGAGTTCCGTGCGGCCTTTGCCGAAGGTCGCGAGATCGTGGCGTACGACGAGCTCGTGATCGAGATCGAGGCGCAGCTCGTGCGCTTCCGTGAGATCGTGGGACGCGATCCCGACTACTTCGAGGCGCACGCCGTCCAGTCCGCCAACGTCACCAGGGCCATCCACGACGTGGCCCGCCGGCATGGCCTCAAGGAGCAGCCGGTGAGCTTCGATCCCACGAAGCTCGTGCGCTGCGGGCAGACCGACGTGCACATGGCGCTGGAGGACATGCTCCCGCCCGAGCAGTACGACCCGGGGGCGTTCGTCCGCCGCACGGTGGAGGCCATGGCGGACGGCGAGACCTACGTGCTGGTGTTCCACCCCGGCTACCTGGATGCGTTCATCCTGGAGCACTCGAGCCTCACGGTGAACCGCACCAAGGAGGTCGACGCGCTCATCGACCCCGCGCTGCGCACGTGGCTCGAGTCGCAGGACGAACTCAGGCTCATCAGCTACCGCGACCTGTAGGAGGACGGCAGGCGCGGGCATGCGGGCGGCCGGGCACGCGAGCGGCCGGGCATGCATGCGGGCAGCTGGCACGCGGGTGCTCATCGAGTGCGAAGATACTGGAGGCGCGACTTTTGACACCACCCTAAAATGCCTGGCACAACGCTCATGAGGCGTCGATCAGATCGTACGCGAACCATCGGACCTTCGCACTCGATGCACCATGGAGGGGCGCCGGGGCCACTCGACGCACCAAGGGGCAGCGCCGAGGCGCGAACCGGACGAGCATCCATCGCCGGATCCACCCTCCACCCGGCAGCGGCTAGCCCCGGATGGCTTCACGGGCCCAGGCGACGGCACGGGCGGTCGAGCGGGCGGCATCGGTGCCACGGATCGAAAGGCCCTCCCCCACCGTAGCCGCCGGATAGCTGCGCCGCAGGTCACCCACGCTGCCACCCAGCCCGGAGCCCTCGTTGGTGCAGAGCGGTGCGATGATCACGTCGGTCAGGTCGTAGGCGTCGAGGAAGGTCTTGACCGCCATGGGCACGGTCCCCCACCAGTTGGGGTAGCCCAGCACAATGGCGTCCACGCCCTCCAGAGACGGCAGCGGACCCCGGATGGCAGGGCGGGCCTTCTCACGCAGCTCACGCTTTGCTTGGTCGGTGGTGGCATAGTAGTCGACGGGATAGGGGTCGACCGGCTCGATCTTGAAGAGCTCGGCTCCCAGGTCTGCCGCAATGACCTCGGCCAGGATCTCGGTGTTGCCCTTGTCAAGCTCGATGACGCCGCCATTGCCGTAGTTCTGGCCGGCACGCGAGAAGTACGCGACGAGTGTGGACATGTTCGGCTCCTGTTCGTTGACCTGCTGTTGACCCTATCATATGGACCGTATGCCTGATGAGCAATCCCACTTGGTCATTCCACTCATTAGAGTTGCTGATACAATCGTCTCTCGATCATCCTTTCGCCCAGAGGGAGCACTGCCCTCGCCTGCGGTCATTGAGAGAGGAGCCGACCATGGAGCTCCGGCAGATCCAGTACTTCTGCGCGGTCGTCAAGACCGGCTCCTTCACCCGCGCCGCCGAGACCTGCCTGGTGAGCCAGTCCGCCATCTCGCAGCAGGTGAAGGCCCTGGAGACGGAGCTCGGCTTCGAACTCGTCCGCCGTCACGGCAGGAGCTTCGACGTCACGCCGGCCGGCGAGCTGTTCGCCCGCAAGGCCGCTGCCCTGCTCGACCAGCTTGAGGACCTGCGCTTCGAGGCGGAAGGGGTGGCCGGCGGATGGGCGACCACACTCTCTGTGGGATACCTCAATCGCTACGAGGGTTGGGAGGTGCAGGGTGCCGTCACGGCCTTCACGGCACGCCACCCACACATTCCCGTGCATGCCATCGCTGGGAGCCACGACACCCTCTACCAGCTCGTTCAGCGCCATGAGGTCGACATGCTCTTCTCCGATCGGCGTCGCGCCCTCTCGGACGCCTTCGTGAACCGTCACCTCTTCGATGGCTGGCAGTACGTGGAGGTCTCCGAGGCGAGCGGCGTGGCATGGGCCGACCAGCTGAGTGTGGCAGAGCTGGCATCCGTCCCCTGCATCCTGATTGCCGCCGAGGACCAGGAGGAGGTCGAGCGGGACTATTGGCACGACATCATGGGGTTTCGCAACGAGTTCCTCTTCGCCCGCTCGCGGGAGGAGGGCCGCATGATGGTGGCGGGCAATCGGGGCTTCATGCCCCTGGAGATGCGCACGCAGGCGGCCCGCACGAAGTCCGCCCTCAGACGCATACCCCTCGTCGGTCCGGCCGGCCAGCTCAAGAGCGAGTACTTCTGCTATTGGCCCAAGGACCGCAGCAACAGGCTCATCGAGGAGTTTGCCGACATCCTTGCGGGCATGTTCGAGGACCCCGAAGGTGCGTAGGACACGGTCGGGACGGGGGTCGGCGCGACACGGGGGTCGGCGCGAGATCGGCGCGGGGCCCGGGACAAGATCAGCGCGGGTCGCAAGCCGGACCACAGACCGGGGTCCGTGTCGCATATCGCCACGTCATGCGCGCCAGACGCCCCGGGAGCGTACTACACTGGAGACACGGGTCAGCGGCGGCCCCGTCCGCCCAGAGTAAAGGATGTGTCATGGCAAAGGCACGGCTCGACGTCCAGCCCTATCTTGCTCCCATGCCGGTCCTGATGATCGCCACCTACAACGAGGACGACACCGTCAACGTCATGAACATGGCATGGGGCGGCATCTGCGACTCCGACAAGGTGGCCCTGAACATTGGCGAAGGCCACAAGACCAGCGCCAACATCAGGGCGCGCAGGGCCTTCACCATCTCGGTGGCCGATGTCGACCACCTGGCCGAAAGCGACTTCTTTGGCATTGCCACCGGGAACAAGATGGGCGACAAGTTCGCACGTACCGGGATGCACGCGACGCGGTCGGACAAGGTGGACGCGCCGGTGGTCGATGAGTATTCCCTCACGCTCGAATGCGAGGCCATCATCGACACCACCGACGACGGCTGGCACCGGGTTGTGGGCAAGATCGTGGGCGTGCTCTGCGACGAGGACAAGCTCGACGCGAAGGGCCGTCCCGACTTCGCCAAGCTGGGCCTGTTCGCCTTCGACCCATTCTCCTCCGGCTACTACGCCCTGGGAGAGAAGGTCGGCCAGGCGTGGAGCTCCGGAGCGGGACTCATGCGCCAGTAGCGCGACCCTACGCAGCGCGACCCAGCGCAGTGCGACCCAGCGCTCTACCCATCCGAGCGGCAATCCGCACGACAGGCCTGCGAAAGCGCCATCAGGCCACCCGAGGATCAGCCCACTCGGGAATCAGGCCCCCGAGGATCAGGCCCCTTGAGCACAAGCCACCCACAAAGACAGGAGAACCATGGACTGCATCACCCTCAACACCGGCACCACGATGCCCATGCTGGGATTCGGCGTGTTCCGCGTTCCCGATCTCAGGGAGTGCGAGGATTCCGTCTATGAGGCCATCAAGATCGGGTACCGGCTCATCGACACCGCCACTGCCTACCACAACGAGGAGGCCGTGGGTGCAGCCGTGCGGCGGGCCATCGCCGACGGGCTCTGCACGCGCGAGGAGCTGTTCGTGACCTCCAAGCTCTGGGTCACCGACATGAGCGACGAGAAGACCGCCGCTCGCGCCATCGACGCGTCGCTCGAGCGGCTGGACATCGGTTACCTCGACCTCTATCTCGAGCACCAGGCCCTGAACGACTACTTCGCCGCATGGCGCGCCATGACCGACGCCTACCAGTCGGGCAAGCTGCGTGCCATTGGCGTCAGCAACTTCTACCCAAACATCCTCACCAACTTCTGCGAGTGCGTCGAGGTGGTGCCGGCCGTCAACCAGATCGAGCTGCATCCCTACTACACGCAGGAGCACGGGCTCATGGCCGAGGAGTCCGCCATGGACGTCATGCACCGCTACGGCGTGGTCCCCGAAGCCTGGGCACCTTTGGGCGGCGGCCGCTACAACCCCTCCGAGGAGCCCGACTTCCAGGCCATCGCCGAGGCGCACGGCAAGACCGTGGGCCAGGTGCTGCTGCGGTGGAACATCCAGCGCGGCGTGGTCGTGATCCCCAAGTCCACGCACGTGGAGCGCATCCGCGAGAACTTCGACGTGTGGGACTTCGAGCTGACTGACGAGGAGATGGCGCAGATCTCCAGCCACGACATGGGCTACTCCGGCAGCCGCGCCAAGCACTTCGAGCCCGACTTCGTGCGCATGTGCCTGGGCAAGAGCTAGGAACCGAGCTGCGAGGGCACCAGCTCCGCCCACGCACGTCGTGGCCACGACCGACCCAGACGGAGACGGGCGGCGCCCCCGGCAGGAGGTGCCGCCCGCCCTGTGTGCATCACAGGGATCTGCAAGAGGCGCTATGCCACATCGACAGGATAGTACTTCGATCCGGCGCCTCTGCCGCGCAGCACCAGTCGTCCCTGCCGGACGAGCCCCCTGAGGACAGCGTATGCCTGCTTCTCACTGAGGTGCAGCAAGCTGGCCACATCGCGGTTGGCAACCTGTCCCCGCTCACGGGCAAGCTCCATCACAAGCTCCTCGTGGCGGACGTGATCGGTGTCGGAATGCAGCGTGTGCTCGCCCAGCGCGCCCTTGCGCGCGTATGCACGTGCATCAAGCATATACGTGCGATTTTGCCCCTCGCCCATTCCCTCGACCAGCCCTGCCTCGACGAGCGACTGAACGACGGAGCGCGTGACGGCATCTGACATGTTCGCGAGACGTGCGATCTCGCTGACCGTAGCTCGACGCTGCTGCTTGAGCACGTCAAGGACCAGCATCGCGCGAAGTGATGGTGCGACCCCTGTCCGCTGGCGCTCCTCCTCGAGCATGGCCATGAAGTCCTCGTCAGGGGTTCTGCGGGAGATGAACAGCCGGACGCTCGTCCCGTTCGACTCCGACCAATCGGGCAGCGGCCGGCCGTACACGAGTGACCCCTCGTAGATCCTGTCGATTCCGCGGCCAGTGCTCTCGGCGAGTCCAACCCTCTTGAGCGCCGCCATGAGACGAGGGTTCCTGCCATGCGGCTCCACCGTCAGGAGATTGCGTATGGTCACCCCCTCGATGAAACCACCGGGGTTCGAAATGCGCATCCCCTCGTCCGAGATCTGAACGAGCACCCTGCCCAGCCTAGAATAGTCTCGGTGTCCGAAGGCATTGACCACCGCCTCGCGGAACGCACGGGGATCGAACTCCGGGACCGATGACCTGAACAAGCCCTGCAGGTACTCGCGCTCGGGGTTCCAAGGTGTGAGCATCTGGTCCATCTGTTGGATCGTCTGAAGAATCGGACCTTCAAAGTCCTGGTTGACGCGCACTTCCGTGCCTTCGAGGACTTGAAAGGAGGCACCGTAGGTAGGCAGCACCCGTGCAAGCGCGTCCTTGCGTCCCACAAGCAGGAGGCCCGCGACGGTTGGCACCACCTCTCCCTGGTCGGCCGTCGTCAGTCTCAGAGCCGATAGCAGCTCGTCGTCCCCAAGCTCCAGCAGTGTCTTATCTGCATTGTGGCTCGTGGCAACGATGTCGCGTAACCGCACCACCTCGTTGGGATCGATGTCATCAAGGGTCGCCTCCGTTGCGGGAAGGGCGGAGTAGTCGAGCTTGTCAAGCGCGGACAGCCTTGTCGCCAGCTCGTAGGGGTACAAAGGAACGCTCTCGGGCGTATCGTCGGCCTTCAGGCGGCGGCGAAGCATCTTTCCCGACGTTGTTGCGACGACGTTGGACGAGCGGGGAACCTCGATGTCAATGACGAGAAGTTCCGTGCTGCCCATGGTGCTCACACGCACGGGAACGGGTGGAACGGTGTTGTTCGCTATGAAGGCCGCAAGCCGCGTGGTGTCACGGTGAGATTGATGGACGCCCGTTGGAGTGCCGTCATCTTCGATGCCGAGGTACAGGTGGCCTCCGTCCGTGTTGGCCAGAGCCACCACATTGTCGAGTATCGCCTCGTCGGAGAGGCGCTTCGTGTCGCTCTTGAACTTGATTCCCAGCGTCTCTCTCTTCGGCAGCTCCATCTGGGTCCTCCGCTCCCCACGTCTTTCTAAGGAATGGTACCATGAATAGAACAAGTAAGTTCTATTAAACAGAACTCATTACCTATTTAATAGAATAGAGTTTCTATTTAATAGTATCTACTACCATTTAATGGGAAATGCAGGGACGCGCGGCGCACGACCGACCCAGACGGCGACGGGGGG
>JAWRIT010000172.1:0-11075 GCA_040268355.1 Atopobiaceae bacterium | reverse complement strand
CCCCCCCCCCCCCCCCCCCCCCCCCCCCCTCTCTTGTGCGTGACCGCTTTTGCCACGCGGGCTCAGAGCCCGTTGAGCTGTGCGCGGACCGCGCGCCAATCGGGCATGAACGAGTCCATGAGCGCCTGGAAGCGCTTGTTGTGGCTCGGCTCGTGCAGGTGGCAGAGCTCATGCACGAGCACGTACGCAAGGCAGCGGCGGTCGTAGTGGACGAGTCGGGTGTTGATCGTGACGGTGCCCGTGCGCACGTTGCAGCTGCCCCAGCGGGTCTTCATGAGGCGATAGCGAACGGCTGTGGCACGCCTTCCGACCAGCTCCTCTGCCGCAGGGAGCAGCTCGCGGACGGCGGCTTGCACCTCCTTGCGCAGAAAGCGCCCGAGCGCGTCCGAGCGCTTAGTGGTCGACGCCTCGTCGTCACCCGCAAGACGCTGGTCGACGGCTGCGACCAGCACCGGCCCCGCCAGCGAGAAGGAGCAGCTCTGACGGGGCGGGAGATCCTTGGCGACCGTCACGCGGCAGGTGCGGACGGTGCCCCACACGCTCACCTGCGCCCCCTCGACGCACCGTACCTCGCTGCGCCGTGCCTGCTCGCCCATGCGACGCCGCGCGTCCTCGATCCACGCCTTTCGTGACGCGACGAGCTCCTCGATGGCCCTCAGCGGTACCCGGGGCGCCGCGCTGACGCAGACCGTCGCGTCCTGACGCACGCGGAGATTGATGTTGCGCACGCGCTTGCGCGTGAGCTCGACGTCGACGCCTGCCAGTCGTACGTGTCTCGTTGTGGCCCCGCTCCCGCCAGACGCCATCAACAGCCCCCTCTATCATGTGAAATGTCTCATGTGGAAATCGTACCCGTTCATCGGGGCCTGTCCATGCGCTACACTGAGAAAAACGAGGGAGGGGGTGCCTTATGGCAAGCACGTACGGTGAGGATGCGAGCAAAAGCGCGCTCCAGAGCGCGTTCGAGGCGGTCGAGCGGCAACTGGCACCCTCCCATGCGGAGCGTGTCGATCGCGATGTGCGTCGGCACTTTAGGGCCCTGCGGGCCTACCAGGAGGCACCGCTGCTGCTTGCCTATGTGACCTACCGCAACGAGATGGACACGACCGAGATCATCGAGCGCGCCTGGAAGGACGGGAAGCGTGTGGCCCTTCCTGTGTGCGACCAGTCCAAGCTCGCGTTCTACGTGGTCGAGAGCCTCAAGGGCCTGCGCCGTGGCGCACGTGGGGTCATGGAGCCCACCGTGAGCGGGCAGGAGCCCGTGCGTGGCGAGGATCTCGTTGGCTCGATCTGCCTCGTCCCCGGCCTGGTCTTTGACGCACAGGGCTATCGTGTGGGCTACGGCGCCGGCTACTACGACGACTTCCTGGCCACCTATCCCGGGCTGAAGGTGGGTCTGGTGCGGACCATGCGCATCAGCTCGAACCCACTGCCTCACGACGACCATGACGTCCCCGTGGACGTGCTGGTGAGCGACGGGGCCGTATGGACCTGCGACCGCTCGGCGCACTAGCGGCGGTCTCGGCGCTGCCCTCACGCGACCCCACAAGACCTTATTTCGCCTTGGGTGCGTCCGATCCATCGCGCCCCTCTCGGTCACGCCACAGCGAGCCGTCCGCACCTAAGCGATGGGGCCCATCGTGTGGAAGGGACGGCGCCTATCGCGCGACGATGCCAAGGTGCGCCGCCAGGTCGAAGATGGCGGTTCGGTACCCCTCGATGCCCTGGCCGGCAATGGTCTCGAAGCAGGCATGACGCACGTAGGACTCCTTCCGGAAGTCCTCGCGCGCGTCGACGCTCGAGATGTGCACCTCCACGGTGGGAATATGGACGGCCTTGAGCGCATCGAGCAGCGCGATCGAGGTGTGCGTGTAGGCCGCCGGGTTGATGACGATGCCCTCGGCGGTCCCGTAGGCGTCTTGGATGGCGTCGACCAGGTCGCCCTCGTGGTTTGACTGGTAGCACTCGCACGACGCGAAGCCCGCCTCACGAGCGCTCTCGTGACAGAGCTCGAGCAGAGACGCGAAGTCGGCGTTGCCGTAAAGCTCGGGCTCACGGATGCCCAGCAGGTTGAGGTTCGGCCCGTTGATGACGAGCAGGCGCGGGTGATCCGACCCGTCGGTGCCGGCCTCGTCTGCGTCGCTGTCCGCGTCGGCTTCCTCGGGCTGCGTCTCCTGCAACAGCTCGAGCAGCGAGTCGGTGTCGTCGTCGGCGTCCTCGCTGGCGGCGGGCGTGCTGGCGAGCGCGATCGGGGGCTTGCCGGGCGTCTCGGGCGTGATGCGGACCTGAAGCTTGCTCATGAGGCGCACGGGGCTCTTCATGCGCTGCTCCGGGGCAAAGGGGCCCACCAGCCGCTCGAATGCCTGGTGGACGCCTTTGACGAGGTTGGGCCCGAAGACCACCTCGATGCCACTCGTGCCGTGCTCGGCTATCCCCAGCACCCCGTTGATGGAGTGCAGGGCGTTGCGGTCGACCTCGCTCGCGTCACGAAGCGATATGCGAAGGCGCGTCGCGCAAAGCGAGTTCGCCTTGACGTTTGTCCAACCACCGACGCACTCGAGCACGGCGGCAGCGATATCGTCGTTGGACATGTCCCACCTTCCCTACACCGCGGCACGTCTGTGCGCAGAGGTGCCGCGAGTCGCATCATCTCACTCACACCAGCATACGAGATGGGAAGGTCAGCGGCCCGAACCCATCCGCCGACGGCGGCAGATGGTTGCCAAGTGTGGCACGTGCGGGGGAAGCTAGGCGAGACCGAGCCGGGCGCATATGAGCGAGGCGTCCCCCTGTGGCGATCCGGTGCACGAGATGCGCAGGTCACACCACCGTTCATAGAGGTGGGTGCGCTCCGTCGCGAGACGCTCGACGCCTGTGCGCTGCGAGACGGGACGCCCCTCGCTCGAGAGCTGGTCGAGCGGACGATCGAGGTAGACGATGGTCCCGTTCTGGTGCAGCAGGGGGTAGTTGGCATCCCGCACCACGATGCCGCCCCCGCAGGCGATGACGAGCCCCGAGCGCGCGCCATAGTCGGCCGCCACCTGGGTCTCACGCGTGCGGAAGACGTCCTCGCCCCGTGTGTGGATGCACTGCTCGGCGCTTTCGCCCCACGTGAGGGCAAAGGCGGCGTCCAGGTCGACGAAGGGGCGCCCGAGCAGGTGCGCGAGGGCACGACCCGCGCTGGTCTTGCCAGCGCCGGGCATCCCGACGAGCACGATGTTGGTCTGTGAGGTCCCAAGGCTGCCCAAGAGCTCGTCTGCCAGCGTGTCGGGCAGATCGACGTCCCGGAAGAGCTCGCTGGCAAAGACGGCCTGCCAGACGAGCATGGACAGGCCGCTCTCGCAGGGGATGCCCGCCCGCTCGGCCTGCATGACGAGGCCCGTGCGCAGGGGGTTGTAGATCACGTCGAGCACGCCTCGCAGTTCGTGCATGGCCGGCAGGACCTCGTCGGCGAGCGGCGAGGCCGGGCAGTGGGGGAACATGCCGACGGGCGTGGCGTTGACCACGAGCGCGGCGTCGGCATGGCGCTTTGGAAGGTCGTCGTAGGTCGACTCCCCGGTGCGCGAGACGAAGACGACCTCGGCGCCGACGTACTCCCGCAGCGCGTAGGCCACCGCCTGCGCGGCACCACCCGTGCCGAGCACCAGCGCCTTCCTGCCATCCAGGGCCTGCCGGGGAGACTCGTGAAGGTGCGTGTGGCAGAAGGCGGCGAGCATGGCGTTGAAGCCGAGCACGTCGGTGTTGTCGGCCAGAATCGTGCCGTCGTCCAACCTGACCAGCGTGTTGGCGACCCCGAGCGCCTCCACGCGAGCGCTGCGCCGATCTGCCACCTCCGCCGCCTGACGCTTGTAGGGGATGGTGACGTTGAGCCCGCGCCATGCGCCTGTGCGCAGGAAGTCCTCGACCTCGTCCGG
Organism: Atopobiaceae bacterium; assembly: GCA_040268355.1. GTDB lineage: Bacteria > Actinomycetota > Coriobacteriia > Coriobacteriales > Atopobiaceae > UBA1367. Next base: position 7,161 of record JAWRIT010000172.1, on the reverse strand, counting down.
CTCGCGCTCGAACAGGGCATAGGGGGCAGACCCCAGCCGTGCATGGATCTGGGGAGACCAGCTGTGGCCGAGCGTTCGCCCGAGCAGCCCGAAGGGGGTGTCGCGATCGTCCGCCATCAGAGCACCTCGGCATAGCTGCCCAGGTAGCGGTACTCCTCGCACACGTCTCCCAGCGAGTCGAGCAGGGTCTGGAACTCGGGCGCGGCGGCGGGACATTCGACGTCGAAGTAGAACCGGAACTCGAAGTCGCGCCCCGGGATGGGTCGGCTCTCGAGCTTGACGAGGTTGATGTCCAGGGCATAGAAGCGGGCGAGCACCTTGTAGAGCGCGCCGGGCTCATGGTTGGTGATGACCACGAGCGAGCTGCGGTCGGCGCCGGGGAAGATGGTGAGGTCCTTGGCGATGCAGGCGAAGCGCGTGTAGTTGTGCGCTTGGTCCTGGATGGCGCGCTCGGCGATCGTGAGGCCGTAGAGGTGCGCGCAGTCGGCCGAGGCGATGGCGGCGACGTCGGTGCGCTCGGACCGCGCGACCCGCTCGGCCGCCACGGCGGTGTTCTCGCAGACGTGCACCCGGCAGTCGCTCAGGTTCGCAAGGTAGTCCGCGCACTGGCTGAGCGCCTGCTGGTGGCTGTAGATAATGCGCACGTCCTGTTTAGAGACGCCGGGCGGCACCAGCAGGTTGTGGTCGATCCGCAGCCGGCAGGTGCGCACGATGTAGAAGTCGTGCCGCATCATGAGGTCGTACACGTGCGTGACCGAGCCGGCGGTCGAGTTCTCGACGGGAAGGACGCCAAAGTCGCAGTCGCCGCGCTCGACGGCCTCGAACACGCCCTCGAAGCCCGTGTGGTAGCTGATCTGGGCCTGTCGGAACAGGCGGTCGGTGGCGATCTGCTGGTAGGCCCCCTCCACGCCCTGGCAGGCGACGTGCGCCTGGCGGGGGAAGTAGGCAGGCTGGTCGGCCAGAGCGGCCTTGACCTGCTCGGTCGTCGGCTGGCGCGTCCCAAGCCGCCGATGCTCCGCCGATCGGGCGGCCTCCATGAGGGTGGTCTCGAGCATGACGGCCGCGCCCGCCAGCTCGGCGGGCACCCGTTCGGTCGCATGACGCAGGTTCTCGCGCTCGCGGCGTCGGTCGTAGATGGGGCTGCCGGAGGCGCGCTTGTGCTCCGCGATGTCGGCGACGACGTCCATCCTGCGGCAGAAGAGGTCGAGGATCTGCTCGTCGATGTGGGTGATATCCGCGCGAAGCGCTGCGAGGTCGCTCATCGTGCCTGCCAATCGTCAGGGGTCTTGGTGGGGGCGGGGGCCGCCTCGCCTTGCTGTGGCGGGAAGGCGAGCCAGCTGTCCAGCAGCGCGAGCGCCATGACCGCCTCTGCCACGGGGACCGCGCGCGGCACGATGCAGGGGTCATGCCGGCCGCGCACCGAAAGCGTGGTGTCGCTGAGCGTGGCGAGGTCCACGGAACGCTGCTCGCGACCGATCGACGGGGTCGGCTTCACGGACAGGCGGAAGAGCACGGGCGCGCCAGTCGTGATGCCGCCGAGGTTGCCTCCGGCATCGTTCTTGAGGGGACGCACGGCGCCGTCGACCATGCCGTAAGGGTCGTTGTTCTCGCTGCCGCGCCGGCCGGCCACCTCGGTTCCCCGGCCAAACTCGAGCGCCTTGATCGCGGGGATGCCGAAGGCGATGCGGGCGATGGCGCTCTCGATGCCATCGAACATCGGCTCGCCCACGCCCGCCGGCATCCCGACGGCGACGCACTCGATGGCCCCGCCGACCGAGTCGCCGCTCGCGCGAACGTCCTCGATCGTGGCGATCATCTCGCGCGTTGCCTCGTCGTCGAGGGCGGGGAAGCGCCGCCCGTCCTCGAGCGCGTCGATCTGGGCGACCAGGTGCCGCCGTGCCGCCTCGTCGTTGCGCAGGGCGTCGAAGGGCTCGTCGTGGCGCTCGCCGATCTGCGCGACGTGGGCTGCGATCCGCACGCCACGCTCGGCCAGAAGCTGCAGCGCGATGCCCCCGGCGGCGCACACCGGCGCCGTGAGGCGCCCCGAGAAGTGCCCGCCGCCCGGGATGTCCTGGTGTCCGCCCCACTTGGCCTGGGCGGTGAAGTCGGCGTGCCCGGGACGGGGGACTCCCAGCACGTTCTCGTAGTCGCCGGAGCGCGTGTTGGTGTTCTCGATGACCAGTGCGAGCGGCGCCCCGCAGGTCTCGCCTTTGGGGTTGAGGCCGGAGAGCACCCTCACGTCGTCGGCCTCCGCACGCGGCGTGGCCCATGCCGCGCGTCCGGGGGCACGCCGTGCCATGAAGGAGCGCAACCTGGTGAGGTCGGGCGTGAAGCCCGCGGGCAGTCCTTCCACCACGCATCCGATGGCGGGGGAGTGCGACTGGCCGAAGACGGTGACGCGCAGGGCGCGTCCAAAGGTCGACGCCATCTCATCGCTCCTCTCGGGCGATTCCGCCAAGTGCGCGGAAGTCGTCGAAGAAGGTCGGATAGGACTTCGCGACGCACTCCGCGCCGCGAATGACGACAGGGTCCGTGGCACCGGTCGCGCAGATGGCGGCCATCATGGCGATGCGGTGGTCGCCCGCCGCATCGACGGTTCCGCCCGAGAGCGCCTCGACTCCTTCGACGAGCAGGTCGTCGTCCTCGACGTGCGCCTTGCCGCCCAGGGCGCACAGGGCGTCGCAGATGGAGGCAAGGCGATCCGACTCCTTGAGGCGCAGGCGCGAGGCGTTGCGCAGGCGGGTCACCCCCGGCGCGAGGGCGGCCACGGCGGCCAGCGGCACCGCGAGGTCCGGTATGCCGGACACGTCGATGTCATGAGCATGGGGCGTGTCCCGAGACGCCAGGACGCCATCCGATGCCCGGCCGATGCGGGCGCCCATCAGAGCGAGGGCGGCCATGACGGAGCGGTCGCCCTGGCGACTGAGCTGGTTGAGCCCCGTGACCGCGATCGGGTGCGGTCCCATCGCCGCGGCGGCGAGCCAGAACGCGCTGTTGGACCAGTCGCCCTCGACGGTGCAGGAGCCGGGGGAGCGCAGGCGTGCGTCTCCCGCGACGGCGTAGACCCGCATGGCCTGCCCGCCGGAGAGCTCCCGCGACGTCTCGACGGAGACCCCGAAGGTGCGGAGCGCGTCGATGGTGAGGTCGATGTAGCCGGCCGACTCGACCGGCTCGCCCACCCAGACCTCGACGGCACCCCCCATGGCCGGCGCCGCCATGAGCAGCCCGCTCACGAACTGCGACGAGACGTCGCCGGGCACGTCAAAGCGCCCGGGCCTGAGCGGGCCGGACACGACGAGCGTCGAGTCGTCCTCCCACCGTAGGTCCACGCCGTGTTCGGCAAGCTGTTGGTCGAGGGGCGCGAGGGGTCGCCGTGCGAGCCGCCCGTGACAGCGGATGCGTGCGCCCTTCCCGAGGGCCGCGACGACCGGTAGGAGAAAGCGCAGGGTCGAGCCCGACTCACCCGCATCGAGACGTGCCTCGCGGCGCACGCCCGCCACCGTGACGGGCACGACGCGCAGGCCCGTGCGCGTCCGGGCGACCGACGCCCCGAGCGCCGTCACGCAGCGTGCGGTCGCGTCAATGTCCTGCGAGCTCGCGGACAGCGTCAGATCGGTGATGCCGTCGCAGAGCGCCGAGAGCACAAGGAGGCGATGCGCGACGCTCTTGGAGGGTATGGCGGCGATGGTGCCTGCCAGCGGGTGCGGCTCTATGCGCATGTCCATGGGCCTAGACCTCGCTTTCGTGCGCACCGGTCCCACAGCCGAGCTCGATCAGCTCGCGCATCTCGTCAAGGCTCACGGTACGCAGCTCACTTTGCCCGATGCGGCTGGGGACGACGACGGTGACCGTGCCGCCGTGGCGCTTCTTGTCGTGGGTGACCTGGTCAAAGAGGGCGCCGGTAGGCAGGGTGGTGTCGGTGGGAAGGCCCTGTGCGCTCACGCAGGCCTCGATGCGCCGTGCGACGCCCGGCTCGCTCCAGCCCAGCCGCTCCGTGGCCCTGGCGACGCAGCACAGCCCGGCGGCGACGCAGTGCCCGTGTCCCAGCTGGTAACCGCTTGCCGCCTCGATGGCATGGCCCACGGTGTGACCCAGGTTGAGCGTCTGTCGCAGGCCCCGCTCCCGCTCGTCGGCCGTCACCACGTCGCGCTTGATGGCGACGTTTCTGGCAATCACGCGGACGAGGTGATCGCGACCCCCGTCCTTGGCGAGGGGACGCTCGCACAGCGACTCGAAGAGCTCCTGGTCGGCAAGGACGGCATGTTTGACGACCTCGCCGATCCCGTCAGAGAAGACGGCGTCCTCCAGCGTCTCGAGGCAGGCGACGTCGGCGAGCACGAGCGTGGGCTGCAGAAAGGCCCCGACGAGGTTCTTGCCGCAGGAGAGGTCGATGGCTGTCTTGCCGCCCACCGACGAGTCGACCATGGCGAGCAGCGTGGTCGGAACCTGCACGACTGGCACGCCGCGCATGTAGGTCGCGGCGGCGAAGCCGGCCATGTCGCCCACCACGCCGCCGCCGAGCGCGATCACCAGGCTGCTGCGGGTGAGCTGCGCCGCCGCAAGGGCGTCGAGGATCCGGCCGTAGGTGGCGAGGTTCTTGTGCGTCTCGCCGGCCTCGACGGCAAGCGCGCCCGTGTCGAAGCCGGCGCGCTCGAGCGAGGCGAGCGCCCGGTCGAGATAGAGCGCTCCGACGGTGGCGTCGGTGACGACGAAGACCCGATCCGGCTGCGCGACCAGGCGCAGTCGCTCTCCCAGCTCGTCGAGCAGGCCCTCGCCGACGATTACGTCATAGCCCTGCGACGCGGCGTCGACCCGTACGGTGATGCGTGCGCTCATTGGTTCTCTTCCTCCCGCTTCAGGCGATCTCCCTCGGCGAGCAGCGCATGGAGCAGGTCGGCGTCTCCGGCGTCGATGGCGTCACGGTACTGCTGCAGGTGCTCGATGAGGATCCCGATCTCGTTCGAGAGGTGGTCCGCATTGTCGAGGAACAGCTCGCACCACATGGTGGCGTTGAGCTGCGCCACACGGGTGAGGTCCCGGTAGCTGCCCGCCGAGAAGCCCCGATGGCGCTGGGCCGAGGGGCTCTTGACGTAGGCGTTGGAGACCACATGGGCGAGCTGGGAGGTGTAGGCGATCAGCTCGTCGTGCTCGTCGGCGCTCGCAAGGGTGAACTGGCCGAACGCGCAGGGCGCCAAGAGGTCCTTCAGGCGGCCGAGCACGTCCAGGCGAAGAAAGTCGTCCATGTTGGGCGGCACGACGACCATCGGCGCGCCGCGGAACAGGTCGGCTCGCGTGTGGGCGTAGCCGGAGAACTGCGTGCCCGCCATGGGATGGCAACCCACGAAGGTCCACGCATGCTGGTCCGCGATGGAAAAGCAGGTCTCGCAGATGACGCGCTTGACCCCGACGACGTCGATGACGATGGCGCCCGGCGAGACGAGCGGCGCCATCTCCTCCAGCCAGCGCACGCTCGCCTCGGGATAGCCTGCCAGGATGATGAGCTCGCAGCTTGGGATGGTCGTCTCGTCCAGCTCGCCCGCGATCGTCTCGATCATGGCAAGTTCGAGGGTGGCTCGCGTCCGGTTGCAGGCGTAGACCTCGGTGCCACCGGCCTGGAGGGCCTTGGCGAACGAGCCGCCCATGAGTCCCAGGCCAAAGATGCCCACGCGTCCGGGGACGAAGGAGGCGTCGGTGGGGATGCTGGGGTGCGCCGCGGCCATGACGCTACTCCGTCTCTGCCGTGATGGCTTCGCGGATGAGCGCGATGCGCCGCATGGCGTCGTCGAACTGCTCGGGCAGCAGCGCCTGCGCGCCGTCGGACCACGCCTCGCTCGGGCTGTCGTGCACCTCGATCTCCAGGCCGTCGGCCCCGGCCGCCGTCGCGGCGTAGGCTGCCTGGCGCACATAGCGGGTGTAGCCCGTGGCGTGGCTGGGATCCGCCACGACGGGCAGGTGCGTGAGGTGGTGCAGCACCGGTATGGCGTTGATGTCGAAGGTGTTGCGCGTGCGGGTCTCGAAGGTGCGGATCCCGCGCTCGCAGAGGATGACGTTGGGGTTGCCCTCGCTCATCACGTACTCGGCGGCCATGAGCAGCTCGTCGATGGTGCCCGAAAGCCCGCGCTTGAGCAGCACCGGCGTGGTGGTCCTGCCGACCTCCTTGAGCAGGCTGAAGTTCTGGGCGTTGCGGGCGCCGACCTGCATGACGTCGACGCCTCGCCGAACGAAGATCTCCACGTCGCGCGGGTCCATGACCTCGGTCACCACCGGCATGTCCAGCTCGGCCGCCGCTTCGAGCAGAAGGTCCAGGCCGCGCTCGCCCATGCCCTGGTAGGCGTACGGGGAGGTGCGCGGCTTGTAGGCGCCGCCGCGCAGCATCGTGGCCCCGCTGGCCTGCACGGCGCGGGCGATCTCGATGAGGTTGTCCCCCTCGACCGAGCAGGGTCCGGCGATCACCTGGAAGTGCCCGGCGCCGATGCGCACCCCGTGCCCGCAGTCCACGATGGTGTCCTCGGGATGAAACTTGCGGTTGGCGAGCTTGTAGGGCTCCGACACGCGCCGCACCTGGTCGATGATGTCCATCGACTCGAGCAGGAAGGGGTCGATCTGGGTGGTGTCACCGATGATCCCGACGATGGTCTCGTTGTCTCCTTGAGAGACGTTGGTGCGAAAGCCCCGAGCCTCGATCCAGCTGACGAAGCGATCGAGCTGGTCGGCGGTTGCGGTGTGCTTGACGATGGCGATCATGTGCGTCTGGGCCCTTCCGTGTCTTGTGGTGCTGGCAGTGCTGGTTGATTATGCTACCACGTGCCCCATCCGCCGTCGGAGCGTTTCATGACAGAAACCAAGGGGCCTGCGTGCACGGCGACACACAAGTGCCTCTTCTCCTGTGTCGGCCCCCTGTGGGCCACTGCCAGACGACACAGGGGAAGAGGCACCTCTGTGTCGCTGGCGCAAGGGGGTGCGGGCATTCCCTTGGGCTCGATGCGCCCGTCCGGCGAGGCTGGGAGGGCGGTGGTGCCCGGGCGGGCCGCCGCGCGCCGGTGCGGGCCCGGTCCCGCGTGCCCCGTGGCTAGAGATCGGACTTTTGCGGTGAGAATCCGCGACTGGCGGAGTAGCAGACGAGAAAACAGCAGGACGGAGGACGGAGATACTCCGGGATGC
>JAWRIT010000171.1:0-23657 GCA_040268355.1 Atopobiaceae bacterium | reverse complement strand
CGTGCGGCCACGAGCGGGGCGGCACTCATGGTGGTCGGCCCTTCGGGGAGGCGGGCCACGGTGCGACAAGCCAGCTACAATGGGCTTGCCGACAGGAGGGGAGGTGCCATGATCGAGATCACAAGCGCGCTTGCCGAGATGATGAACTCCACCGCCTCCTACGAGACCGCACCGGCGATCGCCGCCACGATCCTGAGCAACCTCCACGTCATAAGCGAGCTTGACATCCGCGATCTTGCCCAGAAGGCCCGCGTCTCCCCCGCCTCCGTCTCGCGGTTCATCCGTAAGCTCGGGTTCGACAGCTACCAGGAGTTCAAGTCGGAGACGATCTCCCAGGCCCCGCTCAGGAGCGAGTACATCGAACGGCAGCATCCGCTGAACGTGGATGCTGCGGCAGGCGAGGACTACACGGTCGTCGAGAAGCGGCGCGTTCTCGACGCCCTGGACGAGTGCGAGCGGCTGATACGTGACCTCGCGCCGTCGAGCAGGCTGAACGCGCTGGCGCAGGACATGGTCTCCCACGAGCGGGTCTGCATGTACTGCGGAGGGTTCCCGAGCGCCATCGCGCGTCATGTCCAGACGGAGCTGGCGGCCCATGGCAAGCCGATTCTCATTGTCGACCGGATCCTCGAGAGGAGCTTTTTGACGCCGGACTCGCTTGCCGTGGTGTTCGACCCGACGGGCTTTTGGATCTCGTGCTATGCGGACTCCCTCGAGTCGTACATGACACGCTCCCACGAGAGGACCTGGGTCATATCGAATCGCCGGCGAGCCTACGCCTGGGCGGAGGAGCTTGTGCTTCCCCCGTTCGCGAGCACCCTCTCCTGCAGGGTGTTCGTGCAGATCCTTGCCGACGAGCTCGTCGACCTCTGCTCGTTCCTCCTGCGCCACCACGGCCGCCAGGGCTGAGCGCGTGCTCGCGTCCTCCCTGCCGGTAACTCATTTTCAACTATTGCAAACGGAACGTTTTGGCCTTTCGCCTGCATAGCCAGAACGGCGGGACTTATGTAGAGTTGGTGATGACCGAGGCATCGCAGCCATGTTGCTTCATGCCGCCATATGAGGGAGGAAGGGAACGTCATGGAAGAAACCACGAGCACGGGACCCAGTCTGCTCGATCGGGTCATGGCCGTCGCCGGCAAGCTCAGCCAGAACAAGACCGTGCTTGCCATTCAGTATGGTGCCATGGGTACGATGCCGCTCACGCTCGGCACCGCCCTCATCGCGATTCTCTACAACCTCCCGGTTCCCGCGCTGCAGGAATTCTGGACGTCCACCGGCATCGGCGTGCACATGAACGAGGTCATCTCGGTCACCATGTCGATGACGGCCATCTACATGTCCACGCTCATCGGCTACAACAGCGCACAGCTGCGCGGCAAGTCCGGCGTCACGGGCGCCGTGCTCTCGCTGGGCGCCTTCCTCGCCCTCATGCCGCACCTCATCCCGGTCGAGCTCGCTGATGCCGAGGGCAACGCGGTGACGTCCGTCGCCGGACTCCCCACGGGATACCTCGGCTCTGACGGCGTCTTCGCCGGCATGGTGCTCGCCCTAGTCATTGTGGGCATCTATGTCTGGCTCGACAACAAAGGGCTCGTCATCACTCTGCCCGACGGCGTTCCGCCCATGGTCGCGCAGTCGCTCGCGCCCTCGATCAGCGCCATCATCATCTTCACGATCGTGCTCATCGTCCGTGTCGCCTTTGGCTTCACTGCCTGGGGGAACTACTTCGACTTCATCAACGGTGTCATCGGCGCCCCCATCATGTCGCTCGGCGCCTCGCCGGCCTCGGCACTCCTTGTCATGGTGCTGGCCGCCTCCTGCTGGTTCTTTGGCATCCACCCCAACACCGTCATCATGATGTACTACCCGGTGCTCATGACCGCCGCTGCCGCGAACAGCGCGGCCTTCCTCGCCGGCGAGCCGCTTCCCTTCCTGCTCCTCACCGCCACGTTCTCCTACTATGCCTTCGGCGGTACCGGCAACACCTTGGGCCTTGCCCTCATCATGCCCTTCACGGCCAAGTCCGAGCGCTACAAGGCCCTCGGCAAGCTCGCCATCGGCCCGGGCCTCTTCAACATCAACGAGCCGCTCATCTTTGGCCTGCCCATCATGCTCAACCCCATCTACTTCATTCCGCTCGTGGGCACGGCGTTCGTCAACGGCCTGATGGGCATACTGTTCTATCACCTTGGCGTCTTCAACACCCTTAACCCGACGGTCTCCCTGCCATGGGTCACGCCGGCGTTCGTCACGCCGTTCTTTACCATCGGCATCTTGGGAGTGCTTGCGGCCATTGTCGTGATCGTCATTGACGGGCTCATCTACTTCCCCTTCTATCGGCGCGCCGACCAGCACGCCTACGAGGAGGAGCAGGCGGCTGCGACGGCAGCCACCGCCGAGACGAGCGCGTAACGACCGCCTGTCATCTGTGATCCCGCGGCACGAATCCGATCGGATTCGTGCCGCTGTGACGCGGGCTGACACATAGGTGCCTCTTCCCTCCGTGTCAGTGCCTGCAGGCCTCGCTCACAGCCAGTCAGCGAGCAGCGGGGTCATCGATCCCTGGGAGACGATGCTCACCCGGTGCATGGCGCGGCTGATGGCCGTGTAGAGACGCCGACGTGAGAGGTCCGTCGCAGGGTAAACCTCCTCCTGCGCGTCCGGGATGATCACGTGGTCGAACTCCAGGCCCTTGGCCAGCGGCAGGTCCATGACGACCACGCCGGCCTCTGGCAGTGCCTCGTCCCTGCGCATGACATGGACGCCATCGCCGAGCTGGCGCCCCAGCCAGCCAGCCCGGCTGCGATCCGCCACCACGATGGCCGTCAGGCCACCCTCCCCTGCCGCCTGGCCCACGAGCTCACGCAGTGTGGCCAGGTACTCCTCGCGATCGGGGCGCTCCGCCAGCAACGGGGGAACACCGGCCGCGCGCACCGACGAGAGGCTCATGCGCTCGCGCTCGTCCACGAGCGAGGCGAAGAGCTCGGTGACCTCGGGCGAGGAGCGGTAGCTCGTGCGCAACTGGCACACCTCGACCGTGCCGTGCGTCTGGGAAAAGACCTCGCCAATCTGCGCGAAGCTGGCCGTGCCCTCACGAATGGCCTGGTGCTCGTCGCCAAGCAGCAGGAAGTGCGCCCGCGAGAAGTAGCGCGCCAGAACCATGAGCTGCGTGACCGTGTAGTCCTGCACCTCGTCGATCATGACGTAGCGGGCGTCGCGCTCGCCGTGGCCGCTCACGAGCACCTTGAGGAACAGCCACTCGGCCGCGCTCACGCTGGTAGTGCCCAGCAGGCGCATGCCGATCCGATCGAGTCGCAGCCACGAGAGCCGTTCGATGCTGTCGTGCGCACCGGCGAAGCGATGCTCCACATAGGTGCGAGCGCGGGCGACGAGCTCCTCCTCGTCGACGGAGCCAATGGTCTCGCCAAAGATCTCGACCTGCTCGTCCACGTCAAGGCCCAGCAGCTCCTCCTGGATCTCGTCGGTGCGCGCGAGCTGCGCAAACCGACGGTTGAGCCGATCATGCAGCTCGTCGCAGGTGAGCGCGCAGAGCCGTGGTCCCACGGGGAACTGCGAGAACTTGGCGAGCGCAGCTTGCACCTGCGAGGCCTTGAGCAGCACGGTCTCCCCTTGCCGCACCTCGCGAAGATCCTCGGGCTCCAGCTCGAGCTGCGGCAGGCGCTCCTCCAAAAGGCGCAGCGATGCGGGGTCAACCGCGTCTCCGCTTCCTCGCTCCGAGAGCCCCAGGCCCGCGAGGAAGCCGCGCCAGGTGACGGTCTGTGGGTTGGACTCGCCAAGCGAGGGCAGCACCGTGTCGATGTAGCGCTCGAAGACGTCGTTGGGCGAGAACAGGTAGACCTGGTCAGGACGCAGGGTCTCACGCTGCTGGTAGAAGAGGTAGGCGATGCGCTGGAGCATCACCGAGGTCTTGCCACTGCCCGCGATGCCATCGACGAGCAACGCCGGCACGTCCTCGTGACGCACGACCGCGTTCTGCTCGCGCTGGATGGTCGCGGTGATGGCATGGAGCTTCTCGGAGTGATGCCGCTTCAAGGCTCCCAGGAGCAGGGCGTCCTGGATGGCGACGGTCGTGTCGAAGTACATGTGGAGCACGTCTTGCGTGATGTCAAACTGACGCCGCAGCTCCAGGTTGACCGTGCGGGTCTTGCCGTCCACCTCGTAGGAGGTCGGGCCCATCTCCTGGTTGTAGTAGGTCTGCGCCACAGGGCTTCGCCAATCCACGACGAGCGGACGACGACGCTCGTCGGTGACGCCCGCCGCCCCGATGTAGACATCTCGCGCAGGCCGTCCGGGACGCATCTGCAGACGGACCTTGGCGAAGTAGGGCTGCATGAGCAGCAGCAGGATGCGCCGCAGCTTGTCGACGGAGAAGTCGTGGGACTGGTTGTAGGTGTCGATGACGCTGTTCAGCGTCTCGATGGCCGCCAGGGTCTCCATGGTCTCGTCGGCGCCGGCGAAGTCGAGGCGCACCTCCTCGCTCATGGCGATGAGGTCCTGCGCCATCTCCTTGTGGCCCACCTCGAGCTCAGAGGTCAGGGTGTCACGCATGCTCACGAGCTGCGCGTAGATGTCGCGCAGGGTGCGCTGTTCCTCCTGGAAGACCTCGTCCTCAAGGTTGCCGTGCTGTTCGTGCTCGTATGCCATGTCCTTGTCCGTGCTCTTCGTTCGTCGCTACCCGCAAGATCCTACCGCAACGGGCGAGGCAGCTGGGACGACATGCAAGGTTGGGAATGGGACCGCGCCCGCACGCCCAGCATGAGGCCGTTGGTCTATCCTACTCAGAAAACGGCGAAGGGAGCGCTATGTGGCGCGAGATGAGACGCAAGGGACAGCAGCTCACGCACGAGGAAAGCGAGGAGGTCCTTGCCCAGGGGCGTCGCGGCGTGCTGGCCGTGCTTGGCGATGGTGGCTACCCCTACGCCCTGCCCCTGAACTACGTCTACGCCGACGGACGCCTCCGCTTCCACGGGGCCGTCGAGGGACACAAGCTCGACGCCATCACCAGCTGTGACCGATGCAGCTTCTGCGTGCTCTCCGATGGCCAAGCTTCCGACGAGCACTGGTGGCTCACCTTTCGCTCGGTCATAGCCTTCGGGCGCATCCGGCTCGTCGACGATCCCGACGCCAAGCGCGCGGCCCTGTGGGAGCTGGCCTCCAAGTACTTCCCCACCCTGGAAGGCGAGCGCGAGCACATCGAACGCTCCCTCGCGCGCACGGCCGTCCTCGAGCTCGAGATCGAGCACCTGACCGGCAAGCTTGTGAAAGAGCGCTAGCTCGAGAGGCAGCTGGCCCGCTCGGCGTGCGCGCGACCCTTCGTCAGAACCGTTGGGGCACGGCACCTCGTCTGGAGCCGCAGGCTACGCCCCCGCCGATCGGCCACGACGCTCGTACCAGAGGTGGGCGAGGCCGCGCAGGGTCAGCGAGTCGTCCACCGTCACGTCATGGCGCAACAGCGGCGCGATCACCTGCGCGTAGCGCCCGGTCATGACGATGGGTGCCTCCCGGCCCATCTCCGCCATCACCATGTCCAGCAGCCCGTCCACGCGCGCGACCTCGCCGAGCACGACGCCCGCCTGCATGGCCTCGCGCGTGCTGCGGCCGACGACCGAGCGCGGGACCTGCAACTCCACCATGGGAAGCAACGCCGTCGACTCGCCAAGCGCTCGTGCGCCCACCATGATGCCCGGACAGATGACGCCTCCCGCAAAGGCCCCCGTTTCGTCTATCACCTCGATGTTCGTGGTGGTTCCCACGTCGACCACCACAGCCGGAGCGCCGAGCGCCTGGCGAGCGGCGACCACGTTGGCCACGCGGTCGGACCCCACGCTCGAGGGATCGTCCTGCCGCATGCGCACGCCCGTCTTGAGGCCTGGGCCCACGACCAGCGCGCGCGAGGCGGCCTCCCGACTCAACGCCTGCCGCCACACGTCGGTGTGCGCGGGCACCACGCACGAAAGGATCGCTCCACCGAGCTCAAAGGCACTTTCGATGCTGTTGGCGGAGAGGTAGCGGTCAACGATGGAGCGTGCCTGCGCACGAGCCTCGTCGACCGTCAGGCGCAAAGGCGTCGAGCTCTCCAGCGTCCCTGCCAGCTCGCCCGCCACGAACAACCCAAAGCTCGTGGACCCGTTGCCCACCTCGACCGCCAGCACGCTCATCTCGTCTCGTCTGATCATGCCGTGTTCGCCCCCTCTCGCGCACCATCGTTGCTTGTTTGCAACTATACTGCTGTTCATCCATGGCGTACGTCGACTCTTCGTTCGGAAGAGCGGGTATACGAAGGAGCACATATGAACACTGCAAGCGACCGCCTTGAGGCGCGGGAGAGACTGAGCCTGCCTGCGCTTCTCATTGGCACCATCGGGTGCGTCGTCATCACGGCGTCCTCGGTCTACACGGCCCTCAAGATGGGCGCCCTCCCCTGGCCCACCATATTCACCTCCATCACCGCCCTCGTGCTGCTGCGGGCGTTTGGCAACAGGAGCCTGAACGAGGCGAACGTCACGCAGATCATCATGTCGGCCGGCTCGATGGTGGCTGGCGGCATCGCTTTCACCATTCCCGGAATCTGGATGCTCGGTCTCGCCGACGAGGTCAGCTGGCTGCAGGTGCTGTGCGTGGCACTGGCGGGCACCCTGCTTGGCCTGGTCTGCACCGCGCTCATCCGCCGGCGGCTCGTCGAGGCGTCCGTCCTTGAGTACCCCATCGGCGTGGCCGCGGCCGAGACGCTCACGGCAAGCCAGGCCGGTGGTCGCACGGGCGTCAGGCTCTTTGGCTCCATGGCCCTCGCCGGCATATGGAGCATGGCGCGCGACGTGTTCGGCGCCATCCCCGCCATGCTGCTCGCCCTGCCCATTCCGGGCGTGAGCTTTGGCATCTACAACTCCCCCATGATGCTCTCCATCGGCTTTCTTGTCGGTGGCGCCGCCGTCGCGTGCTGGTTCGGTGGGGCCGTGTTCGCCAACATGGGGATCATCGTCGGTGGGACCTCGCTTGGACTGTGGGGCCTCACGACCGCCCAGGGAATCGTGTCGAGCCTGGGCATGGGCCTCATGATGGGCTCTGGCCTCGGCGTGGTCCTGCGCGACATCCTGCCCCAGATCGCGCGGGCGGTGGGCAAGGGCGACAGGGGCGGCACGGAGACGATCCCCTCCGAGATCCGGCCCACGGACCGATGGGTGCTGGGTGGCCTTGTGGTCGGTGCCGCGGCGCTCCTGTGTGTCGGGCTGGGGCTTGGTCCCATCGCCACTGCCATCGTGGTCGCGCTGAGCTTTGTGACCACCATCATGAGCGCCCAGTCGGTGGGCCAGACCGGCATCGACCCCATGGAGATCTTCGGGCTCATCGTGCTGCTCGTCGTGGCCGCACTCGGAGAGGCGGACCAGGTCAAGCTCTTCTTTGTGGCAGGCGTCATCGCGGTGGCGTGCGGCCTGGGCGGGGATGTCATGAGCGACTTCAAGACCGGCCAGCTTCTGGGCACCAACCCCCGGCGCATGTGGGTCGGACAGGCCATCGGAGCGCTGCTGGGCACCGTCGTCTCCGTCGTGGTGCTGGTCGCGCTCGCCGGCGCCTACGGCACCGACGCCTTCGGGCCTGGCAAGCTGTTCGTCTCCGCCCAGGCGTCGGTGGTCGCCACCATGGTCTCGGGCGTGCCCAGCGTGCCCGCCTTTGCCACGGGACTGGTCACAGGGATCGTGCTCTACTGCCTGGGCCTTCCCGCCATGATGGTTGGCCTCGGCGTCTACCTGCCCTTCCACATGTCCCTCACCGCGCCCGTCGGCGCCCTAGCCAAGCTCGTCCTTGACCGTCTTCGCGCAGGAAGAGAGGACGAGGCCGACTCCGAGCTCAGCCATGAGGACAACGGCATCGTGGTCGCGTCGGGGCTTCTCGGCGGCGAGTCCATCGTGGGCGTGCTCATCGCCCTGTCCGCCGTGCTCTCTAGCATCGCCTCCTAGGAAGGGGCCATCGGGAGGCGCGGACGTCTGGTGGGACGCGACTACCCTCGGCGGGGCGAACGTGGGCGCTCGATCCGTCGCCGCGCCTCGATAGTCCCGCTATACTGGTGTCTTTACCGACAACCAGAGGAGCCTCGATGCCCACTATCGTGTTTCTCGACCTTGACAACACCTTCTGGAACGACCTGGGTGTGCCGGACTCCGCCGTCGAGGCCGTGGGACGCGCACAGGAAAACGGCAACCTCGTCTTCTCCAACACCGGTCGTGCCCGCGCTGGCACGCGCGACCTCACGACCTATGGCCTGGACGGGCGTTGTTACGCGGCGGGCACCGAGGTCTTTCTCGGCGACGAGAAGATCGTGGACGAGCCGCTGGGTACCGAGGCGTCACGCCTGCTCTGCCGCACGCTCGACATCGGACAGGGCATCCTGCTCGCCGAGGGTGGGGACCGCTGCTTCATTCGCGCGTATGACCAGCCCATGTTTCGGCAGCTGTCCGAGATGCTCTCCCGCATCGACGATCCCTTCATCGACCACCCCGACATCTCGCAGATGACCGACGCCGACCATGCGCAGGTGTACAAGTACTCGCTGTGGGTTGAAGGAGGGGTGTCCGATGAGGTCAAGGCATCGGTCCCGGCAGGCTTTCAAGAGACCTCCATGGGAGCGGCGACCGAATTCACGCAGGTCAACCACTCCAAGGCGACGGCTCTGGGGAGCGTGCGAGCGCACATGGAGCACCGCTGCGGCATGACGTACCGCACCCTCGCCCTTGGTGACTCGGGCAACGACATCCCCATGCTGCGCGCAGCCGACGTGGGGGTGTGCATGGGCAACGGCACGGAAGCCGCCAAGCAGGCGGCCGACCACATCACCGAGCCCATCGATAAGGATGGCCTCTACCTGGCCTTCGAGCGCTACGGGCTCATCTAGCGCGCGCCGGGTCCGCAGGCAGTTGCCCGCTTCGCACATGAGACGTCATCAGGACAGGCCATGACCCTTCACGGCAACAACGAAGCCGCCCTCGTCCCCTCACAGCGCATGCGCGTTGCCTACCTGCTTACGCTGGTGGGAGGGTATCTGGACGCCTACACCTACTTCGAGCGCGGTGGCGTGTTCGCGAACGCACAGACAGGCAACATTGTCAAACTGGGCATCGCCTTGGCAAACGGCGAGCACGAGCAGTATCTGCACTACCTGATCCCCATCTGCGCGTTCTCCTGCGGGCTCATGGCGGCGCTCGTCATCAAGGAGCATCTTGAGGCCCGCAAGCTGCGCCTCGTACGCCGCACGGTGCTGCTGGCCGAGATCGTGGGGCTTGCCATCGTGGGACTCGTTCCCCTCGGAGTGCGTTGGGACATGATGGCCAACAGCATCGTGAGCTTTGTGGTCGCCATGCAGTACGAGACCTTCACCACCTTCCGAGGCGAGGCCATCGTGACCACCATGAGCACCGGCAACCTGCGTAAGATGGTCGACGCCCTGTTCGGAGGCATCGTCCACCACGACGTCGATCGGCTGAGGCGAGCGGGCTTGTATCTGTCCATCATCGCGACCTTCACCGCCGGGGCCGTTGCTGGCACACGCGGCTGCGACGCCCTGGGGCGCGCCGCCGTGATCCCTGCCATGGTCGCGCTTGGGGCTGCCATCGTCATGATCACGGCCCTGCGGCATGCCAACCGCAGGCGCGCGTGAGGCGGTGTGCGTGGTGGCGCGCCGCCGCTCCACTCGAGTGGCTCAGCGCACTTCTCTCAGACGACCTCGCCCAGATGCCGCTCGAGGTAGCGCCCGGTGACGCTCGCCTCGGTGACGGCCACCTCCTCGGGCGTACCGGCGCACACGATGCGCCCTCCCTGCTCGCCGCCACCCGGCCCCAGGTCGATGACCCAGTCGGCATTGGCGATCATGTCCAGGTCGTGCTCGATGACCACCACCGTCGCCCCGTGCGCGACCAGCCCCTGCAACACGCCGAGCAGCACCTCCACGTCGAGCGGATGGAGCCCGATGGTCGGCTCGTCGAACACGAACAGCGCGTCGTCCTGGCGCTTTCCGACCTCCCCAGCCAGCTTGAGGCGCTGCGCCTCTCCGCCAGAGAGCGCCGGGGTCGCCTCGCCCAAGGTCAGGTAGCCCAACCCCAGGTCGTGCAGCACCTGCAGCTTGGCCCTCGCCTTACGCAGCGTCCCCACGCGCTCGAGCGCCTCGTCCACGGTGCAGGACATCAGCTCCGGCAGGCTCACGTAGTCGCGTTTCTCGCCATGCGCCCCCCGTGACGTGTGGCGCCGCACCTCCCAAGCCTCCTGGGCGTAGCGCGACCCGCCGCAATCCGGGCAGGCGATCTCCACGTCAGGCAGAAACTGCACATCGAGGTTGATGGTCCCAGTCCCGTCGCAGGCCGGGCAGCGCAGCGAGCCGGTGTTGTACGAGAAGTCGCCCATCTTGAGCCCGCGCTCGCGGGCGTCGGTGGTCGCCGCATAGGCGCGACGCAGGTCGTCGAGGACGCCGGAGTAGGTCGCCACGGTCGAGCGCACGTTGGCGCCGATGGGCGTGGCGTCGATGAGGTGCACGCGACGCAGCCCCTCCGCCTCGATCCTGCGCACGTGCTCCGGCAGGCGCTCCCCCGCAAGCTGCGCCCGAAGCGCAGGGACAAGGCCCTCCAGCACGAGCGTCGTCTTGCCCGAACCAGAGACGCCCGTCACCGCCGTCATCCGCCCGCGCGGCACCCAGGTCTCCAGCGGACGCACGGTATGGATGGCATCCGTCACCAGATGCACGCTCCCGTGCTCGAACAGCTTCTCCGTCCCACAGCGCTCGCGTACCCGCATGTGCCGCTCCCCCGAGAGGAACCCCGCGATGCGCGAGGCCGAATTGGCGCACACCTGCTCCACCGATCCCTGCGCGATCACCGTGCCTCCATCCGCACCGGAGTCCGGCCCGATCTCGATCACGTGGTCGGACTCACGCAGCACGCGCACGTCGTGGTCGACCACCACCACCGAGTTGCCATCTTCGAGCAGGTCGTCCATCACGCCAAGCAGCCCATCGACGTTGGATGGGTGCAAGCCGATGGACGGCTCGTCGAGCACGTAGAGCACGCCGGTCGTGCGGTTGCGCACCGCCCGGGCCAACTGCGCACGTTGTCGCTCGCCCGTGGAGAGCGTGCCGCTCGCACGATCCAGCGACAGGTAGCCCAACCCCAGCTGACGCAGCCGTTCCACCGGCTCGACCGTCTCGTCGATGATGCTGTGCGCCATGGGTCGCAGGTCGGCGGGCACGGTCTCGGGCACCTGCGCGAGCCAGCCGACCAGCTCGTCGAGGGTCATGGCCGTCGCCTGGGCGAGGTTGCGCCCATCTACCAGCGGCGCGCGGGCGGCTTCCGAAAGGCGGGTGCCCCCACAGTCGGGACAGGGCGCCTCGGTGAGGTAGCGGGCCACCCGCTTGAGCCCTTTCTCGTCGGTCACCTTCGAGAGGGCGTTCTCCACGGAATGCCGGGCGGAATAGTAGGTGAAGTCCATCTCTCCGGCCGTGCCGGTCTTCTCGTTGTGATAGAGGATGTGGTACTTGTCCGGCGCGCCGTGCAGCACGAAGTCCTGCTGCTCGGGCGTGAGGTCCCGATACGGGATGTCGGTCGGGATACCGGCCTCGCGCGCGATGTCCTTCATGAGCGACCACATGAGGTGGCCCCAGGGGGCGACGGCACCCTCGTCGATGGTCTTGGACTCGTCGGGCACGAGGGTCGTCTCGTCGATGCTGCGCACGGTGCCCGTTCCCGCACAGGTGGGACAGGCGCCCTCGCTGTTGAAGGCGAGCGCCTCCGCCCCCGGGCCATAGAACCGTGCCCCACAGGTGGGACAGATAAGTTCCTGCTCGAGCGCCACACCCATACTGGGCGGCACATGATGCCCGTTGGGGCACACGTGGCTCCCCAGGCGCGAGAAGAGCAGGCGCAAGTGGTTCAGCAGCTCGGTAGACGTGCCGAAGGTGGAACGCACCCCGGGAATGGCCGGTCGCTGCCTGAGGGCAAGCGCCGCCGGAACGTAGCGCACCTCGTCGACCTGCGCACGACCAGTCTGGCTGATGCGCCGCCGCGTGTAGGTGGAGAGGCTCTCCATGTAGCGGCGACTGCCCTCCGCATAGAGCACGCCGAGGGCGAGGCTCGACTTTCCCGACCCGCTGACCCCGGCGATGCCGACGAGCCGACCGAGCGGCACATCCACGTCGATGTCCTTGAGGTTGTGCACGCGGGCACCCCGGACCTCGATGGCGGAAGGAACCCTACGCGCACGCTTCTGGCGGCTCATGTGCATCTTCTCCCTCAGGTGATGGCGGCAGGCACTAAGGGCGACAGGGCGCACCGGCCCTGCCGACAGGTCACCTTATGGGATGCGGCAAACCCGTCCCGCCGGCTCAGATCAGGCCGTCAGCCTTGTCCTGCCCACCAGTATCCTGCTTCGCGGCCTCTTCGTCACGCTTGCGAATGGCCACGCGCCGGATCTTGCCGTTGACGGTCTTGGGGAGCTCCTGCACGTAGTCGATGATGCGAGGGTACTTGTAGGGCGCCGTCTCGTGCTTGACGTAGGTCTGCAGCTCGCGGGTCAGCTCGGGCGAGGCGTCAAAGCCCTCCTGCAGCACGATGGTCGCCTTCACCGCCATGCCTCGCATCGGATCCGGCACGCCGGTGATCGCGCACTCGCGCACCGCCTCATGCTGCAGCAGCACGCTCTCGATCTCCGTCGGCCCGATGCGGTAGCCCGAGCTCTTGATGACGTCGTCGTTGCGGCCCACGTACCACAGGTAGTCGTCCTCGTCGCGCCAGGCCGTGTCGCCGGTGTGGTACCACCCGTCATGGATGACCTCGTCGGTCTTCTCCTGGTCGCGGTAGTAGCACATCATGATGCCGGCAGGCGGCGCCTCATGGTCGTAGCGGACGCAGATCTCGCCGGTCTCGCCGTCCTCGCACTCCTCCCCGTTGGGTCGCAGCACCCGGATGTCATAGAGCGGGACGATCTTGCCCATCGAACCGGAGCGGGGCTTCGAGTTGTTGAGGTTGGCGATGGTGAGGGGCGTCTCCGTCTGGCCGAAGCCCTCGAAGATGGTGAGGCCGGTGTGCTCGAGCCAGAAGTCGAAGAGGTCCGGGTTCAGGGCCTCGCCCGCCGTCGTGCAGTATCGCAGGGACGAGAGGTCGTACGAGTCAATGTCGCTCTGCATCATGAGACGGTACATCGTGGGCGGGCTGCACAGGGTGCTCACGTGATAGCGCCCGACCAGCTCAAGGATCTCGTCCGCGCTGAAGCGGTCGAAGTCGTAGGTGAAGACGCACGACTCCATGATCCAGGCACCGTAGAGCTTGCCCCATACGGCCTTGCCCCACCCGGTGTCGGCGATGGTGAAGTGCAGGCCGCCGTCGCCGATGACGTTGTGCCAGAGCTTGGCGGTGACGGTGTGCGCCAAGGGATAGGTGCCATTGTGCAGCACCATCTTGGGATTGCCCGAGGTGCCCGAGGAGAAGTACATAATCATGGGCTCGTCCACCGTGGTGGCCACGCGCCCCCAGAAGTCGCTCGCGGCGCGGACGCCGGCGTTGAAGTCGACCCAGCCCTCACGGTCGCAGCTGAGCTCGCAGATGTGCTCGGGACCGCTCAGACGGCGATGACGGCTGGGCTCGAAGCCCGGCTCGCTGACGGCCAGCCCGGCACCTCCCGCCGCCACGAGAATCTTCTTCTCCAGGTTGGGACACTGCGGGGCGACGGCGTCGACCACGTCGGCGATCACCCCGGCGTCGGTGCAGATGACCGCCTTGCACATAGATGCGTTCATGCGGTATTCCAGATCATGCTCGCGCAGCATGAAGGTGGCCGGAACGAGCACCGCGCCGATCTTGTGCAACGCGAGCGCCGCAATCCAGAACTGGTAGTGGCGGCGCAGGATGACCAGCACCATGTCGCCCTTGCGGATGCCCTGCGAGACCAGGAAGTTCGCGCACTTGTCCGACCAGAACTTCATCTCGCCGAACGAGAAGCGATGCTCCTCCCCCTCGGGGTTGCACCACACCATGGCAGGACGGGAGGCATCGTTTTCCGCGATGTCGTCAACCACGTCGTAGGCCCAGTTGAAGGTCTTGTCATAGTGCAGCGAGATGTGGGCGATCTCGCCTTTCAGGTTGCGGCTCTCGGAGATGTAGTTCTCGTTTATGTAGCGCATGGCTCTGGCTTCCTTTGCAAAAGAGATTCGTCAGCACTCAGGCGCGGCATACCACGCCAACATGACGCATAGGTCAGGGGAATCTGAGGTAACGGCACCGTCCGCAAGAAGGCGGGCGATGCCTAGATAATCTCTTTTGGATCGGGCATGACGACAGCCAGAATCTGGGCGTCCTCACCACCGATGGCAATCATGCCATGGCCGCGGCCAGAGTCGTAGAGCAGCGCGTCACCAGGGCCGACTTCCTCGATGCGGTCCTCGAAGGCAAAGCGCAGGTGACCCGAGAGCACGTAGTCGAGCTCCTGTCCCTTGTGATAGGACAGGTGAATGGGCTCGTTCTGGCTCTCCTCCTGGTAGGGAACGGTGACCAGGAACGGGTCGCACAGGCGGTGCTTGAAGAACGGGGCCTTGTGCACGTAGTGGAAGTCGGAGTGACGGCTGATGACCAGCCCGTCGTCGGCCTCGACGATGGAGTACCACTTGATGTGCGGGCTCTCGCCCGTCAAAAGCTCGATGATGTCCACACCGAAGGTCTTGGCGCACTTGTAGAGGAAGGTGAAGGTCAGGTCCATGTCGCCGCTCTCGCGCGCGGCATACTCCTTGGGCGACCGCCCCGTGGCCTTGGCCATGTCCTCGATCGTGAGGTCGTAGTCCTCGCGCAACGAACGAATGCGGTTGGCGATATCCTTGCGGCTCTCCTGCTCTGACTTCATGTCAGACCCTCTCGGCTCCAAGATGGACGTCTGTTCCAAGTACCATACCATGACCGTATCGGGTCTCCTACGGATGATGCGATTTGTAACAATGCGCTGATAGTGGGCCTTCTTGCGTATAGATACCTGGGTCGAAGTCATCCGATCGCCATCTGGAAGGTCCCCTCAAACCGTGAGATACTTGCTGTCCCTATATGAGAGGTGGCCCATGAAGCAAGCTGAACAAGACACCTGCACGCGTCTGCTCGAAAAGTCACAAGAGGCGTTTCTGCTGGCCATCGAGCTCTACAATCGGCCCACCATCCGTTACCACGCAGAAAGGTGTTGCTTCTTCCTGTGCAACGCATGGGAACTGATGCTCAAGGCGTGCATCATCCGCGAGATGGGATACAGGGCCGCATACTACCCCGATAGTGACCGCACGCTCTCACTCTCCGACTGCCTCAAGAAGGTCTTCACCAACGAGCATGACCCCCTACGCCTCAACATGGAGGTCATTGGCGAGTTCCGCAACACCAGCACCCACTTCGTGACCGACGAGTACGAACTGTTCTACGGCCCCATCCTTCAGGAGTGCGTGAAGTTCTACGAGGAAAAGCTGCGCGAGTTGCACGGAATCGAGATCAGCGATCGCATTCCTGAGAACTATCTCGCCCTCTCCGTTCGTCGCGGAGATGTTGACTACGACGTCATCAAAGCCCGCTACCCGCGCGAGGTCGTTGAGAGGATGCTTGAGCTCGGCTCCTCGATCGTGACGAGCCGTCCCAGTGGCGCAGGGGTAGGGTACGCAACGGAGCTGCGGATCACCAAAAAGAAGGGCGAAGGCATCCCCGTACGCGTTGAGAGGGACGCCACTGCGGCCGTCACCATCCTTCGCTCGCTCACCCAACCGATAGACAAGTACACCTATCGGACGAAGCAGGGCACCGCCTTCATCCGCAGGAAGCTCAACAAGGATGGCGTCGTCTTGAAAGTCAAGGGCGACCCGAAGGAGTTCAACGTCTTTCACTTCAGGGTGTTCGTCGACTTCTACAACATGAAGGGCAACGACACCTATTCGTACGACCTCTCGCTCGACGGAGAGCAGCCCAGCTGGTGCTACTCGCAGCAGGCAATCGATCTTATGTTGCAAGAGGTCAGGCGCGACCCCGACCACATCATCGACGGCATGCGGACCGAGCTGTCCAGGAGGAAGGGAAGGGCGAAGGACAGCCGCTAGACAGCAGAGAAGCCGACCCCAGGAGCAAGGGAATTCTAAGCGATCCGAGGATGCCTACCCCCATTCGGGGACCCAGCTTTGTTCCACCCAAGTCGGCTTCTCTGTGATTGAATTCTACTACATGGGCACGTTTTCCAGAACCCCTGCGAAGCTGTCGTCGGCACGTATGGACACTGGGGGCAGGTGCAAACTGGTGGTATTGCGCACCGCAAAAAACGGGCTCCCGGCCAGGTGGTCGGGAGCCCGTCGGCGACTGTGTCGTCGTGCGATGTCGGACGTACGGATGCGCCTACTCGTCCATGCCGCTCACCTGCGAGAGCAGGTCGTGGAGACTTCCCAGGTCCTCGTTGATGACCTGCGGATCGCTCGACGTCTCCTCGTCGGCACCGCCGATCAGCTCGTCGTCGAAGCTGTGCTTGGTCGGAGCTGCGGTGCCGAGCATGATGTCGCTGTCGGCATCAGGCGAGAAGACCATGTTGAGCAGCTGGGAGAGATCCTCGCTGTCGGCCTCGTTCTCGTCCGGCTCAAGGATGAAGATGAGGTTGCGGGCCTCGAGACCCTCACGCAGCTCCTCGATCGCCTTGGCGCCGATGCCGTCGATCCGCAGCAGGTCGTCCTCGGTCTTGCCCACCAGGTCTCCCACGGTCTCGATGCCCACCTCGCTGAACTTGTTGGTCCAGCGCTGCGACACGCCGAGGTCGTCGAAGAGGTAGAGCTTCGCGTCCTCGCTGGAGAGGGTGCGCCCGTTCTTGGAGTACACGCCCCCAAAGCCGTAGTCGTCACCAATCCAGTCGAGCTGCTTGGGAAGCTGCTCCTCGATGCTCTTGAGCTCGTCGGGCGCCCACTCGGGAAGGTTCTTGGCCTGCGGGGAGGTGGGTCCGTCGATGACCTCGTCGTGGTAGGTGAGCTTGACGTCCGCGTAGGGCTTGAGGCCGGTGCCTGCCGGGATCTTCTTGCCCACGATGACGTTGGACTTGAGGTCGAGCAGGTGGTCGACCTCACCCTCGATGGCAGACTCGGTGAGCACGCCCGCCGTCCGGATGAACGACGCGGAGCTGAGCCACGAGTCGATGGAGCTTGCCACCTTGAGCGTGCCCAAGATGACCGGCTCCGCCTCGGGCGGCGTGCCGCCGGCAAGGGCGATGTTGCGCACCGTCTCGGCGAAGACGTAGCGGTCCACGTACTGGCCAAGCAGGTAGGTGGAGTCACCGGGGTTGGTGACCTGCACCCGGCGCAGCATCTGACGCGCGATGACCTCGATGTGCTTGTCGTTGAGGTCGACGCCCTGCGAGGTGTACACGTCCTTGACGGACTCGACGAAGATGTGCATCGTCGACTCGATGTCGGTGAGGCGGCGGAGCTTGCGGAAGTTCACGAAGCCGCGGGTGATCTGCTCGCCTGCGTGCACCGACACGCCATCTGCGATCTCGGGCATGAAGCTCGCGGAGGAAGGCACGCGCCACTCCTCAAGGATGCGGCTCTCGTCCTCGGGATCGAGGATGCGCAGCAGGTACTCGTTCTGCTCGGGCGTGATGGTGAGGGTGCCCGTGTAGGGGGCGAGGTCCGCCTCGCGACCCAGGATCTTCTCGTTCACGTTGCCGACGACGTCGAACATGCGGGCGACCGTCGGGAGGCCCTGCGTGATGTCCTCGGCGCCTGCGACGCCACCGGAGTGGATCGTACGCATCGTGAGCTGGGTGCCCGGCTCGCCAATGGACTGGGCGGCGATGATGCCCACCGCCGTGCCGATGTTGACCGGACGACGCGTGGAGAGGTCCCACCCGTAGCACTTCTGGCAGACGCCGTAAGGAGACTTGCAGGTCAGAAGCGCGCGCAGCTCGATCTTCTTGATACCGGCCTCCCGCATCGCCTCGAGGTCCTTGCGAGACTCGATGTAGCTGCCGGCAGGGATCATGACCGTGCCGTCGTCGGCGACGATGTCGTGGAGGGCGCAGCGCCCGATGAGGTCGGTGTCCACGCTCTGCTGGCCCGGCTTGACGAGCGGATAGGTGACGCCCTCGTCGGTGCCGCAGTCCTGCTCGCGAACGATGACGTCCTGTGCCACGTCGACCAGACGGCGGGTCAGATACCCGGAGTCGGAGGTGTGGCTTGCCGTGTCTACCAGGCCCTTGCGTGCGCCATAGGTGGAGATGAAGTACTCGAGCGGCTCCAGGCCCTCACGGAAGTTCGCCTTGATGGGCAGGTCGATGGTGTCACCTGACATGTCGGCCATCAGGCCGCGCATGCCGGCAAGCTGGCGCAGCTGCGTCTTGGAGCCTCGGGCGCCGGAGTCGGCCATCATGTAGATGGGGTTGTCCTCGGCAAAGCCCTCGAGCATCTGCGAACCCAGCGTGTCGGTGCACTCGGTCCAGGCGTCGATGACCTCCTTGTGACGCTCGCGCTCGGACAGGAAGCCGTCCTCGTAGTACTCGTTGATCTCGTCGACCCGCTGCTGCGCGTCATCGAGAAGCTGCTGCTTGTCGTCGGGAATGACGGCGTCCCAGACCGAGATCGTGAGACCGGCGCGGGTGGCGTAATGGAAGCCCGTGTACTTGATGGCGTCGAGGATGGGTCCGACCTCGGCGGTGCTGTAGCGGTCGCAGCAGTCGTTGACGAGGGTTCCCACGTCCGACTTCACCATCTTGAAGTTCATGTAGGGGTAGTCCGCCGGCAGGCACTGGCTGTTGAAGATCACGCGGCCGATGGTGGTCTCGAAGCGCACGGGACCATCGGTGACGTCCAGGTCCTCGAAGCTGTCCCTGCCCGTCATGATGCGGAAGAGCTTGCGCCCGTCCCGCTCGGCGTTGGCGTCCTCGGCACCGACGCGCACGGCGATCTTGGCCTGGATGTTGATGTCCTCGCGGCAGTCGTAGGCGTTGAGCGCGTCGGCGAAGCTCGCGAACACGCGTCCCTCGCCGGCAAGGCCTGCCTGCTCGGTGGTCAGGAAGTACACGCCAAAGACCATGTCCTGCGACGGCACAGTGAGCACCTTGCCGGACGCGGGCGAGCGCAGGTTGTTGGACGAGAGCATGAGCACGCGGGCCTCGGTCTGGGCCTGGGTCGAGAGCGGCACATGCACCGACATCTGGTCGCCGTCGAAGTCGGCGTTGAAGGGGGCGCACACCAGCGGGTGCAGGTGGATCGCCTTGCCTTCGACCAGCACCGGCTCGAAGGCCTGGATGGACAGGCGGTGCAGCGTGGGGGCTCGGTTGAGCAGCACGAGACGGTTCTGGATGACCTCCTCGAGCACGTCCCACACAGCCGGGGCGCTGCGCTCGATGGCGCGCTTGGCGCCCTTTATGTTCTCGACCTTGCCCAAGTCGACCAGACGGCGCATGACGAAGGGCTTGAACAGCTCGAGCGCCATGGTCGAGGGCAGGCCGCACTGGTGCAGCTTCAGCTGCGGGTCGACGACGATGACCGAACGGCCGGAGTAGTCGACGCGCTTGCCCAGCAGGTTCTGACGGAAGCGGCCCTGCTTGCCCTTGAGCGCCTCCGCGAGCGACTTGAGCGGACGCCCGCCACGACCGGTGACGGGACGGCCACGACGGCCGTTGTCGAAGAGCGCGTCCACGGACTCCTGGAGCATGCGCTTCTCGTTGTTGACGATGATCGCCGGTGCGTCAAGGTCGAGCAGCCGCTTGAGGCGGTTGTTGCGGTTGATCACGCGGCGGTAGAGGTCGTTCAGGTCGGAGGCCGCAAAGCGACCACCGTCGAGCTGCACCATCGGGCGCAGATCGGGCGGGATGACCGGGATGACGTCGAGGATCATGTTGGCCGGGTCGTTGCCGCCCTTGAGGAAGGCGTCGACGACCTCGAGACGCTTGACGGCCTTCTCGCGCTTCTGCTTCTGCGAGTCCTCGGCGGACACGATCGCACGAAGCTCCTCGGCCTCGGCGCCCAGGTCAACCGAGTGCAGCAGGTCACGCACCGCCTCGGCGCCCATGCCGCCCTTGAAGTAGATGGAGTAGTAGCGGCGCATCTCGGTGAAGAGGCTCTCGTCAGAGATGAGCTCGCGCTTCTCGAGCTGCATGAACTTGTCGAAGGCCTCGCGGCGCAGCTGCTTCTCCTCCTCGTACTCCTCCTCGAGGTCGGCGATGCCCGCACGAATCTCGTCGACGGAGAGCGGCTCGATGTCGTCGAACTCGTCGTCTGCGACCTCGCCCTGCGCCTTCAGGCGCTCGATCTCGTCGTCGCGCTCGGCGTCGAGCTCCTCGAGGTCGGCGGCCAGCTCCTCCTTCAGGTCCTCGGCGTCGGCCTCACGGGCCTCGGTGTCCACGTCGGTGATGACATAGGACGCGAAGTAGAGGACCTTCTCGAGGTCCTTGCTCTTGATGTCGAGCAGGCGGGCCAGCGGGAAGCTCACCGGGCTCTTGAAGTACCAGATGTGGCTCACCGGGGCGGCCAGCTCGATGTGGCCCATGCGGTCGCGGCGCACCTTCGCGCTCGTGACCTCGACGCCGCAGCGCTCGCACACGATGCCCTTGAAGCGAATGCCCTTGTACTTGCCGCAGGAGCACTCCCAGTCCTTCACCGGCCCGAAGATCTTCTCGCAGAACAGGCCGTCCTTCTCCGGCTTGAGGGTGCGGTAGTTGATGGTCTCCGGCTTCTTCACCTCGCCATGGGACCAGCTACGGATCTGGTCGGCAGATGCCAGCGAGATCTTGATTGCGTCGAAGTCGGTGGTATCGAAGTCTGCCACGTTCGCTACTCCTTATCGTTGAGAGAATCGCCGATCATGGGCTCTGCGTCCAGGTCCAGACCCTCCGCGAGACCACCGATGAGGTCGTCGGCACCGTCGGCCGCGGCGAACAGGTCGACCGCGTCCTCGGCGGTCTGCGCCTCGTCCTGGGTGGCAGCCTTCTCGGCCTTCTTGTAGGTGATGGGCTCGATGTCGAGCGCCAGGGAGCGAATCTCCTTGACCAGCACCTTGAAGGACTCGGGAATGCCCGCCTCGGGGACGTTCTCGCCCTTGACGATGGACTCGTAGGTCTTGACGCGCCCGTTGGTGTCGTCGGACTTGACCGTCAGGATCTCTTGCAGCACGTTGGAGGCGCCGTACGCATAGAGCGCCCAGACCTCCATCTCGCCGAAGCGCTGGCCGCCGAACTGCGCCTTGCCCCCGAGCGGCTGCTGGGTGACGAGACTGTACGGGCCGGTCGAACGCGCGTGGATCTTGTCGTCGACCATGTGGCCGAGCTTCAGGATGTAGGAGGTGCCCACGGTGATCGGGCTCTTGAAGGGCTCGCCGGTGCGTCCGTCATAGAGCGTGGTCTTGCCCTGCTCGTTGAGCTGCGGGACGAAGTCCTCGCGCATGTGACGACCATAGTCACGGATGGCCCTGTTCATCAGGTTGATGTTGGCGCGGCGAATGCACTCGGCGACCTCGTCGTCGGTGGCACCGTCAAAGACGGGCGTGGACACGTGCATGGGGCCGTCGATCACCCTGTCGGAGACCTCCGACTCCTGGTCCCAGCCCTGCGTGGCCGCCCAACCCAGGTGGCACTCGAGCAGCTGGCCGACGTTCATACGCGAGGGGACGCCCAGCGGGTCAAGCAGCACGTCGACGGGGGTGCCGTCGGACATGTAGGGCATGTCCTCCACGGGCAGGACGTTGCAGACGACGCCCTTGTTGCCGTGGCGGCCGGAGATCTTGTCGCCCTGCTGGATCTTGCGGCGCTGCGCGACGAACACGCGGACGAGCTCGTTGACGCCGGGCGGCAGGTCGTCGCCGGCCTCACGGCTGAAGCGCACGACATCGACCACGCGGCCATAGGCTCCGTGCGGCATCTTGAGCGAGGTGTCGCGCACATCATGCGCCTTGGCGCCAAAGATGGCCCGGAGCAGGCGCTCCTCGGCGGTCAGCGCCGTCTCGCCCTTGGGGGTCACCTTGCCGACCAGGATGTCGCCGGGGCCGACCTCGGCACCGATGCGAATGATGCCGTCGTCGTCGAGGTTGGCCAGCATGTCCTCGCCCTGGTTGGGGATCTCGCGGGTGATCTCCTCGGGACCGAGCTTGGTGTCGCGCGCGTCGATCTCGTGACGGGAGATGTTGATGGAGGTGAGCAGGTCGTTTTGCACCACGCGCTCGGAGACGATGATGCCGTCCTCGTAGTTGTAGCCCTCCCACGGCATGTAGGCCACGGTGAGGTTGGTCCCCAGCGCCAGCTCGCCCTTGTCGACCGACGTACCGTCGGTGAGCGCCTGGCCGGCCTCCACCTGGTCGCCCACGTGCACGATGGGTCGGTGGTTGATGCAAGTGCTCTGGTTGGAGCGTTCGTACTTGGGCAGGTCGTAGCGCTCGAGGGTGCCATTGGCGCTCACGACCACATGCGCGGCGTCGACCTCGACGACCGTCCCCGCATGCTCGGCGAGGATGAGCTCCCCGGAGTCATGCGCGGCCGAGCGCTCCAGGCCCGTTCCCACCAGAGGAGCCGTGGCACGGATCAGTGGCACGGCCTGGCGCTGCATGTTCGCGCCCATGAGCGTACGCTTCGCGTCGTCATGCTCGAGGAACGGAATGAGGTTGGCCGCCACCGACAGAAGCTGGCGCGGCGAGACGTCCATGTAGTCGACCGTCGAGACGTCGACGCGTGCGGGCGCGCCGAAGGAGCCGTCGAAGTTGCGCGTACGGGCGATGACCGTCTGGGCGTTGCTGAGCGCCCCCTTGGAGTCGCGCTCGAGGAAGACGCCCGTCTTGGGGTCGACCGGCACGTCGGCCGGCACGATGACGTGCTGCTCCTCCTCGTCGGCGGTCATCCAGTCGATCTCGTCGGTCACGTGGCCGTCAACGACCCTGCGATACGGCGACTCGATGAAGCCGTAGTCGTTCACGTGGCTGAACAGGGCCAGCGAGCCGATGAGGCCGATGTTGGGACCCTCGGGCGTCTCGATGGGGCACATGCGGGCGTAGTGCGAGTTGTGAACGTCTCGCACGGCCGTCGGCACGTTGGTGCGACGGCTGGAGCCCGACTTGTGGCCCGCGAGGCCACCGGGGCCAAGGGCCGAGAGACGGCGCTTGTGGGTGAGCCCGGCCAGCGGGTTGGACTGGTCCATGAACTGGGACAGCTGCGAGGACCCGAAGAACTCCTTGATGGCCGCCACGATCGGACGGATGTTGATCAGCGACTGCGGCGTGATGTCGTCGGCGTCCTGGCTGGCCATGCGCTCGCGGATGACGCGCTCCATGCGGCTCATGCCGATGCGGAACTGGTTCTGGACCAGCTCGCCCACGGTGCGCACCCGGCGGTTGCCAAAGTGGTCGATGTCGTCGAGCTTCTTGTCGGGATCGCCCTCGTGCAGCGCGATCAGGTAGCGCAGCGCGCAGACGATGTCGTCGTGCGTGAGGACCTTCTCCTCGTCGGCGACCTCGAGACCGAGCTTCTTGTTGATCTTGTAGCGGCCCACGCGGGCGAGGTCGTAGCGCTGGCTGTTGAAGTACAGGCCGTCGATGAGCGAGCGGGCGGAGTCGACCGTGGGGGGCTCGCCGGGACGCTGGCGCCGGTAGATCTCGATGAGGGCGTCCTCGCGCGTGGTGGCGACATCGCGC
>JAWRIT010000170.1:0-3994 GCA_040268355.1 Atopobiaceae bacterium | reverse complement strand
CCCCCCCCCCCCCCCCCCCCCCCCCCCCCCCCCCCCCCCCCCCGTCTCAAGGGGGACAGGGGAAGAGGCACCTATGTGTCAGGGGCTACCGCGTGCGGGCGAGCGAGCCCATGGGATCCCAGGGGGCGAGGTGGATGGGATCGGCCTCGAGTGCCGCTCGCTGCTCGTCGCTCAGGTACTTGCGGTCCACGACCACCTGGTAGACGTACTCGTCGAACCAGGCGTCGGAGAGGGTGTCAAAGCCGTCGCGCCCGTGGTCGGCGCCCCAGCTGTTCTCCACCTTCCAGAGGGTGGGAGCTCCCTCCTCGTCAAGCCGCACGCCCTCGAGCACCATGGCGTGCGTCATCATCGACTCGCCGTAGTCCAGCCGTCCGGCCTTGTCCAGGCAGCCCTCCACCGCGAAACCAAAGAGCGCGTCCACGTCGAGGGCGGCCGTGTCCATGATGCCCTCCTCGCGCAGGTAGCTCTGGTCCACGTCGCAGCCGAACCACACCGGCAGCTCGTCTTTGAGCTGGGCGATCGCCACGCGTTTGAGCTCCTTCGGCTCCAGGTTGAGGTAGCGAACGGTGCCGTCCTCCTCCACGTTGCCCAGACGGTCGACCGTGAAGCTGCGGCCAAAGGGCTTGTCGGCGGTCGGGGCGCTGATGAGCGACACGTAGTTGTCGAGGTCCATGTCCACCGCCTTGACGAAGAACTCCTGCGGCGTGAAGGTCCCGGCGAGCGCGAGCTGGTTGTCCTTGTCGCGCAGGCGCACCTCGAAGCGCTCGGGCGGGGTGCCCAGGCAGGTGGCCAGCAGCTGCCAGATCTCACTCAGCATGGCCTTGCGCATCTTGGCCAGGGTGGCGTCGTCCATGCCCGAGGTGTGCGCATCGCGGAGCATCTTGGCACATCCACGCAGGTAGCGGGTGAGGTACTTGTCCATCTCACGGGTATTGCGCGAGCAGGCGGTCTCGGGCATGGCCTCCTTGGGCACCACGCCGTACTTCTTGACCAGGCTGCGGAACATGTCCCACTGGCCTCCGTCGCCGATGGGGTCGGTGAGCAGGAAGCTCACGAGCCTGCCGTCGAGGGGTTGGTCGAGCGTGTCGATGATGTTGCCCAGAAACCAGTTGCTCTTCTCGAGCTTGTCGAAGAAGAGGGGGTAGGCCTGGGAGAACTCGAAGGTCTTGAGGTTGTACTTCCTGATGGTGCGGTAGCGCATGGTGTTGAGGCTCGCGAACATCCAGCAGCGGCCCGAGCGCTGCTGGTCGCTGCGCTTGCCCTGCACGAGGTCGACGTCAAAGTCGAGCGAGTTGGCGGCCACGCCCTCGGGCACGCGCGCGGCGGGGCGCAGGCCGACCGAGCTGACGGCGTTCTTGGCCACGACGCCTACGGGTGCGGCGGCAAAGCGTGCGCGCGCGGTCTGCAGGTCGTCGGAGGTGATGCAGGTCATCTTGTCCATGAGGCTCCTTTCGGGGTCGTCTGGCGTTGTGTCAACGTGTGAGAGCATAGCATGCGGCGCATGTTCCCGAGAGCCGGACCGCTCGCGAGGAGAATCGCTATACTGGGCGGCAGTCCTGCACCTGGTCTGGTCCTCGCCGTGGAAGGGCACCGAATGACCGCACGCGCACCCCACAATGTCGCCTATGAGCTGCCCGCCCACGCCATCCGCGCGCTTGAGGTGCTCGAGGCGGGCGGGCACGAGTGCTGGGTCGTGGGCGGGTGGGTGCGAGACGCCCTTCTGGGTGCCGACGGCCATGACGTGGACGTGACGACCTCGGCCCTCTGGCAGCAGAGCGCGGAGCTCTTCCGTGAGGCCGGCTACGTGGTGCACGAGACGGGGACGAAGCACGGCACGATCACCGTCGTCTGCGAGGGGCACCCGGTGGAGGTCACCACCTATCGCGTCGAGGCGGCCTACTCCGACCATCGCCATCCCGACGAGGTCCGGTTCGTGCGCAACGTGCGCGACGACCTCTCCCGTCGCGACTTCACGGTCAACGCGATGGCCTACCATCCGGTCCGTGGGCTGCTCGATCCCTTTGGTGGTAGGGACGATCTGGCCGCACGGGTGATCCGTGCGGTCGGCGACCCGGCCGAGCGCTTTGCCGAGGACGCGCTTCGGGTGCTGCGTGCCGTGCGCTTCGCTTGCAGGATGGGCTTTGCGGTGGAGAGCCGTACCCATAAGGCCCTGATCGCGGCCGCCCCCGGACTGGCGGACATCGCCCAGGAGCGGATTGGCCAGGAGCTGTGCGGCATCCTGGAGACGGGCCGTGCGGGCTGGGCGCTCATGCGCGAGACCGACGTGATGTGCGCCGCCCTGCCCGAGCTGGCCCCCATGCGCGACTTTGACCAGTGCAGCCCCTGGCATGCCTTTGACGTGCTGGAACACACGGCGCACGTCACGAACGCCGTGGAGGCGTTCACGGCGGGGGAGGCCTCGCCGCGCCTGAGATGGGCGGCGCTGCTGCACGACATTGGCAAGCCGGACACGTTCACCCTCGACGAGCAGGGTCGCGGGCACTTCTACGGGCACCCTGCCGTGAGCGCCGTCATGGCCCGGCGCATCATGCGGCGCTTGGGGCTGCCAGCAGGTCTGGTGCGCGGCGCCTGCGTGCTCGTCCGGTACCACGACTACACCGTCAGGCCCACGGCACGCTCCATGCGCCGGACGCTCGCGCTTCTGGAGGAGGCCGATCCCAGCCACGCGATGGCGCTCGCGCACGAGCTGATGGACCTCAAGCGGGCCGACGCGGTGAGCAAGCAGCTCAAGTGCGCATGGTATGCCGTGGAGCTGGACGAGATGGATCGCCTGCTCGCTGCCGAAGGGCGCAGGGGCACGATCCTGCGCACCACGGACCTCGCCATCGGTGGTCGCGAGGTGCTCGAGGTGCTGGGCTGCGAGCCGGGGCCCCTGGTGGGAAAGGTACTCTCCACGCTGCTGCAGGCCGTGGTGGACAACGAGGTCGACAACACGCGCGAGGCGCTGCTCGCCGAGCTCTGGCGCACCGCCCAGGAGCACGAATAGGGAACGGTGCCAGGCCAGAGACGCTCGTCCGGGCTGCTCGCGCGGGTCGTGAGCGGGATCCCCGGTGGGTGAGCGGACATGGCGGCCGCACGGACAAGCGCACGCAGGCCAGCTCCAAGCGCGCAATGGTTTCGGGAATTTGAACAAAGCTCAGAAGCCGCCTAGCCCAAGAAATCGGACGCTACAGTATGTCACGTCGGGTGCGGACATACGGGTACACGCCGCGCCCGAGCAACGAAAGGAGGCTTGCCATGGAGGCAGCCAATGTGAAGAAGTACGTGGCAGAGGGCGTCGGAACTGCGGTGCTGGTGGCCATGGGCTGTGGCGCGGCCGTCGCCCTTGGGTGCAATGGTGTCGTTGCCGACGGCGCGTACGTGGGCACGGCGCTGGCGTTCGGCCTTGCCGTGGTCGCCATGGCCTATTCGGTGGGCAACATTTCCGGGTGCCACATCAACCCGGCGATCTCGCTCGCCATGTGGATCGACGGCCGGCTCTCCACCGCTGACCTCGGTGGGTACGTCCTGGCCCAGTGCGTGGGCTCCCTCGTGGGATGTTTGCCCATGGCCTTCCTTGAGGGCTCGGGCTGTGGCTATGGTGCCAATGCCCTGGTGAGCGGGGTCAACAATCCTGTCATCCAGAGCCTCGTGATCGAGTGCGTCCTCACCTTCGTGTTCGTGTTCGTCGTGCTTGGCGCCACCGACAAGGCCGTGAACGCCTCGACGGCGGGCCTTGCCATCGGCCTGTCGCTCACGCTCGTGCACCTTGTGGGCATCCATTACACTGGGACGTCCGTGAACCCAGCCCGCAGCTTTGGTCCGGCGATCTTTGCCGGCGGCGGTGCGCTTGCGGCGCTTCCGGTGTTCATCATCGCCCCGCTGGTGGGTGCCGCACTCGCCGCGCTCTGCTATCGTTATCTCGCGGAGTAGGTTGACGCACGGGCAGCTCTTGTGCCCGGACAACGCAGTCAATGAGGCCGCCACCGGGCCG
>JAWRIT010000169.1:0-12226 GCA_040268355.1 Atopobiaceae bacterium | reverse complement strand
TACGTGCCTCTTCCCCTGTCCCCCGTGTCGGTGGCGGGTGGCGCGTCGGTTCGCATGCGTGATCTAGCTAGAAGAACCTGTTCACGAGCACCCATACGGCGTAGACGAGCAGACCGATGCCCACGATGAGTCCGACGTTCGCATCGGCCTCGCCCTTCTGGCGCGCGGATTCGCGCAGGTTCTCTGCCCGCTCGGGGCCGACCGCCATGCGCTCGGGATCCTTGATGCCTGCCTCGTTGTTGACGTGTAGCGGCTTCATGTGCCCACCCCCTCGTAAATGGCGTTTGGAGCAGCCACGCCGATCGCGGTGAGTCGCTGCTCACAGACGGGTAAACACGGACGCCTCACGGCCCCCTCACGCTCTGGAGCCCGTGGGACGTGACATCTTCAGTTTAACGTGATCGTATATGTGCGTAATCGAAAACAGGGGCAAACGGTGCCTGCGCACCCGGGGGCGCATCCGCCGCAGCGCCCGGGTGCCGCGGGGCAGAAGTTCGCGCGACTCTTTATGCCGACCGTTCGCGGAAAAGCCCTGCCGCAGCTGGTGGAGAAGCTATGGCAGCTTGACGTCCCGCGACCGTGAGAGTACAGTATCTACTGTCGTATTTGTAGTTGAGAGGAAGTGAGGCAGAACGTGTGCCTCGCTTCTTTTTTGTATGTGCAGAGGAACGGAGGGGAGGTCTCTATGGCCCAGACATCGCTCGAGCAGCAGATCATAGACGCGCTTGAGGCGGTCGCCGCGACTCACGGCATCGACATCGTCGACGTCGAGGTGGTCGGAGCCAAGCGCGCCCCCATCGTGCGCGTCCGGATCGACCACGCCGACGAGGAGCTGCCCACCATCACGCTTGACGAGGTCAGCGCGCAGAGCGAGTGGGTCAACGAGGTGATCGACGAGCTCGATCCCATTCCTGACTCGTTCATGCTCGAGATCTCCTCGCCGGGTCTGGCCCGGCCCCTGCGCCGCGAGCGCGACTTCGAGCGCTTTGCCGGCCAGAACGTGCAGCTGACGACCACGGCGACCGAAGGCCGCCGCAAGTTCACCGGCGAGCTTCTGGGCATAAGCGCTGGCGTCGCGCGCCTCTCCTGCGACGGCGAGACCTTCGAGATCCCCTTCGACCAGATCAAGTCCTGCAAGATCAAGCCCAGCTTCGACGCCTAGGCGTCTCGCATAGGAAAGGAAGAGACCATGGCCTCTGAGATGATGGACGCCCTGATGGCGCTCTGCGAGGAAAAGCACATCGACCAGCTCTACCTGCTCGCACGGCTCGAGCAGTCGCTGGCCAAGAGCTATGCCGAGGTGCTGCACCTCGACTACGGCGCGCGCGTCACCATCGACCGCACGACCGGCAACGTCTACGTGTACAAGCTCATCCCCAAGGAGGAGTCCTTCGACGAGGAGACCGGCGAGTACACCGAGTTCGACGAGCAGGACGTGACGCCCAAAGACACGAGCCGCATCGCCGCGCAGCACGCCAAGGCCGAGATCAAGGCCATCGTGAACAACGCCGCGCGCGAGCAGATCTACGAGGAGTTCTCGCATCGCATCGGTGACATCATCACCGGCACGGTGCTGCAGAGCGCCCCCGAGTTCACCATCGTCAAGATCCGCGAGGGCGTCGAGGCGGAGCTTCCCTACTATGACCAGCGTCGCCACCCCGAGGAGCGCAACGAGCGCCCCGCCGGCGAGCGCTACTCGCACAACCAGCGCATCAAGGCGATCATCGTCGACGTGCGCAACCCCAACGACCCGCAGGCCCCCGTGCGCGACGGTCGCCGCCGTCCGTCCATCATCATCTCGCGTACCCATCCCGACCTGCTCAAGCGTCTGTTCGAGCTCGAGGTTCCCGAGGTCTACGACGGGATCGTGGAGGTGCGTTCGGTGGCGCGCGAGCCGGGCGTGCGCTCCAAGGTCGCCGTCTCGTCCTACGACGACCGGCTCGACCCGGTGGGCGCCTGCGTCGGCCCCAAGGGCAGCCGCGTGCGCACCGTGGTCTCCGAGCTGCGGGGCGAGCGCGTGGACGTCGTGCTGTGGTCCGACGACCCGGCCCGCTGCGTGGCGGGCGCGCTCTCGCCGGCCAAGGTGACGCGCGTGCTGGTGGACCCCGAGGACAACCACGCGACGGTCATCGTGCCCGACGACCAGCTCTCGCTCGCCATCGGCAAGGAGGGCCAGAACGCACGGCTCGCCGCGCGGCTCACCGGCATGCACATCGACATCAAGAACGAGTCGCTGGCCGCCGACATCATGCGCTCCATCCCTCAGGAGGTCGAGCAGAGTGCCGCCGAGGAGGGCGGTCACCGCTGCGAGTACGTGGGCCCGACCGGCATCCAGTGCCGCAACATGGCTCGCCCGGGCTCGCGCTTCTGCGGCATCCACGAGAAGCTGAGCGAGTACGGCGAGCTCGACGTGTCCGACGATCCCGATTCCCTCATCTAGCGCACCCCCCACGAGCACCACTTGTTCCCCGCGAACGGAAAGGTCGGTCACATGGCTAAAACTCGCGTGCATGAGCTCGCCGCCGAATACGGCATGACCAGCAAGGAGATGCTTGGCCATCTCCAGGACATGAAGATCCCCGCCAAATCGGCGTCGTCGACGCTCGATGCGGCATACCTCTCGATCGTGCGCAAGAAGCTCGAGCCCATCCTGAAGGCCCGCGCCGACGAGATTGAGGCGGCCAAGCGTGCCGAGGCCGAGGCGAAGGCCGAGGAGGCGCGCATCGCCGCCGAGAAGGCCGAGCAGGAGCGTCTCGAGGCGGAGCGCCGTCGCGAGGCCGAGCGGGCCCAGGAGGAGGCCCGTCGCGCCGCCGAGGAGGAGGCCCGCCGTGCCGCAGAGGCCGAGCGTGCCGCCGAGGAGGAGCGGCAGCGCGAGGAGGCGGAGCGCAACCGCGTGCGCGACAACGCCCCCAAGACGGTGACCAACTTCACGAGCCTGCTCGACCAGATCGCCCAGCAGGAGGAGGTGCTCAAGCAGCGCAAGGAAGAGGAGGCCCAGGCCCGCGAGGAGGCCCGTGCCGCCAAGCGCGAGCGCCGTGGTGCCCAGCAGCACGAGGGAGCGTCCGAGCGCGGACGTGCGGGGGGTCCTGCCGCTCGCCAAGGCGCCCCCTTCGAGCCCGAGCGTGCCGACACCGGGCGCCGTCGCGGCCGTAAGGGCCGCAAGGCGGAGCAGGGCGAGGACCGCTACAGCCGCATGGCGCGCGAGGCGGAGGAGTACAACCGCGAGCACGTGCTCGCCGAGGCCCGCGAGGCGGTCCGTGAGGCGAGCGTCGAGTCCACGGGACGCCGCCGCAAGCGCAAGGAGCGCCGCCAGCGCCAAGCCGAGGAGGCCGCCGAGCAGCAGCGCATCGAGCAGGCCCTGGCAAACGACCAGGACATCTCGCAGCTCGACACCGTCAGGGTCCCGCAGGGCTCGACCGTGGGCGAGCTGGCCGACCTGCTCGGCGTCGCCGCGAACGACATCATCAAGCGGCTCTTCTTGCTGGGCACGCCGCTCACCCTCACCGAGTCGATGACCGACGAGCTCATCGAGCTGGTGGCCGACGATCTCGGACGCGACGTCAAGGTCATGAGCAAGGAGGAGGAGAACTCCTTCACCTTCTACGACGACCCCGACGCGCTCAAGAGCCGTCCGCCGGTGGTCACGGTCATGGGACACGTCGACCACGGCAAGACCTCGCTGCTCGACGCCATCCGTCACACCGGCGTCGCCGCGGGCGAGGCCGGCGGCATCACCCAGGCCATCGGTGCTTCGCAGGTCACCATCAACGACCGGGTGATCACGTTCATCGACACGCCCGGCCATGAGACCTTCACCGCCATGCGCGCCCGTGGTGCGAAGGTGACCGACATCGTCATCCTGATCGTCGCCGCCGACGACGGCGTCATGCCGCAGACCATCGAGTCCATCAACCACGCGAAGGCGGCGGGCGTGCCCATCATCGTGGCCGTCAACAAGATCGACAAGGCCGGCGCCGACCCCACCCGCGTGCGCCAGGAGCTCACCGAGTACGGCATCATCCCCGAGGAGTGGGGCGGCGAGAACATGTTCGTCGACATCTCGGCGCGGCAGCAGCTTGGCATCGACGACCTGCTCGAGGCCGTGCTGCTCGAGGCCGACGTGCTCGAGCTCAAGGCCAACCCGGACACCTTCGCCTCGGGCAACGTGCTTGAGGCGCGGCTCGACCGCGGGCGCGGTTCGGTCGCTACCGTGCTCGTCACCCGTGGCACCCTGCGCGTGGGCGACGCGCTGGTGGCCGGCATGGCCTTTGGCAAGGTCCGCGCCATGATCGACTCCAAGGGCAACTCCGTGCAGGAGTGCACCCCGAGCTACCCGGTCGAGATCCTGGGCCTGCAGAGCGTGCCCATGGCCGGAGACGAGTTCCGCGTGTTCCCCGACGACCGCGACGCCCGCAACCTTGCCGACGAGCGAGCCCTGAAGGCGCGCATCGAGGAGCAGAACAAGGTCAAGCACGTCACGCTCGAGAACTTCTTCTCCTCGATGGAGGAGGCGGAGGTCAAGGAGCTCAACCTCATCATCAAGGCGGACGTGCAGGGCTCGATCGAGGCGTTGCAGGACTCCCTCGACAAGATGGATCAGAGCGAGGTCCGCATCAACACGATCCACTCCGCTGTCGGCGCCATCTCCGAGACCGACGTGGTGCTCGCCGACGCCTCCAACGCGATCATCATCGGCTTCGGCGTGCGGCCTGACGCCAAGGCGCGCACCGCCGCCGAGCGCACCGGCGTGGAGATCCGCTCCTACGAGGTCATCTACAAGGCGCTCGAGGACCTCGACGCCGCGCGCATCGGCATGCTCAAGCCCACCGAGGTCGAGGTCTCCACGGGCAATGCCCTGGTGCTCGACACCTTCAAGGTTCCCAAGGTCGGCATCGCGGCAGGCGTGCGCATCGAGGAGGGCGAGATCTCCGCGACCGACCAGGTCCGCCTCGTGCGCGACGGGATCGTGGTCTACAACGGGAAGATCGCCTCGCTGCGCCATTACCGCGAGGACGTCAAGAGCCTGCGCGCCGGCCAGGAGGGCGGCATCGGTCTGGAGAACTTCCAGGACATCCACCCCGGCGACATCATGGAGTCGTACCGCATCGACGAGGTCGCCCGTACCGAGTAGGGAGGCGCAGTGAAGCAGAACAGGAACTCTCGCCGCGTCAACCAGCAGGCGCAGGAGAAGCTGGGCTATATCCTGCTGTTCGAGCTGTCTGATCCGGACCTGCAGTTCGTGACTCTTACGGGCTGCGAGGCCTCGATCGACAGGAGCCTGCTTGTCGCCTACGTGAGCTGCGAGACGTCGCGCTACGACGCGGTGAGCGCCGCGCTCGAGCGCGCCAAGGGCCGCATCCGCTCGCTGCTCGGCCACGCGCTGGGATGGCGCGTGACGCCCGAGCTGGTGTTTCGTATCGACACGACGGCGGACGAGGCCGAGCGCATCGCTCAGGCGCTGCAGCAGGTGCCCGAGACGCTCGCGACGGAGAAGGACGAGAACGGCTATCCCGTCGAGAGCCAGAGCGAGGTCGAGTAGGGAGCACACATGCAGACCAGCACGGGCGTCGAACAGGAATCGCTGTTCGACGCCATTGCCAATCTCATCGACGAGGCGCAGACCATCGCCATCTGCGCCCACACCAGTCCTGACGGCGACGCCCTCGGGTCGCAGCTGGCGCTGCGCCTCATCATCAAGGACCGGTGGCCGCACAAGCAGGTCGCCTGCCTTCTTGCCGATGACGCCGCCTGCCCGCGCATCTACGAGTTCATGGCTGGCTCCGACACGCTCACGCCCGCCTCATCCTACGAGGGAGACCCCGACCTGTTTATCAGCGTCGACCTGTCGGTGGCCTCCCGGCTCAACCACGGCGAGGCGGTCATGCGTCGCTCCCGGCGCGTGGCGATCATCGACCATCATCCCTGCGAGCACCCCTACGGCGACGCGACGCTTATACGCCCCGACGCGGCCGCGGCAGGAGTGATCGTCGCAGAGTTTGCCGAGCACCTGGGCGTGACGATCACCCCGGAGATGGCCCAGTGCCTTTTCTGCGCCATCGCGACGGACACGGGGCGCTTCCAGTATCAGAACGCCGACGCCGAGGCCTTCCAGGTGGCGAGCATGCTCGTGGCCTGCGGGGCGAGTCCTTCGGAGGTGTCCCTCAACGTCTACCAGAGCTTCTGTCTGCAGTTTCTGCACCTCAAGAGTGCCGTCATGGGACGCATCACAACCTTCGAGCAGGGGCGTGTCGCCTACAGCTATGCGACCATCGGCGACCTCGAGCGCACGGGGGCCAGCCTCGACGAGTCCGACGGGCTCATCGACGTCGTCCGTTCGGTCGCCGGGTCGGAGGTGGCGCTGTTCCTCAAGGAGGTGCCGGGAGGCAAGGTGCGCGGCAACCTTCGGTCCAAGGGGGACCTGGACATCTCCGTGGTGGCCCGCGAGCTGGGCGGCGGCGGTCACCGCGCGGCCTCTGGCTTCGTGGTGGAGGGCAGCGTCGACGACGCGCTCTGCCAGGCGCTTCCGTTGCTGCGCGCGCTGTTTGCCGACGAGGGGGACGGTGCGCGGGAGCTCGGCTCGTGAGGAGGGGCACGAGCGGAATCAGCTGCCTGATCGCGGTCGACAAGCCGGTGGGGCTCACCAGCCATGATGTGGTGGATCGC
The DNA here is from genome assembly GCA_040268355.1 of Atopobiaceae bacterium. GTDB lineage: Bacteria > Actinomycetota > Coriobacteriia > Coriobacteriales > Atopobiaceae > UBA1367. Next base: position 5,563 of record JAWRIT010000169.1, on the reverse strand, counting down.
GTGCGTCGCTCCCTTTCGGAGCGCCGTGTGGGCCATGCCGGGACGCTCGATCCGGCGGCGTCGGGCGTGCTGATCGTGGGGGTCGGGCAGGCCACGCGCCTGCTTGGGCTGCTCACGCTTGAGGACAAGCGCTACGAGGCGCGCATCGCCTTTGGGACCCAGACCACGACCGACGACGCGGAGGGCGAGGTCGTGCGCAGCGCTCCCGTGCCCGAGCGCCTGGGGGAGGAGGCGGTGGCCGCCGCTGTGGTGGCCTCCCTTGTGGGCCCCTGCGACCAGGTGCCCCCCGCCTTCTCCGCCATCTCGGTGGACGGACGACGCGCCTACGAGCGCGCCCGCTCCGGAGACGAGGTCGAGCTGCCCGTGCGCCAGGTGACGATCCACGAGGCACGGCTCGTAGGCATCGCGTCCACCGATCCGCTCTGCTGGGACTGCGACCTGCTGGTCTCCAAGGGAACCTACGTGCGCAGCATCGCCCGCGACCTCGGGCAGAGCCTGGGGACGGTGGCACACCTCGCGGGGCTCGTCCGGACGGCGTCCGGCCCCGTCAGCCGAGGGGACTGCATAGGGCTCTCACGGCTCGAACAGGAGGGGCCGGCGGCCCTGGGGGCGGCCACCCTGGACCCAACGCAGGTGCTGGGGCTAGCGACCCACCGCCTCGATGCGGTGGAGCTGGGGCATGCCCGGGCGGGCCGACGCTTTCGTGTCGATTGGGTCACGGACACGGCGGCGCGGCGGCGCAGGCCGCAGGAGGGCGAGCTCATCTCGCTCGTGTCCGGTGGGCGGCTCATGGGGGTGTGGAAGGTCCAGGGCGGTGTGGCCGCCAGCGTGCGAACCTTCCCCGACGGGGTGATGGGGGTGCGCGAATGACGTACGGCGCGCCTCTGACCTATCCCCTTGGTGCCGGTGACCTCCGCTCGATCGTCACGGAGGCGATTCCCGCCGCGCCAATCTTGGCAGATGCGCCATCGGCCGCTGGCAGCAGGGCGCCGGTCGTGGCCATCGGCGCCTTTGACGGGGTGCACCTGGGACACCGTGAGCTTATCGGGACCTGCGTCAACGAGGCGCGGACCTCAGTCGGGCGCTCCGTCGTCGTCACCTTCGATCCCGATCCCTCCGAGGTGACGCACCCCGACCGTGCCGAGGCGCGCCTGCTCTCGGTCGCGGATCGCGTGGGTCACTGTCGCATGCTCGGGGTCGACGAGGTGGTGATCATCCCGTTCGACCGCGCGTTCGCCGCGCGTTCGCCGCACGCCTTCGTCGAGTACCTGATCGAGCGTGTGGGGCGTCCGTCGGCGGTGCACGTGGGGTCGAACTTCCGCTTTGGCGCACGGGGCGCCGGGACGGCCGCGACCTTGGCGGAGCTCGCCGCGACGCATGGCTTCGCGACGGTCTCGCACGGGCTTTTGGTCGTGGACGGGGAGTCGGTGTCCTCGACCCGTATCAGGGGCTTGTTGGCGGAGGGTCGCGTCGCCGAGGCGCGGCGCCTGCTGGGACGCTCCCATTTCGTGCGGGGCGTGGTCCAGCGCGGCAGGGGAGAGGGCACCGCCTTCGGCTTTCCCACGGCAAACCTGCGCTGTGACGCGCTCAGCTGCCTGCCACGGGAGGGGGTCTACGCCTGCCTGGTCACCGATGGCGAGCGGGCGTGGCCGGCAGCGGTCAACGTGGGGGCGCCGCCGACGTTCTCCGAGCGCTTGGAGGGCTTCCTCGAGGCGAACCTGATCGGCTTTGTGGGCGACCTGTACGGACGGGAGCTCTCTGTGGTCTTCCTCGAGTGGCTGCGCCCCTCGCGCAGCTTCTCCTCGATCGAGGAGCTTGAACGGGTGGTGCTCGGAAACATAGACTGGGTGAGACGCAATGTGGGGACGGAGGCCGTGGAGGTGAGCGCATGATTTCCGACGAGGACAAGGAACGAGTCCGCGAGGCGACCGACGTGCTCGCGCTTGTGGGCGAGACGGTCGAGCTGCGCCAGCGGGGCACCACCTTCTGGGGCTGCTGCCCTTTCCACCAGGAGAAGACCCCGTCGTTTCACGTCGATCCGCGCACGGGCCTCTGGAAGTGCTTTGGCTGCGGGGCGTCGGGCGACGTCTTTGCCTATGTGATGAAGCGTGAGTCCCTGGACTTCCCCGACTCCATCCGCTATCTCGCCGACCGTGCGGGCATCGAGCTTTCGGAGGAGCGGGGAGCCGGGCGGGGTCCGCGCAGGAACCGCCTGATCGAGGCGCTCGGTGCCGCCGAGCAGTTCTATTGCACCCAATTGCTGCGCACGCGTGGGGAGGGGCCCGACGCGGCCCGACGCTACCTGGCCGGTCGGGGCTTCGGCTCGGCCGTCTGTCGCTCATGGCAGCTCGGGTGGGCGCCGGGGCGCGGCGAGCTCGTCCGTCACCTGCGTTCGCTGGGCTTCACGGCGCAGGAGCTGCTGGCGGCAGACCTCGCGGTCGATCACCAGGGTCGCCTGCGCGACCGCTTCTACGAGCGGGTGATGTTCCCCATCCACGACCGCCAGGGCCGCACGATCGCCTTTGGCGGGCGCGTCTTGACCGACGCGAAGCCCAAGTACCTCAACACGAAGGAGACGTCCGTCTTCCACAAGTCGAAGCACCTCTTCGCCTTCGATCGCGCGAAGGACGCCATGGTCGCGACCGGGTACGCCATCGTCTGCGAGGGCTACACCGACGTCATCGCCATGCACGAGGCGGGCCTCACCAACACCGTGGCTGCGCTGGGCACCTCCTTTTCCGCCGATCACGTCCGCGAAATCTCGGGCTTCGCCAAGACGCGCATCGTCTGCCTGTTCGACGGGGACGCGGCGGGGCAGCGCGCCGCCGAGCGCGCCGTGCAGTTCCTCGACCAGACCAAGCTCGAGCTCGTCTGCGTGGTGCTGCCCGACAACCAGGACCCCGCCGAGTATCTGGCCGATCACGGGCCTGATGCCATGCGCGAGCAGCTGGAGGGCGCTCGTCCGCTCATGGACTTCGTCTTCGAGCGCAGGATCTCCTCGTTCGACCTCACGGTCCCGGGACAGCGCGTCGCCGCGCTCGACAACCTCTCCGAGGTGCTGGTGCCGCTTCGCGGCTCGGTGCTCATCGACTCCTATGCCGAACAGCTGGCCCACCTGCTCGGCATCGACGTGGCCGAGGTGCGCCGTCGGGTGCGCGAGCGTCCCGCGCGCAGGGATCCGTCCGCACCGGCTTCCACACAGCCGGCCCAGAACGCCCGGCGCGAGGATGCCGAGCGCGACCTTGCCGTGCTGTCGGCGGACGAGCGCTTTCAGGTGCAGGCCGAGCGGGAGCTGTGCGCGCTCATGGCGGCAGCCCCCGATGCGCTGCGTCCCCATGGTGATCGCATGGCGACCTTCACCTGGGCCGACGCACGCAACGAGGCCATGGCGTGGGCGATGCTGGCAACCCCGGAGGGAACGCCTCCCGCGCAGGTCGTCACGGCGGCCGAGGGTGTCGTCGCCGATGCGCCGCGCATTCTGGCGGGTGGGCGCATCGCCGTGCTCGAGGGCATGGACACGGAGCAGAAGGTGGCGTTTCTGCTCGATGTGGTGGAGCTTGCGTCCTGTCGCCGCGAGGTCGCGCACATCCGCGGGCAGCTACGGGCCTTGAGCGGCGAGGTGCCCGGCCAGGACACCCAGGCCCTCTTCCGTCGTGCCACCGAGTTGCAGCGAAGAATGGGCGAGTTATCGAATCATCTGCCGTCGATTGTCTAACGCGTCGTGCTTTTGGGTAGGATGCAAGGGTATTTTTGTAGAAAGGATGCCTGTGGCTGCAAAGAAAATCAAGGACAACGTCACGCTCCCGTCCGAACTCACCGAGATCGCCAACCGTCTTGTGGCGCAGGGTGCCGGCTCCTCCATCACCGAGGACGACATCCAGATCGCTCTCTCCGAGATCGACGTAACCGATGACGACCTGTCCGACCTCTACGACTTCGTGCGCTCGAAGGGCGTTGAGATTACCACGGCGGGCGAGGGCGCCACAGCGAGTGACGCCGACGACTCCGATGACGAGATCGACACGGTCGACGAGGACCTTGACGACGAGGAAGAGGATCTCGCCGTGGCTGAGGAGGACGACGACGAGAACGCCGAGGCCCGCATGGAGGCCCGCGTGGCCAACGAGGTCCTGCGCTCGACGCCAAAGACCAAGAGCCGCAAGCGTTCCAGCCGCGCCCGCGCCCGGCGCTCCGACTCCTCGACCGTCATGCTCACCGGCGACCCGGTCAGGATGTACCTCAAGGAGATCGGCAAGGTGGACCTTCTGACGGCAGCGGAAGAGGTCAACCTCGCCATGAAGATCGAGGCCGGCACCGAGGCCGCCGACAAGCTCGAGGCGGCCGAGAGCGGCGAGATCGAGCTCACCCGTGCCGAGCAGCGGCGTCTCATGCGCATCGAGCAGGTGGGCCTTGAGGCGAAGCAGGCGCTCATCAGCGCCAACCTGCGCCTCACCGTCTCGATCGCCAAGCGCTACGTCGGCCGTGGCATGCTCTTCCTCGACCTCATCCAGGAGGGCAACCTCGGCCTCATCCGTGCCGTGGAGAAGTTCGACTACACCAAGGGCTTCAAGTTCTCGACCTATGCCACCTGGTGGATTCGCCAGGCGATCACGCGCGCCATCGCCGACCAGGCCCGCACCATCCGCATTCCGGTGCACATGGTGGAGACCATCAACAAGCTCGTGCGCGTGCAGCGTCAGCTGCTGCAGGACCTCGGGCGCGACCCCACTCCCGAGGAGATCGGCGCGGAGATGGGCATCAGTGCCGAGCGCGTGCGCGAGATCCAGAAGATCAGCCAGGAGCCCGTGTCGCTGGAGACCCCCATCGGCGAGGAGGAGGACTCCCAGCTCGGGGACTTCATCGAGGACTCCAGCGCCGTCGCGCCTCCCGAGGCCGCCAGCGAGTCGATGCTGCGCGAGCAGCTCGACCAGGTGCTCGACAGCCTGGCCGATCGCGAGCGCAAGGTCATCAAGTTCCGCTTTGGCCTCGAGGACGGCCATCCGCGCACGCTGGAGGAGGTCGGGCGCGAGTTTGGCGTGACGCGCGAGCGCATCCGCCAGATCGAGAGCAAGACGCTGGCGAAGCTGCGCCACCCGTCGCGCTCCGGTCGCCTCAAGGACTACATGGAGGACTAGGCGACGCGACCTAGGCGGCGCTGCGGACGGCAAGGCGAGGCACAAGAAAAGTCCGAATTGCTGCTTGCGCCCCTAGATGCATGCGCTATACTTCTTGCTTGCGCGACGACACATTCCCCGGTGGCGCAGTGGTAGCGCAGCGGACTGTTAATCCGTATGTCGTAGGTTCGAATCCTACCCGGGGAGCCAGCATTTTCGCAGGCCAGGGCATAGATACCCTGGCCTGTTTTCATCAAGAGTAATTTAAACGCCCCCATGCGTCTCTCATATGCGGCCCTCGACATGCGGGGTTATAGGACAAAATGTGTGTCCGATTAGCCACGTTTTCCCAGTTAAACCCATCTAAATGAGTCCCCAAAGTTGGAATCGACCAACTTTGGGGGTGGACAAGACGTGTGTCCGATTTCTTGCGTTTGCGCAGATGGACC
>JAWRIT010000168.1:0-25107 GCA_040268355.1 Atopobiaceae bacterium | reverse complement strand
CCCCCCCCCACCGTCATGGACAAAAAGAACGTTCTAGAGTCTGGAGACCAGCTCCTCCAGCGGCTTCTTCTTGAAGTGCGGGGCGAGGGGCTCCACACCATCGGCACGGGTGCCCAGGTCCAGAAAAAGTACCGCCTCTTCGTCCTCCGCCAAGCCAAAGACCTCCTTGACTTGATCGGGATCGAACCTGTTGACCCAACAGGAATCGACGTCCTCGTCTGCCGCGGCCAGGATCATGTGCGTTGCCACGATGGAAGCGTCTTCGACACCAGAGTCGCGCTTGCCACCTGGATATACAAACGCCTGCTCTGTGTGATAGGTGACGAGCAGCGCGACGGGTGCGCCGTAGCGACAGGGCGTGACCTCGTCCATCTTGGCCAGCGCTTCAGCGCTTTCCAGCACGTAGACGTGCTGCGGCTGAGAGTTGCGCGCGGTTAGCGCCACGCGACCCGCCTCGAGGATGGCGTCAAGCTTCTCAGCGGGCACCGGTACGCCCTGGTCGAACTTCTTGACGGAAAAGCGCTTGGTGATGAGCTCTGAGAACTTCATGCGTGCCTCCTTGCGCAGTGTGTTGCCGGGACTGTGGGATGCCGAAGCAAATCGACTGGGAAGGCCTGTGGTGTGCAGATCGTCTCGGGATGTCCGTTCCGGGATGTGCAGCCCAACCCCATCTTATCCCACCATCTAAGGGGTGTTTCCGCAGGGCCCTTAGATAGCTCAGCCTCCTTAGTCCCGGCAGTCGGGTATCGAGGTCCAACGGTCACGCAGCAGGTAGGCGATCATCTTGGGCTGGCGGTCGCGGGTGAACACGCCCTTCTTGTTGCCGTCCACGCGCATGATGCCCTCGCCGGTCTGGAAGTCGCAGAGGTTCCACGTCTGCTCTCCCACCACCCAATCGTATGAGTCGAAGATGCGGTGCTGCAGCTCGTAGAACTCCTTCTGATACTCCTCGCTCCACATCACCGAGGGGAGCTTGTGCATGCCCTGCACGGTGTCGGTGCCGTACTCGGTGAAGACGAAGGGCTTGTCGGGCTCGAGCTCGTGCCATTGCTCCATCTCGTCGCGCAGCACCTGCTCGGCCTCGTGCATGCGCGGGCCACCGAGCACGTACCAGCCGTCGTAGCGGTTGAGCATCATGAAGTCGGCGAGGTGGTGGATCGTGTCGACGCCTGCGCGTGCGCGCGTGACGTTGGTGTAGGAGCGCGGACGACCCTGCGGATCAAGCTCGGCCGCGAGGTCGAAGATCTGCTCGGCGTAGGGCAGGGCGGCGGCATCGGAGGTGTCCGGCTCGTTCATGAGGCTCCAGGCGATGACGCAGGCATGGTTCTTGTCGCGCGCGACAAGCTCGCGCAGCGCCTGCCGATGCGCGGGCAGCGTCTGGGAGAGGACCTCGGGATCCTCGAAGAAGTTGGGGAGCTTGCCGTCCTTCGCCTTGGCCGCGTCCAGGAAGTTCTTGGTCGACTTCATGAAGCCCACGGCCGCCACCTCGTCGATCACGAGGAAGCCCTCGCGGTCCGCCTCGTAGAGCTGCTCCTCGGCATAGGGGTAGTGACTCGTGCGGAACGAGTTCGCGCCGATCCACTTCATGATCTCGAAGTCGCGCTTGTTCATCACCGGGTCGAAGCCGCGTCCGTGCACGTTGCTGTCCTCGTGGCGCCCGAACCCCTTGAGGTAGACGGGCCGCCCGTTGAGCAGGATGTCGTGTCCCTCGATGTGCACCGTGCGCACGCCCAGCGTGTCATACCACTCGTCCAAGATGGTCTCGCCGTCCACGATGCGCACGTAGGCGGTGTAGAGATAGGCGTCGCGCACGTCCCACAGGCGAGCGCTCTCGAGCGTGAGCGTTCCCTCAACACCTTGGGAGCGGGCCACCTCCACGCCTGCTTGGTCGACGAGCGTGACCTCGACCTCATGCGCGCCTGTCGTGCTGACGACGTAGTCGACGTGGGCGGCCGCACGCTTGCCCTCGCGCACGGGACCGTCGATCGCAGGGACGAACGAGACGTCCTCGATGCGCTCGATCGGGCTTGCCAGGAGGCGCACGGGACGCTGCAGACCCGCATAGTTGAAGAAGTCGAAGTAGGGTACCGCCATCTTGACGCCCGCAGGGGAGGTCCAGGTGGCACCGCATGGGAGCGAGCCAAGGGAGAGCTCGTTGTTCACGCGCACGGCCACGAGGTTCCAGTCGTTCCAGCGCACCACCTCGTTCAGGTGCGCCAGAAATGGCGTGAAGCCGCCTTCGTGGAAGGCGACGTGCTGGCCGTTGCAGAACACGTCGGCACGATGCGTCGCGCCATCGAAGCGCAGGTCAACGTTGCCCTGCCGCCACTCGCCAGGGACGAACACCCGCCTCGCGTACCACAGGTCGCCCGTGTACTCGCGGGACGTCTTGTCCGTGAACACGTCCGCGAAGCTCGCGGGCACGGGCATGCCGATCGGATCGGGCAGACCGTCCTTGGCCCAGCCGCTCTCTTCCCCCGTGCCCTCGGGATCGAACTGGAAGTCCCATACCCCGCACAAATCCTCGATGCGGCGGGTGCGCGTCACGCGTGGATACAGTGCTTCAAACGACATGGTGCCCTTCCTTTCCTCGGAACTCGCTACGGCGGACGAGACCCTCCGCTTTCCTGTCTGCGGAGTTCCTCTGCACGTAGGGGTTGCCGTCACGCTTGTTAGAGTAAGTATGGCAGGCGCCTTTTGCCGTGTCGCGCTTGCCGACAAGTCGTACCCGTTTGGATATCGAGGGTCGTGCATCGGTCATACTTCCTGACAGGGATCAGCAATCGAGAGGCTCATCATGACCCCAGAGGAGCTCGATCGTCAGCTGCGCGAGATCAGCGATCACGAGAGGGGCTATCGCTCGGGCATCAAGCCGGACAACGCGGCCGTCATCGGGCCTCTGCACGAGTTCGTCAGCGTCGGGGGCAGGCCGATCCTGCTCTCGCGCTTTGGCAACCGTGCGGCCACGGTGCAGGTGCGCTCTGCGGACGGCACCATGGTCACGCGCAGGTCGGCGTCTCCCTACATCTGCGCGTCCCGCCACTCGCGCTTCCGTGACTACCCCCTGCACTTCCACGACTTTGTTGAACTGAGCTACATGTATGACGGCAGCTGCCACGAGGTGATCAACGGCAGGCTCTACGGCATCAAGACCGGCGAGGTGCTTCTCGTGGACTCTGACACCATCCATACCATCGCCCCGCTGGGCGAGGGCGACATCCTTGTGAACATACAGGTCGACAAGCGCTACTTCACGGCGAACTTCTTCAACCGCCTGGACGACGACAGCGTCGTGACGTCCTTCTTCCTGCACTCGATCAGCAAGACCGCGCGCCATGACGACTTCATCATCTTCCGCACGACCGACGACCGTCGCCTGCGCACGTGCATGAACGAGCTCATCTGCGAGCTTTGCGACCCCTCGCCGCGCTCCTCCGAGCAGATCGTCGCGGGCCTGTTCTCGGTGGTGATGGCGGAGCTGGTGAACGCCTATGGCAACGACGTCGAGACCGTCACGTCCAACCGTCAGAGCACGGCGCTTTCCGTGCTGCGCCACATCGAGGAGCACTACGCCGAATGCACGCTCGCCGAGACCGCCAGCCGCTTCGGCTTCTCCACAAGCGGCCTCTCGAAGCTGCTCAAGCGGGACGTGGGCTCCACCTTCAAGGAGCTGGTGCTGAGACAGCGCATGGCCGTGGCAAGTCGCCTGCTCGCCGAGGAGGCGCTGCCCGTCTCTTCGGTCGCACGCCGTGTGGGCTACCAGAACATGACCTTCTTCTACAAGGTGTTCGCGCGCGAGTTCGGCGTGATGCCGGGTGAGTATCGCCAGCAGCGGCTGCGCGGCAAGCTGCGCTGAGCGCAGCCGTCTGCGGCGGCAAGAGGGGTCGTCGGTCGCCGTGAGCGGCGCCCGCCATCGAGCTGTCTCGGAACAAGGGCCGCTGGCATCCATGGGCACCGCCCCAGAACAGGCACCGCCCCAGGACAGACGCCGCCCCAGGACAGACACCGCCCCAGAGCAGGCGCCTCCCCAAAAGGACGGCGCCCCAGAACATCGGCCTCGTGGTGAGGGACGAGTCCTGGGGCGCCGGACACTCCTGTCAGGCGATCCGAGGAGAGGGTGCCTGCGGTTACTCGACGGTGCGCTCGTCCTCAGGGATCATGCCGTCGTGGAACCCGAAGAGGTAGGTGAGGATGCAGGCGCCGAAAAAGCCGATGGCGGCGGTCACCAGGACGGCCCAGCCGTTCGGCTGAAGCGACCAGGCGGGAAGCGTCAGCAGACTGACGCCCATCAGCATGCTGCGCTGGAAGCCGACCGTGGCCATCACGATGCCACCGATGGCGGCGGTGCCGCAGGCGATGAAGAACGGACGCCTGAACTTGAGGTTGACGCCGTAGATGGCGGGCTCGGTGATGCCGGCGATGAAGGCGGTGATGAAGTTGGGACCGGCGATCTCCCGCAGGCCCTGGTCCTTGGTCTTGAGGAAGACGCCGAGGCAGGCACCGGCCATGGCAAAGTTGCAGCCCCAGGTGAGCGGCGACAGCCAGTCGTAGCCGAGCGTGGCGATGTTGTTGATGACGATGGGATTGAAGGCCCAATGGGCGCCGAAGATGATGAGGATGGGCCACAGGAAGGCGAAGATGGCGGCGGCGACCTGAGGGGCGACGTTGTAGATGGAGAGGATGGCGGCGGAGAGGGCGTTGCCGACGAACATCGACATCGGGCCGACGGCAAGCAGCAGCAAGGGAACGAGGACGACCAGGCAGACAAACGGGGCCAGGAAGAAGCGGAGGGGCCTGGGCGTGACTTTGTTGACCACCGGCTCGAGCTTGGAGAGGAGCCACACGATGAGGATGGGCGGGATGACCGCCGAGGTGTAGTTCATGAGGGTGATGGGAATGCCCAGGAAGAAGAGCTGCGCCTCCTCGGCGTAGGCAGCCGTGATGCTGGAGTACATGAGCGGCGCCACCACGGCGAGCGCCAGGAACTTGTTGGTCTTGAACCGCTCGGCGGCCGTGTAGGCGAGGGCGAAGGGCAAGAAGGCGAAGAAGGCGTCCGCTGCGGCATAGAGCACGATGTAGGTGCCGCTGTCGGTGGGGAGCAGCTCATAGTTCGTGAGGATTGCGAGCAGGCCCTTGAGCAGACCGGCGGCCGACATGGGGCCGAGCACCGGCATGAACACGCTCGTCACGATCTCGGCGAAGGCGTCGAAGCCCCGTGGCCTTCCTCCCAGGTCGTCCTGCCCGGGGTCGGCCGCGACCTCGCCTCCTGCGAAGCCGTCCCCGAGCAGGGCGACGGCGGCGTCGTAGGCGTCGGAGACGTCGGTTCCGATGACGATCTGGTACTGGCCGTTGCCGCGCACCACGTCGATCACGCCCTTGACCTTCTTGATCTGGTCGGTCTGGGCGAGGTCCTCGTTCTTGAGGACGAAGCGCAGACGAGTGATGCAGTGCGTGACGGACCTGATGTTCTCCTTTCCGCCGACGTGCTCGATGACCGCCCGTGCGATCTCGTGGTAGTCTTTCGCCATTTCCGACTCCTTTGCTCTCGGCCGCGCGCTGATCGGTATCGACGATTTCATTAAACTGCTATAACAGTTCGCGCTCTATGTCGTAATGTGTCGGTCGACTGACCAAACGCGCACCCATCCGTGCGCCCCGGCGCCTCGACCACAGAGCCGCTGATAGTTCAGCAGTCGTTATCAAACTCACTGCGAGGTACGGAGGTACCCTTGAGACCGCTCATTGGCGTGTTGCCCATCTATGACGAGACTGGCTTCGGTGGCTACAAGACCATGACCGCCTGTCTGGACTTCGTCGAGGCGTGCGGTGGCGCGCCCGTCCTTCTTCCCGACACTACGGACGCCCAGCTCATCTCCGAGCTGGCCCAGCGCTGCGACGGCGTGCTGATCGCCGGCGGCCACGACATCAATCCGGCCCTCTATGGGCGCGACGACGTCAAGGTCAACGTCAGGCGCAAGGGGCCCGCCGCCACGTCGGGGATGTTCGCCGACAACTACGCCGCACGAGAGGCCGCCGCCGCTGGCATGGAGCTTGACCCCTCCGAAGCAGACACGCTGCCCGAGGTGTATGACGAGAACGCCGTCTACGTGACCCCCGAGCGAGACGAGCTCGATCGCCAGATCATCCACTTCATGCTGGAGCTGGACAAGCCCATCCTGGGCGTCTGCCGTGGGATGCAGGCCATCAACGTCCACTTCGGTGGCACGCTCTACACTGACCTCGACGCCGAGCGGCCCCAGACCGACCGTCACGTCTTCAGCCGCGAACGCAAGGACGAGCGGCATGCGGTCGACCTGGTCGCCGGCTCGCCTTTGCGGGAGGTCATGGGCGTGGGGCGGATTGCCGTCAACAGCTACCACCACCAGGGCGTGCGCGAGCTCGCGCGCAATCTGGAGGTCATGGCGCACGCCGAGGACGGGCTGATCGAGGCCCTGCGGCTCCCGACGGCACGGTTCTGCTGGGGCGTCCAGTGGCATCCCGAGAGCATCTTCGAGGCCGAGGAGTCCAGCCTGCTGCTTGGCAGGCACTTCGTAGGGGAGTGCCGCCGGGGGTAGCCGTCGCGCCAAGCTCGCCGTGCGCGCCCCTGTGCGACGGCCGCTGCAAACACGTCGCCGACCTGCGCAGAGGACGTCCAGATGGAGGATCTATGTGCCCATATTCCTTCTTGCGTCGGGTGGGGTGCATGCATATAGTTAGTTAGGCTAACTAATCAATCAGTTCGCAGGACGCGCAGGGGAGCAGCATGGCCTCGCCAGCACAAGACCACATGGTCAGGCCCGCACCACGTACGGTGACGAGTTTGGCGTACGCGTTCGAGCTCAACGACCTGCTCGCTTCCACCTACGCCTCGATCGACCAGCTCGAAGGCAAGATCCTGAACCACGAGATCGGGGTCGACGTCTCGGTGGGGGAGAGCCGCCTGCTCGACGTGGTGGGCAGGAAGACCCTCCACACCGACCACAAGCTCAGCGTGTCCCAGATCGCCCATGCCCTCGACATCAAGAAGCCGTCGGTCACGGCCACCGTTGCCCGGCTCGTCGAGAAGGGCTTCCTTACCAAGTCGCGCAGCGAGACGGACGGCAGGCGCGTCGACGTCTCCCTCACGCGCGAGGGCGCGCGCGTGTATCGCCTCCATGCGATTTTCCACAAGCACCTCGCAGACAGTATTATGAATGAGATGAGCGAGGAGGAACGCAAGGTCCTTCTCGTTGGTGTACGCAGGCTCGAACGGTTCTATGCCGATGCAGTGAGAGAGGCGTAGCTACATGGCTTTTCACGTGATGGGGACAGGTTCGGCACTTCCGGCCCGCGAGGTCACAAACGACGATCTCTCGCACCTCCTCGACACCTCGGACGAGTGGATCAGGACGCGTACGGGCATCCAAAGCAGACGCCTCTGCACCACCGAGACGCTCGACGAGCTCGCGGTGCAGGCCTGCGAGCAGGCGCTTGCGCGCGCCGGCGTCTCGGCGTCAGACATCGACCTCATCATCTGCAGCACGACGAGCGGCGACCACCTGGTTCCGGCCGAGGCCTGCGCCATCGCGGAAAAGCTCGGTGCCCGGTGCCCGGCCTTCGACATATCGGCAGCGTGCGCCGGGTTCATCTTTGCGCTCGACATCGCCGAGGGCTGGTTCGTTCGGGGTCGCGCGCAACGCGTGCTTCTGGTCTCCGCCGAGAAGTTCAGCCGCCTCCTTGACTGGACCGACCGTACCACGTGCGTCTTGTTTGGGGACGGCGCCGCCGCCTGCGTGCTGGGCGAGGGTGGGGCGTCCCCGTTGTATCTACACCTGGACACCGACCCTGCCGTGGAGCCGCTCGACGTTCCTGGCCCCAGGGGGACAAGCCCCTACGACACGAGCGAGCGCCCGGAGTCAAAGCTGAGCATGCAGGGGCGCAAGGTGTTCAAATTCGGCGTCAACGCCATCTGCGACGAGACCGAGGCGGCCTGCCGTGCGGCGGGCGTCGAGCTCGACGAGGTGGACCACTTCGTGTTCCATCAGGCGAACGAGAGGATCCTGCGGACGGCGGTTGAGCGTCTGGGCATCGACGACGAGAAGGTCGCCCACACGCTCGCCCACACGGGCAACATCTCGAGCGCCTGCATCCCCTACGCGCTCGACTGCCTGAGCGCGGAGGGCTCCCTCAAGGACGGGCAGCTGGTGCTGCTCGTGGGCTTTGGGGCTGGCATGGACACGGGCACCTGCCTGCTCAGGTGGGGTCCGCCGAGCGCCGAGTGAGCGATGTGAAGATGTGTACCACACGGGCGGGTGAGCGTCCGTGCAAAGAACGGATGAGAAGCAACGCAGCACGAGAACGAAAGGAGCCAGTGATGGCAGAGAACAAGGAGACCTTTGAGCGCGTCGTGAAGATCCTGCAGGAGCAGGACGGACTTGACGGCGTGGAGCTGACGCCCGAGACCAAGCTCGCAGACGTCGGGCTCGACAGCCTTGCCACGGTCGAGGCGGTCATGGCGTGTGAGGACGAGTTCGGCATCGAGATCGACGCCGAGGCCACTCCCGAGTCCGTGGGCGAGTTCGTCAAGATCGTCGACGACCTCCTGGCTGCGGAGTAGCGCGATGCTTCGTACACCCATCTGTGACGCGCTGGGCATCGAGAAGCCGATCTTCCAGGGAGGCATGGCCTGGATTGCGGACGCGAGCCTGGCAGCTGCGGTCTCCGAGGCTGGTGGCTTGGGCATCATCGCGGCGATGAACGCCGGTCCCGACTGGCTGCGCGATCAGATCGCGGAGCTCAGGAAGAGGACCGACAAGCCGTTTGGCGTCAACGTCATGCTCATGAGCCCGTTTGCCGACGAGGTGGCGCAGGTCGTCGTCGACGAGCACGTTCCCGTCGTGGTGACGGGCGCCGGCAACCCCGGCAAGTACATGGCCGCATGGAACGAGGCGGGCGTCAAGGTCGTCCCCGTCGTCGCGTCAGTGGCGCTCGCCCGCCGCATGGAGCGCGCCGGTGCCACGGCCGTGGTGGCCGAGGGAACCGAGAGCGGGGGCCACGTGGGCGAGCTGACCACCATGGCGCTCGTCCCGCAGGTGGTCGACGCGGTGAGCATCCCCGTCATGGCCGCCGGCGGCATCGCCGACGGTCGGGGCGTCGCAGCAGCGCTGATGCTCGGCGCCGTGGGCGTGCAGGTGGGCACCCGCTTCCTCGTTGCCGACGAGTGCACCGTCTCTGAGGAGTACAAGCGGCGCGTGCTCAAGGCCAACGACATCTCGACGGTCGTCACCGGACGTCGGGACGGCCATCCCGTACGGAGCCTCAAGAGCCCGTTCGCCACGCGTTACGCCAAGCTCGAGCAGACCGACGCCACACCCGAGGAGCTCAACGAGCTCGGCACGGGATCGCTTCGAAAGGCGGCGATCGAGGGCGACGGAGAGCAGGGGTCGTTCCTCTGCGGACAGATCGCCGGCATGGTGAACGAACGGCAGACGGCGGCTCAGATCGTGGATGACCTCGTCGAAGGTGCCGAGAGAGTTTTGGCGGGAGCGAACCAATGGGTGGTGTAGCGCTTCTCTTCGCCGGACAGGGTGCGCAGCATCCGGGCATGGGCGCCGAGCTGGCGGCCAGAGAACCGGCGGCACAGAAGGTCTTCGAAGTGGCCGACGCGGTGCGTCCTGGCACCTCCGATCAATGCTTTCATGGATCCGACGACGAGCTGCGCGTCACCGCCAACACCCAGCCCTGCCTCTTTGCCACGGACCTCGCCATCGCCCGCGCCCTCGAGGCGTATGGCGTGGCGCCTCAGGCCGTGGCGGGCTTCTCGCTGGGGGAGGTGGCCGCGCTCGCCTTCGCCGGCTCCTTGAGCGACGAGGAGGCCATGCGGCTCGTGTGCCACCGGGCGCGTCTCATGCAGGAGGCCGCCGAGCGGCATCCTGGCGGCATGCGCGCCATTATCAAGCTTGAGGCGCAGGTCATCGAGTCGCTTGCCGAGCAGGCGGGCGACGCGTGGCCGGTCAACTACAACAGCCCCAAGCAGACGGTCGTGGCGGGCCTGCCCGAGGCGCTCGAGCGGCTTGACGCCCTCGTGCGGGAGGCCAAGGGCCGGAGCATGAACGTGGCGGTGAGCGGCGCCTTCCACAGCCCGCTCATGGCCGAGGCGAGCGAGGGGCTTGCGGCATACCTTGCCGCCCATCCCCTCGGGGAGCCCCGCATCCCCGTTGTGGCGAACCTCACGGCTCGCCCCTATCCTGCGGACGAGGGCGAGCGTGCGGACACGCTTGCCCAGCAGGTGTCGCATCCGGTGCGATGGGTCCAGACGCTGGAGTGGCTGCATGCCGAGGGCGTCGACACCTTCGTGGAGGTGGGCCCTGGCCGTACGCTCACGGGGCTCGTCAAGCACACGCTCTCCGGTGTGACGGCGCTCTCCTGCGAGACGTCGGAGGAGCTGGACAAGGTCGTTGAGTCACTGCAGGGAAAGGAGTGATGGCCGTGGCGCGAAAGAGCGAGTTTGCGACGGGCGTCCTCGAGCGCGATCCCGCACGAAGGGTGGCGCTTGTCACGGGCGGCTCACGGGGGATCGGAAAGGCGGTGGCCGTCGGCCTGGCGCATGACGGCTTCGACGTCGCGATCGTCTATGGGTCCAACGCCGACGCGGCGGCCGAGGCCGTGGCACAGGTCGAGGAAGCCGGTGCCGTGGCGCGCGCGTACGCCGCCGACGTCTCGGACGCACATGCCACAGACGCGGCCATAGCCCAGGTCCTGGAGGACTTCGGGCACGTCTGGGCGCTCGTGAACGACGCGGGCATCACGCGCGACGGGCTGCTCGCCCGTATGAGCGAGGAGGACTTCTCCCGCGTGATCGACGTCAACCTCAAGGGATCCTTCCACACCATGCGCGCCCTCGCGCGCACCTTCATGCGGCAGCGTGGCGGCAGGATCGTCAACGTGAGCTCGATCGTGGGGCTCACCGGAAACGCGGGCCAGGCGAACTACGCGGCGTCGAAGGCCGGCCTCGTGGGGCTCACCAAGTCCGTGGCGCACGAGCTTGCCGCACGCGGCGTCACCGCCAACGTCGTGGCGCCGGGCTTCGTCGAGACCGACATGACCTCGGCCCTTCCCGAGAAGATCCGCCAGGAGTACGAGTCGTGGATCCCGCTCGGGCGCATGGCGTCGGCCGAGGAGGTCGCGGCGCTTGTCAGGTTCCTCGCAAGCGACGCGGCCGCATACGTCACGGGCGAGGTCATCCGCGTGGACGGCGGTATGGGCATGTAACCTTTCGGGACGTCATGTCCCGTGTCATATGGGGGTTTCTTATGGAACGCAGAGTAGTCATCACGGGTATGGGCGCCGTGACGCCGGTGGGCAACACGGCAGACGACACATGGAATGCGCTCAAGGGCGGCGTCTCCGGCATCGGGACGATCACGCGCTTTGACCTCACGGGCTTCAAGGCGACGGTCGCCGCCGAGGTGAAGGGGTTCGACGTATCGCAGTTTCTCGAGAAGACCGAGATCCGCCGCAACGACCCCAACGTGCAGTATGCGCTTGTGGCATCCGACCAGGCCGTCGCGGACGCGGGGCTTGACGCGGACGGCGCCGTGGACCCGGAGCGCGTGGGCGTGTACGTGGGCTCGGGCACGGGCGGCATCCAGACGCTCAGCGAGAACGTGGTCGGCGTGCACGAGCGTGGCCCGCGAGCGGCCTCCCCGTTCTTGATCCCGATGATGATCATGAACATGGCGACAGGTGCCATCTCGATCCGGCACCATGCGCTCGGCCCCACGCTTCCTGTGGTCACGGCGTGCGCCACCTCCACCAATGCGATCGGCGAGGCGTTCCGGACCATCAAGCATGGCTATGCCGACGTCATCTATGCCGGCGGCTCCGAGGCACCCATCATCCCTGCGGCCGTGGCGGGCTTCGTCAACTGTCGCGCGCTCACCAAGAACCCCGACCCTAAGACGGCGTGCCGGCCCTTCGACGCCGACCGCGACGGCTTCGTGATGGGCGAGGGCGCCTGCGTGCTCGTCCTGGAGGACCTCGAGCACGCGCTGGCGCGCGACGCCCACATCTATGCCGAGGTCATGGGCTACGGCAACACGGCGGACGCGTACCACATCACGAGTCCCGACCCCGAGGCGTCCGGCGTCGCGAGGGCCTTGAGGCAGGCCGCGAGCGAGGCGCAGCTCGATCCGAGCGAGGGTCTCTATATCAACGCGCACGGCACCTCGACCAAGCTCAACGACAGCTCCGAGACGCTCGGCATCAAGCGGGCCCTCGGCGAGGAAGCGGCGTATGCGGCGCACATCTCGTCCACCAAGTCCATGACCGGGCACCTGCTCGGCGCCACCGGAGCCGTCGAGGCCCTTGCCAGCGCCCGCGCACTTGAGGAGGGCATCATCCCGCCCACCATCAACTACGCGACACCCGACCCCACCTGCGACCTCGACTACACCCCGAACCAGGCCGTCGAGGCGAAGGTCCGCTGGGCGCTGAGCACATCGATGGGCTTCGGTGGGCACAACGCCGTTCTCGCCCTGCGCGCTTTCGATGGGAGCTAGGAATGGATGTCAAGAAGATCGACGAGCTCGCACAGCTCATGCAGAGGCGTGGCCTCAACAAGGTCCGCCTGGAAGAGGAAGATGGCTCTGCCGTAGTGCTCGAGCGAGCCATGGGAGTTCCAGTCGAGCAGCCGGCACCCGTGGAGCACATCTCCGTGCCGCTGGTTGAGCCCGTCCCGGCGCCACCAGCCGTGGACGAGGTACCCGATGACGGTGCCGCCGCCGTGGAGGACGCGGACGTGACGGAGGTTCCCTCCCCCATGGTGGGCGTGTTCTACGTCGCCCCCTCGCCCGGCGCCAAGCCGTTCGTGCACGTGGGCTCCAAGGTCCACAAGGGCGACACGCTCTGCATCATCGAGGCCATGAAGCTCATGAACGAGGTCAGGGCCGAGTGCGACGGCGAGATCGTGGAGGTCTGCGCCGAGGACGGCGAGCTTGTGGAGTACGGTTCCTGTCTCATGAAGATCCGCTAGCACGTGCTCCGACGACGAGGATAGGAGGGGGAGGCCCTCATGAATCGTGCCCAGATCGAAAAGATTCTGCCCCACCGCGATCCCATGCTGCTGATCGACGAGGTGGAGCTCGTGGACGGCAAGGCTTGCGGTCGCACGACCATCACCGGCGACGAGTTCTTCGTCCAGGGACACTTTCCCGGCAACCCCGTCGTTCCCGGTGTGATCCTGTGCGAGATGCTCGCGCAGAACTGCTGCGTGCTGCTGCTTGACGACGAGGCGGCGCGTGGTGCGACGCCCTACTACACGAGTCTCGACGA
This sequence comes from Atopobiaceae bacterium, assembly GCA_040268355.1. Classification (GTDB taxonomy): domain Bacteria; phylum Actinomycetota; class Coriobacteriia; order Coriobacteriales; family Atopobiaceae; genus UBA1367. The sequence continues at coordinate 11,796 of JAWRIT010000168.1, read as the reverse complement.
CGTGCGCTTCAGGAGTTCGGTGCGGCCGGGCGACACGGTCGAGCTCGTTTGCTCCATCACCAAGAGCCGTGGCGCGTTCCGCTTCGCGGAGGGCACGGCCAGCGTCAACGGCAAGCTCTGTTGCAAGGCGAAGATGTCCTTCGCGCTGGTTCCATCCGATCCCAAAGCGGAGTAGGTCATGTTCGAGAAGATCCTCATCGCGAATCGCGGAGAAGTTGCGGTACGGGTGATCAGGGCCTGCAAGGAGATGGGCGTGCGCACGGTGGCCGTGTACTCGACCGCCGACGCCGAGAGCCCGCACGTGATCATGGCCGACGAGGCGTACTGCATCGGGGGACCGCACCCCGGCCAGAGCTACCTCAACGAGGACGCCGTCCTCACGGTGGCGCTCTCGACGGGTGCCAAGGCCATACACCCTGGCTACGGCTTCCTGTCCGAGAACCCCTCGTTCGCCCGGCAGTGTCGGGAGCGCGGGATGGTCTTCGTCGGCCCGTCCCCCGAGGTCATCGAGACCATGGGTGACAAGGACGCCGCCCGGCGCACCGCACGTGCCGCCGGGGTGCCCATCGTGCCGGGGTGCGACCTCGTGGCCACGCCCGAGGAGGCCGAGGGGCAGGCCCGACGCATCGGCTGCCCGGCGCTCGTCAAGGCGCGGGCGGGTGGCGGCGGTCGCGGCATCCGCCGGATCGACCGTCCCGAGGAGGCTCCTGCCGCCTTCCTCGAGGCGAGCCAGGAGGCCGCCGCGGCCTTTGGGGACGGCGAGTGCTACATGGAGCGGTTCGTCGCTCCCGCGCATCACGTGGAGGTTCAGATCCTGGGCGACATGCAGGGAAACGTGATCTCGCTCGGCGAGCGCGAGTGCTCGGTGCAGCGTCGCAACCAGAAGCTTCTTGAGGAGAGCCCCGCCCCGTGTCTGGACGGCCGCGAGGACGTGCGCCGTCGCATGCACAAGGCCGCGCGCGACCTGGCCACCCAGGTCGGTTACGTGGGGGCCGGCACGGTGGAGTTCCTCTATTCCGACGACGGCCAGTTCTACTTCATGGAGATGAACACTCGTCTGCAGGTGGAGCATCCCGTCACCGAGATGGTGAGCGGCATCGACATGGTCAAGTGGCAGCTTCGCGTCGCCGCTGGCCAGGAGCTGCCCTTCTCGCAGCAGGACGTGCGACTGGAGAAGCACTCCATCGAGTGCCGCATCAACGCCGAGACGCCCGACTTTCTGCCCTCGTGCGGGCGAATCGACCTGCTGCATGTGTCCAACGGGCCGTGGGTCCGCTTTGACTCGGCGCTCTACCAGGGCATCGTCATCTCCCCGTACTATGACTCGATGCTGGGCAAGCTTATCGTGAGCTCTCCGACGCGCGAGGAGGCCATCAGGAAGATGCGCTCCTCCTTGGGCGAGATGGTCATCGAGGGCGTACAGAACAACATCGACCTGCAGCTTGACATCCTCAGCAACGAGGAGTTTCTGCAAGGAAACTACCACATCGACCTGATGGAGCACCTCTATGAGTCTTAGGAGCCAAAAGAGCCAGAACGAGCTCGAGAGCCCCGTGACCGAGGTTCCCGTGGAGCTTCCCTCACGACGCTTCTTCGTGCAGTGTCCTGGTTGTCGGCGCATCATTGACCGGGAGCCGCTTGAGGAAGGGCTTGACGTCTGTCCGCGGTGCGGCACCCACCTGCGCATCGGCGCTCGCAAGCGCCTGGCGATCACCGTAGACGAAGGTTCCTTCACGGAATGGGACGCGGAGCTCTCTTCCGTCGACTTCCTGGGCTTCCCCGACTACCAGCGGAAGCTCGAGGACGCCGTGGAGCATACGGGCGAGCGCGATGCGATCGTGTGCGGCCGCGCGACCATCGGCGGGCACGAGTGCGCGATCTTCGTCATGGACGGCGACTTCATGATGGGGTCCATGGGCAGCGTGGTGGGCGAGAAGATCTGCCGTGCGTTCGAGCGTGCCGCCGAGCTTTCGCTGCCCGTGGTGGGGTTCACCGTGTCGGGTGGAGCACGCATGCAGGAGGGCGTCACGTCGCTCATGCAGATGGCGAAGGTGTCCGGTGCCGTGCGTCGGCACTCCGATTGCGGCCTCCTCTACCTGACCGTGCTCACCGACCCCACGACCGGTGGCGTGACGGCGAGCTTTGCCATGGAAGGCGACATCATCATCTCCGAGCCGGGCGCGCTCGTGGCCTTTGCCGGCCCGCGCGTGGTCGAGCAGACGACCCACAAGAAGCTTCCTTCGGGGTTCCAACGTGCGGAGTTCCTCCTCGAGCACGGGTTCGTGGACATGATCGTGCAGCGGAAGGACCTCTCGGCGACCATCGCCGAGCTGCTTGCGTTGCATGCGGGCGTGATTCCTGCGGCAGATGCGCCCCATGCGGCCGAGGATCGCTCCGATCGTGGTGCGATTCCGCTCCTGAAGCGCTTCCTAGGCCGCAGGCAGGGCGAGGCACACCGAGACCGGGACCGGGAGCCCGCGACGGAGACGAGCGCCTACGAGCGCGTCAAGGGCGCCCGCTCGCCGCATAGGCCCACCCCGCTCGAGCTAGTGGAGCGGGCCTACGACGGCTTCGTGGAGCTCCATGGGGACCGCCTGTTCGGCGAGGACGCCGCCGTGGTCGGCGGCATCGCATGGACGGGCGACCGCATCGTGACCGTCATCATGACCGAGCGCGGCCGCTCGACCAAGGAGCGCGTGACGCGCAACTTCGGCTCGCCGCACCCCGAGGGCTATCGCAAGGCCGGCCGCCTGATGCGCCAGGCGCAGAAGTTCGGCAGGCCCATCGTCTGTCTCGTCGACACCTCGGGTGCCTATCCGGGCATCGGCGCCGAGGAGCGCGGGCAGGGCGAGGCGATCGCGTCGGACATCGTGCAGATGAGCGCGCTCACCGTGCCGGCGGTCACTTGCATCGTGGGCGAGGGCGGCAGCGGCGGGGCCCTGGCGCTCGCCGTCTCGAACAAGGTGCTCATGCTCTCGGGAGCAGTGTATTCGGTGATCAGCCCCGAGAGCTGCTCGACTATCCTCTGGCGGACCCCAAAGCGGGTCGAGGACGCCGCCGAGGCGCTTCGGCTCACCGCCGAGGATCTTCTCGAGCTCGGCATCGTGGACGATGTCGTCGAGGAGCACGAGCTTGATGCCGGTCAGCTGGCCCAGCGGGTCCGTGACGCCGTGGTCGCGGCCCTCGACGAGTTGGAGGGCATGACGGGTGAGGAGCTCGAGGACCAGCGGTACCGGAGGTTCCGGGCGTTTGGGAGGACGAGCGAGTGAGTTCGGCGCTCTCAAATGCGGTGACCTCTGACGCCGCGTGTTGGCCTGCGCATGCGTAGCATGTACGGAGGCTTCCTGCCGACCGGAGGGTCGGCGACCAGCGCGCGGCTCACGATGCTTGATGTTACCGGGTCGACCAACGATGACGTCCTGGCGCTTGGGAAGGCGGGAGCCCCTCATGGAACCGCCGTCGCCGCCCGAAGCCAGAACGCTGGGCGTGGCCGGCGCGGTCATGTGTGGAAGTCCCCGAAGGGGGGCGTGTATCTCTCGGTGCTGCTGCGCCCAAAGCTGCCCATGCGCCTTCTGCCGGGGGCTCCCCTTGCGTGCGGGCTGGGCGTGCTGGACGTGTTGAGGCGTCTCGGCGTCCGTCATGCGAGCCTCAAGTGGCCCAACGACGTGGTGGTTGATGGTCGTAAGCTGGCGGGCCTTTTGGTGGAGACGGTGCCGGGCGACGATGGGGGAGAGCCGGCTATCGTGTGTGGGGTGGGCGTCAATCTCGAGTCCCCGGAACTGGGTGAGCATGCGCAGGTCGACGGCCTGCCGGCCTTGAAGCCCATCGGATTGCACGAAGTCCTTGAGGCGAAGGACGACCTCCCCTCGTTCGAGCAGTGCGCCCATCTGCTGCAGGAGAGCATCATTGTCCGATGCGACGAGTGGTCTCACGCGTTGGCGTCGGGGGAGGTCGGAGACGAGGGTCCCCTGACCCCGTTGCTCGACGACTGCCGTACTTGCCTCGCCTATGTGGGGTGCCGCGTCGAGGCGGTGTCGCCGAGCGGGGACGTCGTCTGTGTCGGCACGCTTGAGCGAATCGACGGTTGGGGCCGCGCCGTCATCTCCTGCGACGGCGGCGAGACGGTCGCGTTCACAAGTGAGCAGGTCAGTCTCCGTCTGGCGTGAGCCGGGCGGGGACGCATCACAGCGCGCAGTTCGACACAGGGGAAGAGGCACTTATGTGTCGCTCGCCGCAACGACACGTAGGTACCTCTTCCGCTGTGCCAGCTCCCCCTTGTGGGCAAAAGCGGATGTTTCCGCGGCGTTTTGGCGGGTCAAACGTCCGCTTTCGCCCACAAGGGGCGTTCTCGTTTCCGTTTTCGCCCACAAGCGTGAGTGCCGCTTCCGCGCCTGCCGACAACGTAACGCTGTCCAATGCAAGGCGATGGCACGCGCTAGCGTCTCAATTGGTATTATAATTATACTAATATGTGTATAGGTAGGCCTACGCCATATGAAGGGGCACGTTCACGCCTGTCACGGAGGAAGTGAGAGGGAGCGCCATGGGGCTGTTCGGCAAGAACGATCCGCAGAAGACCTACGATGCCTTTGGGTTCACGGTCACCAAGACCCTTTTCGACCCACCTGCGGCCACCATGATGCCCTGCGTCTACGCAGACGAGCCTGCCCTTCGTTGGTCAGTAAAGTACCCCCTGGTAAACCCCACATTCTTTGAATATTCTGATATATTGGCCTGTGAGGTCGTCGAGGACAAGGCGAAGTCCGTGCCCGCGTTGCAGTCAGGCAAGGGTCGCTTCGCGAGCATCGTCTCCAATCCCGACAAGGTGAGTCGCCTCAATGCGGAGGCTCGCGGCATGTGCTTTGGTTTGGCCGTCATCGTGGTCATGACCTCTGGAGAGAAGCAGGTCAAGCTGCAGCTTCCCGTCATTACCAGGAAGGTGCGCAAGGGTTCCTCGACCTACGAGAGCGGCTTGAGGTACGCGGAGGAGCTGCGCGACGAGTTTCTCAAGATGAAGGGGTTGGGGGAGAAGAAGTGAGGCGTACGGTCAGGGCGGAGTCAGAAGGAGACGCTTTAGTCGGCGTCCAGGTGACGCCACCGAAGGATCGCGCCGTGGAGGGCATCCTCTGGCGCATCTTGAGCCACAACCTCGCCGTGGGCGACCGGCTGCCGGCCGAGCGCGTCCTGTGCGAGAAGATCGGCGTCTCCCGCACGGCCTTGCGCGGCGCCATCGCTCAGCTTGTCTCCTCCAACGTGCTCGAGAGCCGTCAGGGTTCGGGCACCTACGTGTGCCCCCGGAAGCCCGTCAGCATCTTTCAAGAGTCATACGGCTACTCAGATGCCGTGCGCAAAGCCGGTCGCACGCCAGGGACGCACCTTATCTATGCGCGCAGCTGCACGCTCACAGAGGACCTTGTCGACAAGATCGACCTGCCTGCGGGATCTTCTGTGTTCATGATGCGCCGCGTGCGTCTCGTGGACGACGTTCCCACATCCATAGAGAGCGCGACGGTCAACTGCGCCCTATGCCCCGGGATCGAACGGTACGACTTCTCTCGCGAGAGCCTCTATGACGTGCTTGCGGCGGAGTACGGCGTGCGTGTCGTGCATGGTGACGAGCATATCTCCATCGGGAGACTCACGGCCGAGGAGGCCGAGCTACTTGAGGAGCCAGAGGGCACGCCGGTCTTCTTTGTCTCTGCCATCAAGCGCGACGCCGACTACAACCCAGTCGAGTACGTGAAGAAAGTCGTCATGCCCACCCGCCTTCACTTTGTGAGCAACGGCATGCCCAACGGCGTAAAGGCGGAGGTGGGTGCCGAATGGCTGAGGTCATAGACTCCACCCGCGGTGCAGGTGAGCCTATCTACCTGCGTATACGTCGCACTGTCCGAGAGCGGATCGAGGCGGGCGTCTATCAGGTTGGAACGACGCTGCCCTCCGAGAACGAGCTTGCGGAGGAGTTCGGCGCCACACGCCTCACGGTGCGCAACGCCATTGACGACCTTGTCGAACGCGGCATGGTCCGACGCATGCAGGGAAAGGGCACCTACGTGGCGAGCGCCTCCGCGACGCCAGAGGGTACGGCCTCCGTGCCGGGCTTCCGAGAGATGGCACACAGCCATGGTCACGTGCCCACCGTCCGCATCCTCGAGCGGTCCAAGCGGCTCGCGGGGCCCTTCTATGCCAGCATCTTCGACATAGACGAGACCGATGTGCTCTACCACATGCGTCGTCTCAACTCCTTGGATGGCATGCCCTACTGTCTCGAGAGCACACTCGTGCCGCTGCGCTACGTGGAGGGAATCGAGGACATCGACCTGTCCGTCTTCAGCCTGTACGAGACCTACGCCATGTTTGGCCACAAGGTGGCCCTCGCGCAGGAGAAGCTCAAGGTCTTGGCACTTACGGCGCGCGACGCTCGCTTCCTCGAGATGGCTCCGGGCGACCTCGCGCTCATGCGCGAGTCCCTCTCCTATGACGCCGAGAACCGCGTCATCGAGCACCTCGTGTCCCTCGAGCGAGGAAACTTCGGCTACACCTACCATTTTTAGGCCTGATCGCACACGTCACCTCGCATGGTGGCCCCCTGACGACGGCCTTCTTGGCAGGGACCGGCTTCGAGTCGTGGCATGGGTGGCACAAGACCAAACTAATACCACTCAGCGATAAAATCATACCACTTACCGTCAACTGCTCTTTTCCCACAATTGGTATCGAAAAATAGCTAACCTGTAGATTGAAATTGGTACTAAATACAAAACTAGTTGTGTATGCCTAGGGCGGCACGGCAGCAAAGGTGAGGGAGGTGATTCGAATAAGGATGCTCGACTGCGTGCCGAGCTATTGACCGTATGGCCCGCAATTTCGAGAACGCCGCCGAGCCAGACAAGTCCGACCAATGTTTGGATCCATAGCCCAGGAAAGGAGCACCACATGAAGGAGACGGAGAAGGTCGAGATCATGAACTTCGATCAGGAGGGCTATCTCGCTGACGGTGCCGCCCTCTATGAGGTCGGTCGAAAGATGGCCGCCCTTGCCGACAAGGTTGCGGAGGAGGGCTACGATGCCGTCTTCCTGATGGGCGTCGGTGGCACCTGGGATGAGTTCATGCAGCTCGAGTACCTCATGAACAAGTTCGGCGACAAGGACCTCGAGGTCTACCTCATCCACGCCGCCGAGTGGAACGTCTCCGGCCACAGGCGCATGACCAGCAACTCGGTGGTCCTCACGTCCTCCGAGTCCGGCACCACCCCCGAGATTCTCGAAGCCGTTGGCAAGCTCAAGGCAATGGGCGTGCGTGTCTATGCCATGGCAAAGCCCGATGGTCCCATCGGCCAAGCTGTGGGAGCTGAGAATTGCGTCAAGATGGCCTCCGACCACGCCGCCGGTGGCTGCGAGGGCGGTTACTACCTCGCTGATTGCTTTGGCCTGCGCCTGCTCTACCATCGTGGTTGCTTCCCCCACTACGACAGGTTCATCGAGCAGACCAAGGACGTCTGGAGTTCGCTCGTCGACATCCGCAAGCGGTTCGAGCCCAAGGCCGAGGCATTCGCCAGGAAGTACGCGCTTGCTCCCTACACCATGTTCATCGGCTCCGGTGCGCTTTGGGGTGAGACCATCCTGTTCGCCATGTGCATTCTCGAGGAGATGCAGTGGAAGCGCGTCCGCTACATCAGTTCTGCCGACTTCTTCCACGGCACCCTCGAGCTCGTGGAGCCGGGCGTTCCCGTCGTGCTGTTCAAGGGCGAGGACGAGTATCGCAAGCTCGACGAGCGGGTCGAGGCCTTCCTGAAGAGCGATCGCATCGGCAACCCCGACGTCACCGTGATCGACACGGCCGAGTACGCCATCCCCGGTCTTGACGAAGAGTTCCGCGTCATCGTGTCCCCGTGGATCCTCTCCTCGCTGGTGACGGATCGCTTCACCGCCCACTATGAGACCGTCACCAAGCACAACCGCCGCTACCGTCGCTACTATCACCAGTTCGACTACTGATCGATTCGCGTCCCTCTTCGCGGGCGATGCGCCAACGGTCCCATTGCCGCATCGCATGGTCTTGCCTGACGGCAGGTCACCGCTTGGCACGGGAGCCGCGGCTCCATACGGGAAGGAGACAGAAGACACCATGAAAGCTTGTGTCAGCAGGCGCCCGCCTGTCACAGGGGCGGCCCCTTTGACGCCCTCCGTTCTGGCGGCGTACGCGACTGGGACCGTCTTGGCCTTTGGCGTTGGCGTCAATCAGAAACGGGCGCCACGGCCATGAACGGCATGGCGAACATCCCCACGCTCGCGTCCATGAACTGCAGCTGGCGCTTCTTCAGCCTCGAAAGCTTCTTCTTGGCCTCCCATGAGGCGGGATACGAAGCTTGCGAGATCTGGACCGGCCCGATGCACTTCTTCATGGACTCCCACGAGTATGATCCAGTCGACAGGCTCAAGACGCTTGAGCGTCGCTACGGGATGAAGGTCATCGGCATCTGCCCCGAGCAGACCAACCCGAAGCCACACAATATGGCGGCTCGCGATCCCAGGATGCAGGAGCGGACCTACGCCTACTTCCGCAACGCGATCGACGTCGCCTGTGAGATCGGCGCAAGCCAGGTCGTCGCGACCAGCGGCTGGGGATACCTGGACGAGCCGCGCAGAAGCGCATGGGAGCGCAGCGTCCGCATGCTCGGCCGCGTGGGTGACTATGCGGCCGAGCGCGGCACGCTCGTCGCGATCGAGGCGCTCCAGCCTGCCGAGACCAACTTGGTCCATACCGTCTCCGAGCTTGTACAGCTCATCGACGAGGCGGGCAGCCCGGCGCTCAAGGTCTGTCTCGACATCGGAGCGATGTGGGCGGCGGGGGAGACCATCGACGATTACTTTGACGCGTTCGGCAGCGATGTCGTCCACTGCCACTTCGTGGACTGTGGCGAGCAGTCGCACGTGTCTTGGGGCACTGGATCTCGTGACATGGCTCGTGACCTTGAGTGTCTTATGACCCATGGGTATCGGGGGTCCCTTTCGGTCGAGACGCTCGAATCCGCGCATCTTGCCAACCCTGCGGCGGCAGACCTCCAGGCTATCTCCCTCTATCGGTCAGCTGTCAAGGAGGTCACCTCATGAGACATATCGTCATTGCCTCCCATGCCCATTTCGCCGACGGCATCGCCGAAAGCATCACCCTGCTCGTCGGAATCCCGTGTGACATTCGCACCATCTCGTGCTTCGTCGACGGCACGACCGATGTGGCCGCTGCCGTCAGGGCGACGCTTGCCGACATCCCCGAGGCTGACGAGGTCGTGGTCTGTACCGACCTGCTCGGTGGGAGCGTCAACAACGAGCTCCTGAGCATTGTCCAGGAGATCCCCAACATCTATCTCGTCACGAACATGAACCTTCCGCTGCTGCTCACGCTTGCTCTTGGCATCAACGACGAGGAAGACCTTCCGGCCTTCCTGCGCAGCCTTGTCAACAGCGACAAGATGCGACCGGTCTTCTGCAACGACGCACTCGCAGATGTGGATGAGGACGAGGAGTTCTGACCAACGGGAACCCCTGTCGGGACGACAAGTCCGCAGGCCCGAGACCAGGCGTCGATCATCCCAGGGAGGAGACACACATGATCAAGTTACTGCGCGTGGACCACCGACTGCTGCATGGACAAGTAGCTGTGACCTGGGCCTCCGCCATGAAGGCGAACTGCATCTTCATCGTCGGTGACAAGGTCGCCAACGATCAGGTCTGGAGGACGACGCTCAAGCTGGGCAAGCCCCAGGGTTGCAAGCTCGTCATCAAGGACATGAAGCATGCCATCGAGGCCATCAACTCCGGCGTCACTGACAAGTACCGCATGATCGTCTGCGTGCAAACCATCGCCGAGGCGAAGCAGCTCGCAGACGGATGTTCGCAGATCAAGAGCATCAACTTGGGCAACACGAGAAAGACCTCCACCACGAAGGAGGTGACTCGCCAGATCTTCCTTGAGGAATCGGACGTCGAGATGCTCAAGGAGCTCGATGCTCGTGGGATCGAGATCGAATACCGCGCCCTTGCGGACGATCCCAAGACATACGTGATGAACCTCCTCTGACAGCCCCCTTCGATGGTTCTCACGTCGAAGTGCCCACCAAAGAGACAAGCAAGAGACAGATTGAAGTAAAAGGAGGGAAAAGATGCTTGTACCAGCGCTCATATGCGCCTGTGCCGTCCTGTTCTTTGGGGTGTTCGACTACCAGCTCGGAACGCTGTATGGGTTCCGGCCGATCGTGGTCGCACCCGTGGTAGGCTTCCTTTTGGGTGACATCCAGACGGGCCTTGCCCTTGGCGCCAGCCTCGAGCTGCTCTTCCTGGGCTCGGTCTCCATCGGGGCCTACATTCCACCTGACGCGACTTCTGCCGGCGTGCTCTGCACCGCCTACGCAATCCTTTTGGGTGTCGACGCCGAGACCGCCGTCGCCCTTGCGATGCCCATCGGTGCCATCATGATTGCCCTCTCGAATCTCTTCTCGCCCGTCACCAACGGTCTGGCCGGTCTCGCACCCAAGTTCGCCGCCGCCGGCGACGACAGGAAGATCGTCGGTCTGCACTGGCTGATCGGCGTCGTCTACCTGCCGATCAAGTTCGCCGTCATCTTCGGTGCGGTCTACTTTGGGTCCAACGCCGTCGAGTGGGTCCTGAACGCCGTGCCCAGCTTCATCATCGACGGCTTCTCCATCGCGGCGAACATCCTGCCGGTCATGGGCTTTGCCATGCTTGGCCGCATGATCTTCACCAAGCGCCTGATACCGTTCTTCTTTCTGGGATTTCTGCTCACATCCTATGCCAGCATCCCGGTTTTGGGCGTCGCCCTCATCGCCGTGATCCTCGGCATCCTGAAGACTGGCGTCCTTGAGGACACAAACCTCGCACTCGCGTCCGAGGACATGAGAGGAGATGACGATGATGACTTCTGATTTCGAGACCCAGGATCAGCACAGGATCACCCAACAGGACCTGACCCGCTCCGCACTGAGCGTTGGCGCCCTGGGCATGGAGTTCTCCTGGACCTATGCCAACCAGATGGGCATCGCCTTCGGCCTGATGATCATGAGGATGCTGAAGAAGATCTACCATGGCGATCCAACGGGGTACGCCAAGGCCCTTGAGCGCCACGTTGCGTTCTTCAACATCACTCCGCAGCTTGCCCCGTTCGTCGGTGGCATTGCGATCTCCATGGAGGAGAAGATCCGCGATGGCGACCTCGAGCCCGAGATCGTCAACGACGTCAAAGCCGCCCTTATGGGACCGCTGTCCGGCATTGGCGACTCCATCTTTCTCACCTGCATCCGCATCGTGGCCGTTGCTGTTGGCATCTCTCTGTGTCAGGCCGGCAACCCCATCGGTCCGCTCGTCTATCTGCTCATCTACAACGTTCCGGCGTTCTGGCTGCGCATCTGGGGCGTCCGCAAGGGCTATGAGGCAGGCGTCGGCCTGCTCACAAGCGCCCAGGAGAGCGGCGCCATGGACATCGTCATGGAGATCGCCGGGATCGTGGGCTGCATGGTCGTGGGCTCCATGACCAAGGACATGTTCTGGGCCACCCTGACCGTCAGCTTCGGCACGGGTGATGCCGTCACCTCCCTGCATGAGGTCCTCGACGGGATCATGCCCGGCATGATCGGTCTTGGGTTCATGGGACTGTACTATTGGCTGTTGTCCAAGAAGGTCGATCCCGTGTGGCTCATCCTCGGGACCATGGTCTTCGGCGTCATCGCCGCGTTCTTTGGCTTCATGGCGTGAGACAGGCTGGATAGCTCCTCCTACAGC
>JAWRIT010000167.1:0-4957 GCA_040268355.1 Atopobiaceae bacterium | reverse complement strand
GCCGCAGACAGTGACACAGAGATGCCTCTTCCCCCGTGTCGGCCCGGTGGCGCATGGGCATGGACGACAGGCCCTCACACGCCCACGATTCGACAGTACTCGGCGCAGGTGATGGACCGGATGTGGGAGTTCTGGAAAGCGTCGCGGTCGCGAGTGAGGATGAACGTTACACCATTGAGCTCGGCTGCGGCACGGACCTGAGCGTCTTCGAAGTCCGGCTCGTCAGAAGCGGCCGCCATGAGACACCCCTCAGCCGACAGGGGTACCACCACGAGCAGATCGAGAAGGCCGTTGATCGCCCTTCGGGCGAAGCGCTCTCCAATTAGTTTGCGCAGGACGTAATAGACGTCTTTGAGCGTACCCGGGGTCACGAGGCCCGTGTCACCCCCGCCGTTGCAGTACCTCAGCGCCCTGCATGCCTCATCGGACTCGGGTCGCTTTGCGTCAAGGGCGTCAAGCAGGGTGGTGGTGTCAAACAGCACTTTGCGAGCGTTATGGTCAGCGAGGTGTTCGCGCCACGCTCGCGCCCGCGCGTCAGAGACCTTCATACTCGGCCACCAGCCCCTCAGCGATCAGGTCCCTTAACTGCTGCGGGGTGAGGGCTGCGAGCCTGTCGCTTTCTGTGGGAATCGCGGACAGCTCGCTCCGCAACGAAAGGAACTCCTCCCACGCGCCCAGCGCCTCCGTCTTGGCCTCCTCGGTCGCAACCGGCGCTGGCAGCTCCCCCGTACGGGCGATGCGCTCCCAAACGGTCTTGATCACGTCGCTCACGCTGAGCCCCGCCGCTTGAATGTAGGCGTTCGCCCGCTCCTTGACCCGCGCGTCCACTCGCCCCGAGATGATGGCCGTCTCCATGGACACCTCCTGCTGTATACGTGTATACACTCTAGCGAAGGCAGAGTCGGAGGACAAGCCTGCCGCAGGTCGAGGGCACCGCTCAGCCTGGAACCTCGGTGCCGCCAGCCGCCGAGTCGTTCTGGCTAGCGCTCCAGCACCGAGAACATACCGTCGAAGCAGCACTGGGTAATCATGTCCACGATGTCATCCTGGCCCTGGCAGTCGTCGTCGAGAAACAGTCGAGTCGTTGCCATCGCCGCTGCCGCGAACCCAGCCGCGAAGAACTCGGCGGCACCCCGCTCGGCCGTCGTCACGTTCAGGGTCTTGAGGATGGCGTCGCGCATTCCGTTTTGCATGATCAGATACGGGGAGAAGGACGGCTCGCGTATCGCCCAGAGCGCCCTGATCGTGTCAGCGTTCTGCTTGGTGTAGTCGAAGGCCCTCATGAAGCCAGCGCGCACGTCGGCCCTGCTGGAGCGAGTCACGCTTCTTACCAGCAACTCATTATGCAGGTCGAGGTACGAGTAGCATATGTACTCAGCCAACTCTGACTTGCTGGAGAAGTACTCGTAGAAGGTCGTGCGATTGACCCCCGCCTCGCCAGTCAGCAGCTTGATGTTGACCTTCTCGTAGCCCATCGTGTTCACCAGCCGGATGAACGTATTGATGATGCTCTGCTCTTGTTGGGTATGGTGGTCCATCATACGACTCCCTTGCGGATGGCATGTAGCGCATTGATACCGTACGTCCGACACTTCGGTCCCAAGTGTCTTGAGGGGCAGTTTGCCCGCGCATATATTCCATATAGTCTAGCTGCGACCAGCCCTCTTTGAGCAGGGCCGAAGTCAGGCGTGTGCTTCCAATGACAGGAGGAGAAGATGAGTGCCAACCGTGTGTGTGAGGCATTGGGGATCGAGAAGCCCGTCATCCAGGGGCCGATGGCATGGTCGTCTTTCGCTCCGCTCGTGGCGGCAGTCTCCAATGCCGGCGGGCTTGGCGTCCTGGGTGTGGCGGCGGCGCCGTCGGCCTTGGTTCGCGAGCAGATCGCCAAGACCCGCGAGCTGACGGACAAGCCCTTCGGCGTGAACGTCTTCATGATGGCCTCGCTGCTTGAGGACGTGAAGCCAGTCTTGCTCGAGGAGAGGCCGGCCGTGGTGTATGCGGACATCCTGAACGACCTCGACCCGGAGCTGTGCAACGCCTTCTTCCCCGACCTCACGGCTGTCGGCATCAAAGTCATCGTAAAAGCGAGCACGTTGCAGGACGCCATCACGGCCGAACGTTGCGGGGCCGACGTGGTGGTCGCAAAGGGCTGGGAGGGCGGCGGGCACGTGACGCCCGAGAGCACGATGGCCCTCCTTCCTCAGGTCGTCGACGCGCTGACGATTCCTGTGGTGGGAAGCGGCGGCATCGCGGAAGGGCGTGGCATGGCCGCGGCGGTTTGCTTGGGAGCGGGCGGCTTCGAGATGGGCACACGCTTCCTGTGTGCGCAGGAGTGCACGATCCACGAGAACGCGAAGAGGGCCATCATCGAAGCCGGCGACAACAGGTCCGTCATTACGGGCACCTGCACGCACGAGCCCTGCCGCCAGCTGAGCAACGCCTTCTCGGACAAGATGATCGACCTCGAAATGAATAACCCAGCAGTGGCCGTCGCAGATGAGATGCGCAGGATTGCGGGCCCTTCGCTCAAGATGGCGATGCATGACGGCGACGTCGAGAACGGCGCTTGCATGGCCGGCATGATTGCGCCGCTCGTCAAGGACGTGCGGACCGCAGCGGAGATCATCGACACCACGCTCGCGGAGTGCAAGCTGGTACTGTCCCAAAGCCAGGGCTTCGCGTTCTAGACAAATGTCACTGAGTCTTCAAAGGCATGCTCCATGACACGATGCTACCATCCATGAGCAGCGACGCACGCAAGCCGACGAACGGGGAAAGCACCAGCGGTGGCGCTCGGTTCAGGTCCTTGGCGCGGCGGAGCGGGCGTGCCCATAAGCCGAGCGAATCGGGACCGGCAGGAAGAAGGCGGCCAAGATGAGTCTTTCTGAGGAACTGTATCGAGCCGCGCTGGATTGCGGCTATGACAACTGCGGCATCGTCAGTCCGAAAGAGCTTGAGGGAAGCCAGGACCGCCTTCGGGAGCGGGTGCGCAACGTACCGTCAAGCGCCGGGTTCTACAACGGGGTCGCATCCCTCTACGAGCCCGTCACGGACCGTTTCCCCTGGGCGAAGTCCGTCATTGTGCTGACCGCCGAACACGGGAAATACCGGTTTCCTGCCGAGATGCGTGGGCGCTACGCCAAGGCCTTCTTCCTCTCTCCGGAGGAAGGGCGGACGGACGCGTGCGACCATACGAAGTTCGAGAGCTGGCTGACGGAGCGAGGGATTCGCTGGGAGCATGGCAGCGTGCCTCTGCGCTATGCGGCAATGAAGGCCGGGCTCGGGATCATCCGAAAGAACAACTTCTTCTACACGGACAAGGGCTCCTTCGTGGGACTGACAGGCTACATCATCGACCAGGAGTGCACCCTCGTCCAGAAGGTCTCGCCAAGGCCGTGCGGCGAGACGTGCACGCTGTGCCAGAAGGCATGCAGGAGCGGCTCCCTGTGCGCTCCGTACACGATGGACCCCACGAGGTGCATCTCCTTCTGGACGACCTTCGGCAAGGGCAACGTTCCGCCCTTCTTGGACGATTCCATGTTCGAGGAGTGGGTCTGTGGCTGTGACAACTGCCAGGACGTATGCCCATACAACAGGAGGCACGACTGGGACGAGGGCGAACCCTTCTCCAACCTCGAGCAGATCGCGCCGAAGCTCGTCCCCGAGACCCTGCTTGAGCAAACAGACGACTTTCTGCAAGAGCAGGTCATTGCCAAGACGGACAATCATCTGACACCGGAAGACACCCGTGTGTTAAGGCGTGCGGCAGAGCGTGCAATCAAGAATCGCCTGGACCACAAAGATGCATGACGGCAGGGGCCCAAAAGGCCGGGACGCTCCTTGCGAAGTGTTGTCGATTCGCGGGCCATTGCGACCGCATGGGCGGCTCTTGCAGGGCGGGTCCCTCGAACGCAAGCGAGCGCCCGAGCGCGAACGAGATGCCCAACGCGCTCATGTGTCTTGCCCTCTGAGATGCAAACAGGCCCCGGAGGGCCTGCGTAAATGTTGGTAGCCCGTACCGGATTCGAACCGGTGATCTCCGCCTTGAGAGGGCGGTGTCCTAAACCGCTAGACGAACGGGCCGTGCGCCTTGAAGAATGGCTGGGACTGAGAGAATCGAACTCCCACTGACGGAACCAGAATCCGTTGTCCTACCGTTAGACGAAGTCCCAGTGCACAAGGCAGCTTCTTCAACGCAAGGAGACACTATACGTGAAGCTCGCAGGCAGCGCAAGCCCCAAGTTAGCGGATTTGTCGAGCCTTGCAGCGTGCCGTGCCCTCGGGGTCCTCAGGCGCCGGTCGGCTCCACCGAGCGCCCGGATTCCGGCGCCTGCTGGGCCACAGACCGGCGAGCCGCGCCAGGCGAGCCGCGCTAGGCGAGCTCCCGCAGCACCGCGTCCATCTCCTCGCGGGAGATGTGGCAGTAGCCCCCTTGGTTCTTGACGAGGTAGCGCTGGTGGTACTCCTCCGCAGAGAAGAAGTTCGTCAGCTCGCAAATCTCGACGCAAAAGGGCCTGCCGGCAGCCTGCAGGCGAGCCCGTTCGTCGTCCGCCACGACCCGCACGCGCTCGCCGAGCTCCGGTTTGTCACGCTCCCAGTAGATGCCCGTCTGATACTGCGTGCCGACATCGTTTCCCTGCTGGTTGGACACGGTCGCATCGATGATGCTGAAGTACGCCCACAGGATCTGCTCGAGGCTGACCTTGCCCTCGTCGAAGTCGACGCGCACCGTCTCCCGAAATCCCGTGTCGCCCTCGCACACGCGCCGGTAGGTGGCGTCGTCCTCCCCGGTTCCGTTGGCGTATCCCGCGCACGTGCGGACGACGCCCCGTATCTGGCGAAACAGCTCCTCTACACCCCAGAAGCAGCCGCCGGCAAGATAGATGGTCCCTCTGGTCGCACCTGGCATCCCGCTCCCCTTTCCCAAGCATCCATACACAATGCCGCCCCCCGGGCC
>JAWRIT010000166.1:0-4219 GCA_040268355.1 Atopobiaceae bacterium | reverse complement strand
CGCGGTCGTCTACTCCACCACGGAGGCGTCCTGCAGCATGCAGTACTCGATGCCGTTCTCCTGGGCGGTGGCGAAGGTGCCCTCGACGGTGACCTCGGTGCCGTCTTGTGGATAGTCGCCCGACGCGAGCACATACTCGATGCCCTGCTGGCAGCAGGCGGTGGCGTCGGCGATGAGCACGGCGTGGAAGGTCCTCTCGGTGTCAGGATCGGTGTAGGACAGCGCGGTCCCGCGCATGCGCACGTGGGCCCCAAGGTAGTTCTCGGGCATGGAGACCATGTCGAACACCTGCGAGTAGACCATGGTGCCGCTCAGCTCCGTGAGGTCGACGGACTGCTTCTTGTCTGAGACGGTCACGGTCGGTCCGCCACAGCCAGCGAGCACGCCAAGACTGAGGGAGAGCGCGAGCGCCACGAGCGACCGCCCGATGCCGCCGGTGCCACAGGGGGCGTGTGGAGCCTTGTGAGCATTCCGCATGGTCCTCATGGCTAGCGCCCCCTTAGTGCGCCCACGCCGCAACAGGCCCCATAGGCGAGCATGTCCGCCAGGACGATGGTCGCCCCGACGGGCGTGCTCGCTAGGATGGAGGCGAACAGTCCCACCAGCGCGCAGGCGACCGAGAGCACGGCTGCGCAGACGGTCACCGAACGGAAGCTCTGGCACAGTCGCATGGCCGAGAGCGCTGGAAAGACGACGAGCGCCGAGACCAGCAGTGATCCCACGAGGCTCATCGAGATGGAGACGATGACGGCGATGGTGATCGCGATGGCGAGGTTGATCGTCTCGGCCTGCTGGCCGGAGGAGCGTGCGAAGGTCTCGTCGAAGGTCACCGCGAAGATCTTGTGATACAGCAGCACAAAGACGGCGATGACGGCAAGCGAGAGCACGATGGCGAGCCACATCTCGCCCAGCGTGACGGTCAGGATCGACTGGGACCCAAAGAGGGTGCCGCAGACGTCGCCCGACACGTTACTCGAGGTGGGGAACACGTTCATGAGCAGGTAGCCCATCGCAAGCGCCCCGACCGAGACCATGGCGATGGCCGCGTCTCCGGCGACGCGCATGCGTTCGCCGCCCCGCAACAGCAGCACCGCGCAGACGACGGTGACCGGCAGCACGAGGGCCATGTTGTTGGTGAGGCGCAAGACCGATGCCACCGCCATGGCCCCGAAGGCCACGTGCGCCAGTCCGTCGCCGATGAACGAGTAGCGCTTGAGCACCAGGGTCACGCCCAGAAGCGACGAGCAGAGGGCCACCAGGACGCCCACGACGATGGCGCGTTGCACAAAGGGGTAGGCCAGGTACAGGGCGAGGGTGTTAAGCCAGCTCATGCAGGTTCACCTCCCAGGCTCCGACCATGGGCAGCGCCTCGACGAAGCTGCGGTACTCCGCGGCCGTGCCATAAAACGGCGTGGCACCCACGTGGAGCACGTGGGTGGCGTCGGCGATGCCTGCGGGCAAGTCGTGCGTGACGGTGATGACGCTCATGCCATCCTCCCGGTTGAGCGAGCGCACGAGATCGTACATGTCACGGGTCGCCTGTGGGTCGAGACTGGAGACCGGCTCGTCGAGGATGAGCAGGTCGCGGGCGGCACAGAGGGCCCGGGCGAGCAGCACGCGCTGGCGCTGGCCACCGGAGAGCCGGCTGAAGCTCTGGCGGGCAAGCTGCTCGGTGCCCGTGCGGCGCAGGGCCCCGAGCGCTCGCTCGCGCTCCGCTCGACGAACGAAGGGCTTTGTCAAACTCGTGTCTTGGCAGCCCGAGAGGGTGACCTCCAGGGCCGTCGCGGGAAAGTCGCGTCGCACCGGCGTCGCCTGCGGCAGGTACCCCGCCTTGAGACCGCCTTCCGGCAGTTCGATCTGGCCCGCGATGGCGGGAATGAGCCCGAGCAGAGTTGACACGAGCGTGGACTTCCCGGCGCCGTTCTCGCCCACGATGGCAAGGTAGTCGCCGTGATTCACGGAGAAGTCCAGGTCACGTGCCGCAGCCGTCCCGTTGTGTCCCACGGCGAGGTTCCTGCAGCAGAGCAACGTCATGTGCGTGTCGTCCTTTCTAGGCTAGGGCCTTCTCGAGTGCGGCGAGGTTCTCCTCCATGATGGAGAGGTACGTCGCGCCTGCCTCGACATCGGAGCTGGTGGTGGACTGCATGGAGTCCATGACCAGCACCTCCTGGTCCTTGTCCTTGGTGTTGTCGATGACGGCCTGGGCGATGTCGTGCGAGGGGCCCTCGATGGCCATCACGTAGTTCAGGCCCAGCTCGTCGACCTTGTCGGAGAGGAAGGCGATGGTCTCGAAGCTCGCCTCGCTCTCGGCGGAGCAGCCGACGAACGCGGCGTAGTAGGAGAGGTCGTAGTCGTCGACCAGGTAGCGGAAGGGGAAGCGGTCGCCAAAGAGCAGCGTGTCCTTGGTGCCCGCCTTGACGGCCTTCTGGTAGCGGGCGTCGAGCTCGTCGAGCTGCTCGCCGTAGGCCTTGGCGTTGGCGGCGTAGTCGTCGGCGTGGTCGGGATCCGCCTGGGCGAGCGCGTCGGCGATGCCGGTCGTGAGGGTGCGGGCGTTCTTCAGCGAGAGCCACACGTGCTCGTCGAGCTCGGCCGCGTGATCATGGTCATGGTCGTGGTCCGTGTCAGCCGCGTGGTCGTGATCATGGTCGTGATCGTGGCTGTGATCCGCCTCCATGCCCTCGACGACCTCCTCTTCCTTGGCGTCGCTCCCCATGAGGTCGAGCAGGTTCACGACGACCATGTCGGGGTTCTGGGCGTTGGCGAGTGCGTCGTCGACCCATGCGTCCGACTCTCCGCCCACATAGACGAAGACGTCGCAGTCGGCGACCTTGGCAAGGTCCTCAACGGTCGGCTGGTAGCTGTGCAGGTCGGTGCCGTCGCTCAGAAGCATCGTGAGGTCGGCGTCGTCGGCGGCATCGCCGAGGACCGCGCGGGTCCAGTCGTATGCCGGGAAGATCGTGGTCACGACGGAGAGCTGCTGGTCGCCGGCGGGCGCCGAGGCGTCGGTATCGGAATTGGTGCCCTGGCCGCCTGCCCCGCAGCCGACCAAAGCGGCAACGGTGAGCATGCAGGCGCAGGCAAAGGCGAGAAAACGCTTTTTCATAAGTCTGTCCTTTCGTGGGGGAGGGGTGGTGAGAGCGAAGGGACAGATCCTACAGGTCAAGGCGAACGCCCAGCTCTAGCAGGGTGGTGGAGTGCCAGCGCAGGGTGGTGTTGGTGATCAGTGACACAAGGGGGCCGCAAGGGGCCGCCGGCAGGGACCGCGCGACGCCGCATGACAGCTTGTCCATGGTGGCTGTTGCCTGGTGGAGGCAGGTGCAGATGGCGCAGTGGTCGCCATCGCAGTCGTGGTCGGCCTCGATCGCAACAAAGATGGCAGGAAGCAGCAGCGCCAGTGTGACCAGCATGCTGGTGAGTGCCGTGAGCGTGCGGGCGCGCTGCGGACGGGTGGCGCTCATGGGCGCACCTGCCCTGCGTCGCTCGCACATTCGCTACAGGTGCCGAGAAAGACCGTGTCGGAGATGTCCCAGGCAAAGCCATGTTCGACCGCCATGTGGGCCTGTACGGTCGTCACCTCGTCGCAGTGCAGGTGAATGAGCTTGCCGCACACACGGCACTTGAGGTGCAGGCAGGCCTCCCGGTGACAGTGTTGTCCGCCACCAACGTACTCATAGCAGGCCGGGGCGGAGGGACCGGGCGAGAAGCGCCTGATGACGCCTGCGTCGACGAGCTTGCCCAGCTGACGGTAGACCGTGGCAAGCGCCATGGGCTGCCCGACGGAGGCGAAGTGCTCGCAGATTGCCTGGGCGGTCATGTGGCCGCCCTCCGTCTTTTGGAGGTAGCTGACCAACGCCTCGTGCCTGCGCGTTTTGTAGTGCGGACCCCGTGCCACGGCATGCCTTTCAAATTGAGAATGAGTCGCAGATTGACAAGATAGGGCAGCATGAGAAGGCTGTCAAGGGGTGCGGTGCGAGACCCGAAGGACACACAGGAAGAGGCACTTATGTGTCGTAGGCCGCTATGCCATACAGCACAAGGCCCATGGGCTTCCCACTGTGGCCCTTTCGGATCCGAGTTGCCCGTAAGGGCGCCCGCGCCGCGATCGTGCTCCGTCCCCCTTCCGCCTGGACGCAGCGAGGGGGAGTCGTACCCCGTGGCTAGAGATCGGACTTTTGCGGCGTTTTTTCGGACGTCCCGGAGTATCTCCGTCCCCCATCCT
>JAWRIT010000165.1:0-6861 GCA_040268355.1 Atopobiaceae bacterium | reverse complement strand
CCCCCCGCCTCGTTTGTTGGCCCGTCGCTAAGGCCTGCTCACCAGTTCCAAGACCTTATCGCTCGCACTTCCAGAAGTGTGCCGAGAAGGGCTCGACCTCGCTGCCAGCACCAAAGTCGTGATCGGCTCCGGTGATGAGGTCTACCGCACGGCCGCATCCCGCATCAAAGTGGAAGGTGTGCGGAGTCGCCGCCGCGTTGATGGCGACCAGAACGCGCTCGTCGTCGGTCTTGCGCTCGAAGATCAGCTGCTGTGGGGTCACCATGACCTCACGATACGATCCCCAGCACAAAGCGTCGCTCCCCCGCTTGGCGCTGGCAAGCGCGCTGAGGTACTCGGTCAGCTCGTTCCACTCCGGAGCGTCGAGCGCGGGACGAAGCTCGTGGTCACCAAAGTGCTGCTCGCCCTCTATGCCCCACTCGCTGCCGTAGTAGAGGCACGGCACGCCACACATGCCGAACATCACGCCGTAGAGGGGATAGAGGTGCCGCTCGTCATTGAGCGTGGTCGCGACGCGCGGCACGTCGTGGTTGTCCGCAAAGTTCAGCAGATGACGACCGGTGTACAAATCCCATGGGTCATCCCCGCTCTGGCGCTTGAGGGCGTAGGCGATCTCGTGCATGTTGGCCTCGTTCATCGAGCTCCAGAGACCCTTGTACGCCTCGTAGTTGGTCACCGTGTCGCATGCGTTCTCGCCCATCCACCGGTTGTAGTCGCCAAACATCGCCTCGCCCAAAAGCAGGAACTTCTCGCCACGCTTCTCGCTGAGGCTGTTGGCGACGTCGCGCAGATAGGAAAGGAAGCTGTCGTCAAGGCAGTAGGCGACGTCCAGACGCAGGCCATCGATGTCGAACTCCTGCTCCCACGTACGAATGACCTCGGCGCAGTAGGCGTTCAGGTCGTAGTTCTGATGGTTGAGCTTGACCAGGTAGGACACACCTGCCCAGTTCTCGTACGAGAAGCCGTCACCATACTCGTTGTTGCCGGCCCAGTTGATGTTGAACCAGCCCGAGCACTCCGAGCCACCGCGGCTCTGCTGGACGTCACGGAAGGCGGGGAAGTCGCGCCCCACGTGGTTGAACACGCCGTCCAACAGCACTTTGATATCCGCCTCATGGAAGGCGTCGATCACCCGGCGCAGATCGTCGTTGGTGCCCAACCGACAGTCGACGGTGAGGTAGTCGGTCGTGTCATAGCCATGGCTAATGCTCTGGAACACCGGGTTCAGGATCACGCAGTTCGCACCAAGCCGCTTGATGTGCTCGACCCATCCGTCGTCGATGAGCTTCAGGATGCGGTGCTCGAGCACGCCGTCGTTCTCATGGGGCGCCCCACACAGGCCAAGCGGATAGATTTGGTAGCACACGGAGGTCTCGAACCAGGACATAGGGTCCTCCCTCGTCGTTGTCGGCTGCATTTGCACAAGCATACCCGAAGAAGGGGCCTCCCACGGCCAGTCGGCATCGACTGGCGAATCTCTCTGGTTGTTCCTCAGATCATCGAACCGACGTGGACGGGCGCGCAGTCTGCGAGGATGCCCTCCACGAACGGAAGGCGCTCAGGACGACCTTGGCCGTCCCGAGCGCCTAACGGGAATCAGAGCGCGTGGGAGACTACTGCTCGACAGGCCTCTTCCAGACGGAGAGAATCAGCGCGCCCACCACGGAGCCCACGACGATGGCGACCATCCACATCAAGGGGTTGCCAATGACCGGCAGCACCCATGCGCCACCGTGGGGCGCGGGGCTGTAGCAGCCGAAGGCGGCGGAGATCGCGCCGGCAATGGCGGAGCCGATCACGCAGGTCGGGATGATGTGACCAGGGTCGGCCGCCGCGAACGGGATGGCGCCCTCAGAGATGAAGGACAGGCCCATGATGTAGTTCACCAGGCCTGCGTCGCGGTCGGCCTTGCTCCACTTGTTCTTGAAGAAGGTGGTGGAAAGGGCGACGACGATGGGCGGGACCATGCCACCCGCCATGCAGGCGGCCATGACGACCTGGCCAGGGCCACCCAGTGCGGCGTCGGCGAGCAGTCCGGTGGAAAAGACGTAGGAGGCCTTGTTGAACGGGCCACCGAAGTCGATCGACATCATGCCGCCGACGATGGCGCCGAGCAGGATGATGTTGGCGCCCTGCATGCCACCGAGGAAGTTGTTCATGGCCGTGTTGATGGCGCCAAAGACCGGGTTGAGCACATACATGACCACGCCGATGCAGAGCGTGCCGAGCACCGGGTAGAGCAGGATGGGCTTGATGCCCTCGAGCGAGTCAGGCAGGGACTCGCACGCCTTCTTGATGAAGTTGGTCAGATATCCCGCAAGGAAGCCGGCGGCCAGTGCAGCGATGAAGCCGCCCGAGACGCAGAGGTCGGCGTTGAAGTCAGGTGCACTCTGCAGGAAAGCCAGGTTGATGCCGCTCTTGGCCATGAGGCCGCCCACGACGCCAGGGGCCAGGCCCGGGCGATCGGCGATGGACATGGCGATGTAGCCGGCCAGGATCGGCAGCATCATGCCAAAGGCCTCCTCGCCGATCTTCTTGAAGAAGGCGGCGACGAAGGTGCTGGAGCCGTAGGCAGAGGTGCCAGCCGCCCCCATGTCAAACAGGAACGCGAGGGCGGTGAGGATGCCACCACCGATGACGAACGGCAGCATGTGGCTGACGCCGTTCATGAGGTGCTTGTAGAGCTGCGAGCCGACGGACTCGGACTCGCCAGTTGCCGCACCGTTCTCTGCCACAGTACCTTCCTGCACGGGGGCCTCGTTGTTCAGGATGATGTTGATGAGCCGCTCGGGCTCGTTGATGCCTGCGGAGACGTTGGTGGAATAGACCTGCTTGCCAGCGAAGCGCGCCCGGTCGACGTTCTTGTCGGCCGCGATGATGATGCCTTTGGCGTGCGCGATCTCCTCGGCGGTCAGGACGTTCTTGGAGCCCGCCGAACCCTGGGTCTCGGCCTTGAGCTGGATGCCCATCTCGGCGGCCTGCTTTTCAAGATTCTCGGCGGCCATGTAGGTGTGGGCGATGCCCGTGGGACAGGCGGTGACGGCCAGGATCTGGGGCCAGGCGCCCGCATCGGCAGCCTGCGCCTCCGCGGCGGCCTTCTCGGCCTGCTCGGATTCGCGCGCGGCCTCAGCGTCATCGATGACCTTCAGGAACTCCTCCGGCGTCTTCGCCGCGCGCAGGGCGTTGGCGAAGTCGGCATGCATGAGCATGGCAGAGAGGTTCGCGAGCATCTCCAGGTGCGTGTTCGCCTCGCCGGCGGGCGCGGCGATCATGAACATGAGGTCGGCCTTCTCGCCGTCTGGGGCCTTCCAGTCAACGCCGTCGGGAACGGTCATGGCCGCCAGGCCCGCCTGCCTGACCGCATCGGTCTTGGCGTGCGGGATGGCGATGCCGTCGCCCACCGCCGTGGAGAACTCCTCCTCACGGGCGAGAATGCCCTCCTTGTATCCCTCAGGGTCCGAGATGTTTCCGCTTGCGTCCTGCAGGGCAACCAACTGATCGATGGCATCCATCTGGTCGGTCGCAGATGCGCCCACCCGGATGCCCTCCGGCTTGAGCAAGTCCGTGATCTTCATCGCCCGCTCCCCTTTCCTCTTTCCTCTGTCTGCTCCATGCCTGCCGTACTTGCTATGGCTTCCCGGCCCCTCGGACCGAGACGTACCCCCGTACCTCGTGCTTGTGCACCTACGATACTATGGTCGACCCCCCGTCACCTCGATAATGCTGCCAGCGTCACGATAGGATTCGTCACCGAGGCGATCGGTGATGATCGTCGCCTGGTCGAAGTCCGCGAACTTGATGAGCGATATGGTATTGAACTTGCTTGAGTCGCAGATGACGTACGGACGCAGCGTGTGCTCCAGGGAGATCTGCTTGACCGACGCCTCCCCAAGTCCCGGCGTGGTGAAGCCGTTCTTGGGATCCGCCCCATTGGTGCCCCAAAAGCCGATGGTGAAGTGGCACTTACGGATGTGGTCGACCGTGTCAGAGCCCACCAGCACCTCGCTGATGGGGCTGACCTCGCCGCCGGGCAAGAAGGTGCGGCATCCCTTGGCATGCAGCTTCTGGGCGAGCGGCAGGGAGTTGGTGAGATAGGTGGCGTTGGTCTCGGTGATGGCGTCGACGAGACAGTCCGCGGTTGAGCCACCATCGATGAACACGAAGTCCTCGGGACCAATGAGGCTCGCCGCATGGGTGCCGATGGCGTGCTTCTCCTCCATGTGCTCGAACTGGCGGCTCTCCAACGACGTGTTGGCAAGCACGACCTCGAAGGTGGAGAGTTTGGTCGCCCCACCGTGCACACGTCTGAGCAAGCCGGCACGATGCAGGTGGCCAAGGTCGCGACGAATGGTCGACTCGGAGGCGCCAAGGGCATCCATGAGCTCTCCCACTGAGGCGGTGCCGTAGGTGTTGACCATGTCGACGATGCGGGCACGTCGCTCTTCTGCAATCATGCATGACCTCCCTTGACCGATTTTGCTTGTATTCTCGATTTCAATGCTAGTTTATCAGGATCAAAGCACGAATACAAGCAATTTCGGTCACATCGTTTGACTGTTTTTGGCGGGTTTTACTAATCCTGCGCATCTGATCACGTTGAGCCGAAGATGCCGGGGCGCTCGCGTCCGATCGCTACACCATCGACTCGGGCTTGAAGATCTCGTCGAATCGCTCCTCGGTCAGATAGCCCAGCTCCACGCACGCCTCGCGCAGGCTCACGCCCCGCTCGTAGGCCATATGAGCGACCTGCGCGGCCCGCTCGTAGCCAATGTGAGGGTTGAGACAGGTCACCAACATGAGCGAGTCGTGCAAGTTGCGACGCATGCGCTCGCGGTTGCTCACGATACCCGACGCGCAGCGCTCATCAAAGGAGCGGATCGCATCGGCCAGCAGGCGCACGGACTGCAGGTAGTTGTAGGCAATCACGGGCATGAACACGTTCAGTTCGAAATTGCCCTGACTCGCCGCCATCCCAATGGTGGCGTCATTGCCCATGACCTGCACGGCCACCATGGTCATGGCCTCGCATTGGGTGGGATTGACCTTGCCGGGCATGATGGAGCTGCCCGGCTCGTTCTCGGGGATGGTGATCTCCCCAAGCCCCAAGCGCGGACCGGAGGCCAGCCAGCGCACGTCGTTGGCGACCTTCATCAGGTTGGCCGCCAGCGCCTTGACAGCCCCATGGCTGAAGACCATCGCATCTTTGCTGGTCAGCGCATGGAACTTGTTCGGATCGGTCACGAAGGGCAGCCCGGTGAGCTCTGCCAGCTTGCGTGCCACCAGCACGTCAAAGCCCTCCGGAGCGTTGAGGCCCGTGCCAACGGCCGTCCCGCCAAGTGCCAGGCGGCAGAGCTGCGGCAGACTCGCCTCGAGCATGTCCACGCCAGTCTCTACCAGACCACGCCAGCCGCTGATCTCCTGCGAGAAGGCAATGGGAACCGCATCCTGCAGGTGCGTGCGCCCGCTTTTGACCACTCCCTCGTTCTCGCGCTCGAGGCGTCTGAACGTGGCGATGAGCTGCTGGGCCGCAGGGATCAGCTGCTCGCGCACGGCCACCACTGCAGCGATGTGCATGGCCGTGGGGAAGGTGTCGTTGGAGCTCTGGGAGCGGTTGACGGAGTCATTGGGGTGAATGGGCTCCCCGAGCACAATGCCGACATCTGCTGCCAGTTGGTTCGCGCGGGTTGCCACGACCTCGTTCACGTTCATGTTCGTCTGCGTGCCCGAACCCGTCTGCCAGACCTTGAGAGGAAACGCCTCGTCCCAGGTGCCGGCATACACCTCGTCACAGGCTGTGGCAATGAGGGCCGCCTCGGTCGCACCCAGCACGCCCAGCTCCTCGTTCGCTTGCGCGGCGGCCTTCTTGAGCAGGGCAAACGCACGAATGATCCCCTCCGGTTGCGTCTCGGTGCCAATACGGAAGTTCTCGTACGAGCGTTGGGTCTGCGCCCCCCACAAGGCCTCGGCTGGGACGCGTACCTCTCCCATGGAGTCGTGCTCGATACGGTAGGCGGGCATGGCGGATCCTTTCGTCGCGGGTACATCTGTCATTGTACGGTGAGACCCCCGTTCCGGAAGGACCTACGACCGCTCGCGGCCCCAGTCTTGCTCCCCTGCCGCATAGGCGTGCAGGCCGGCTCTCATCAGCCGGTCCGCCTCATCCATGGTCGACGCAAAGAACTCGGCGCTCAGCATCTGATACGCGGGCGCGCCGGTGATGTGGTGCGCGGTGTTCTCGCGCACGATGCCTGCCATGACCTCGCACGCCGCACGCGCCGTCGGAGCGTCGATCGCATACTGTGGGAAAGCCTCTGCCTGCGCAAGCAGCGCGTCTGTGGGCGCGGGTGTCATCGTGATGCGCAACGTGTGGCCAAAGAGCGCGAAGTCGGCCTGCTTCTTGATCCGCGTCTCGGTCCCCGACGGTATGCCACGCTCACGACGAAACGCATTGGTGCGTCGGTTGTACACGTTGTCCGCCACCAGGTGCGCCCACGCTCCGAGCACCACATCGCTCGCCTGGTCATCTCTCGACGCACCCGGCAGCGCAAAGCGCTCAAAGAACTCCCAATAGTGTGCCTCGGGCACATGGCCCGGATCGGCAAAGTGGGTCTCGCGATACTCGATCGTGCGCGGCAGGTCGGCCACCATGTACCCCACATAGATGTCGGGCACCAGGTTTCCAAAGAGAAAGGCGTTCACGTCACGGATGCCGAGGGTGGCTGGATTCTCCTGGTCAAGGAGCCGTTCGACGTGTGCGGTATGTATGTTCCAACTTGGCATGCGGACCATGGTAGCACGCAGGCAGGCACCATGGAGCGGCCACGTGAGCGCTGCGGCGGGGGGGGGGGGGGGGGGGGGGGG
>JAWRIT010000164.1:0-6416 GCA_040268355.1 Atopobiaceae bacterium | reverse complement strand
CGCCCCCCCCCCCCGGGGCGAAGCGGTCACAGGCGAAGTCGGCCCTTCGGCGTGCGGGGCGGGGGAGGCGTCTGCGATCGCAGCCGTCGGGACTCGTCCGGTCGCCTTCGCTGGGTTGCAAAGACGGCGAGCGCAAGGGCGATGGAGAGACCACCTGCCATCAATAGCGGCACGGCCCAGGACAGCCGTCCGGTTTGGGGCATGCGCTCGTGAGGCGCGTCCTGCGACCGCGCGGGTGTCGACGCCCGCTTGGGTGTCGTGGGACGTGTGATGGTGACGGTCTGGCCCTCGTCGGTGATGTCGGCGTGCGTCGCGACGCGTGTCCCGTTCAGCGTCAGCTCCTCGAAGCAGACGATGTCCCTGCCCGCCGCGCGCGAGACGTCACAGGAGAACGTGACGGTGGCCACGCCAGAGGGTTGCGAGGCCGTGAACTCGGCGTGGGCGACCACCGGCGCTCCCGATGCGTCGCGCAGCACCCCCGCATCCGCGCCGCCCTTCGATCGCAGGTGGAGCTCCCCGGTGAGCTGGTAGGCCTCATGCGGCAGCAGTCCCTGGTAGGCGACCGTATCGGTCAGCTCGACCATGCCGCCGGAGACCGCATGGTCACCGTCTGCGCGGTCGGTGAGGGTGGTCGCGAGGCCAGCCACGCGCACCGACTGCCCCTCGTCGCCGATGTCCTCGTGCCGTGCGATGACCGTGCCGTCCTGCTCGGTACCCGCCCCGTCCAGCGCGAGCTGCTCGAAGGCGACGACTGTCCTGCCGGCGAGGTCATGGGCGTCAAACGAGAAGGGGATGCGTACCGTCCCGTCCGCCGCCTCGGGCCGGAAGGAGACGCGAGAGGTGACCGGGGCGCCCTCGGGATCCTTGAGCACGCCCGCGTCGCCACCTTGGGCGTCGCGCAGGTGCAGCGTGCCGCTCACGGTGTAGGTCTGGTCGCGCGAGAGGCCCCGGAAGCTGACCGCATCGACCAGCGTCGCGTCCGCCGCGGCCTCGATGAGCTGCGTCTGGGTGTCCGCGTCGGCCAGCGACGTGGCGACGTGCGGATAGGTGACGCCCTGGTCCTCGTCGGCGATGTCCTCGTGCGCCCCAACGAGCCGCTCGCCTTGCCACAGCCGCTCGAAGGCGACGACCGTTGGGGTGGCGAGCAGACCTGCGTCAAAGGTGAACGTGAGCTCCACCGTCGCGTCGGACTTCTCGGCCGTGAAGGTCGTGCGTGCGCTCACCGCCGTGCCAGCGGCATCTCGCAGCTCGCCCGCATCAGTGCCGTCTTCGTCACGCGTGTGGAGGGTGCCGGCAAGCACGTACTCGGTGCCGGGGGTCAGGTTGTGGCAACTGACCGTGTCCGTGATGGTGCGCATGCCCTCGCGCAAGGCGACGTGGGCCTGCGTCTCGGTGTCTCGGGCTTGCGTCCTGAGCCCGACGACGCGCACGGTCTGGCTCTCGTCGTCTATGTCCTCATGGGAACCGACGAGCGTGCCATCCGCGTCGAGGAGGCGCTCGAAGACGACCAGCGTGTTGCCCGCCTGTGCGGTCGCATCGAGGGGAAATGCCAGCTCGAAGGTGCCGTCCGCACGCTCGGGCACCACGGTCGCCGTCGCCGTGACGGCAGTGCCCGCGGCATCGGTGGCGGGTCCGAGGTCGGTCCCGTCGGCTCCACGCACGTGCACCGATCCCAAGACGGTGTAGGTGGCACCGGGCGTGAGCCCACGGTAGGAGATGGTGTCCACGATGGTCGCCTCGTGGTCCCACGACAGCTCGGCGCCCCCAGCCCCGTCGGCCGCCGAGGTGGCAAGGCCGACGAGTCGCACCGCCTGGCCCTCGTCGGAGATGTCGGCGTGCGAGGCGATGGGCGTCCCACCGCCGGACGATCCCTCGAAGAGCTCCTCGTAGCAGACCAACGTCTGTCCTGCCAGGTCGGCCTCAGGCAGCTCGAGGGCGACCTCGACGACCCCACTGCCCCCTCGCGCCTTGAACGTGGTGGACGTACGAACGGGCTGGCCCGCATCCCCGCTCAGCGGTCCCGCGTCGGTGCCGTCGGGGGCGCGTAGGTGCAAGGTGGAGACGAGGGTGTAGGTGGCGCCAGTCGAGAGGTTGTCGTAGAACACGGTGTCAGTGAGCTTCGCAGAAGCTGTGGCGGACGCCTCGTGGGCCCCGTTTGCCGCCGTCAGCTCCGTGCCGATCCGCGGACCCATACGGTCGTCGATCGTGCCCCAGTCCAAGGCGTAGCCATTGCGGTGCATGCCGAGCGTCACGCGCACGAGATGGGTGCCCTCGTTCGCCGCGCACCGGAGCTCCTGGAGCGTGTAGGTGTCAAAGGGCAGGGCGCCGAGTCGGACGTCGGGCGCGACGGTCGCGTCGGCGCGCCCGGAGAACCAGACACCGGCATCCGCGCTCAACAGCGCCTCGTCGACGGTGCCATCGCTGCCCAGCGCGGCGTCGTTGGCGTTGGTCGCCTGCGAATGGGGCACGAGCGTCGTGTCGAACAGCCCGTTCTCGTCGGTGACGATGACATGGGCCTCGCCGGTGGTGTCGCTCGTGAGCAGGAAGGGAACCAGACCCATGGCGGCAGCCGTCTCCGCGTTGCGCTTGGTGAAGGAGACGTCCTCGCGCTGCACGGCGTTGGGACAGGCGTCCTCGTCGCTCGTGAGGTCCACGAAGCTTCCGTCCGACCTGATCGCGAAGGTTCGGGACCAGGCGGTGTTGGGCAGGTAGCCACTGGCGGGTGGCACGGCGGTCTCGCGCAGTTCGTACGTGCCGTAGGGGAGGTCCTGCGGGCCGGTCCGTGCCACGTAGCGCTCGCCCTCGCGGACGGTGGCGATGCTCATGACCGTCTGCCCACAGGCGTACTCGGTGCCTCCGACCCGTACCGGGCGTGAGGACTGGAGCGTGATGGAGAAGGTGGCCCCCTCAAGGCTTCCCTCGCCCTGCGGAAGGGGCCCTCCGAGCTCGGAGGCAATCTTGCCGATGGCGACGCCGCCCCGTACGACCTGCTCGGACTGCTTCACCGTGGCGTAGCGCTTCGCGAGGGTCCCTCCCTTGCCGCTGATGACCTGCACGTGCGGGCCGCTGTCGTCGAGCAGGTAGCCCTCGGGCGCCTTGGTCTCCTCGACCGACACCGTCCCCAGCGGCAGGATCGGCGTGCCGTCGGACCTGCGGTAGAAGTCGTCGCCTGAGACCAGGCAGTCGTCGGTGAAGTACGCCTTGCCGTCCTCGTTGGTGCGCAGCACCCAGGAACGCAGGGCGGGTCCCGTCGTCGTGCCTGCGGTATTGCCCCAGAGGCGCACGGTGAACTCGGCTCCCGCGAGCGAGGCGTCCCCCTGCGCGACGCGGCGGCCCGTCTCGCGGTCGAGCTTCTCCACGGCAAGCGAGGGCGTGTCATAGAGCGGCACGTCGGTCGTCTTGACGTGGGCCGTCTCTCCCGCGACGACCTCCACGTGGTGGGTGGTGGTGTCGAGCTGGTAGCCGGCGGGGGCTCCGGTCTCGACGACGGTGTAGCGACCCGCAGGCAGGCTCAGGGACTCCGTGGCGGCCCCGCTGGCGTCGGTCACGAGGCTGCCCACTTTGCGCCCGTCGGTGGCGCGCACCTCGTAGGTCGCCCCCTTGAGCGAATAGGAGCCGTTGTCTGCGGTCATGTCCGGCAGCGTGGAGGCCTTGCGCAGCGTGAGCTTGCCGGTGGTCTTGAGGTGGAACTTGACGACGCCGGTGCCCACCTGGCTCGCGTTGCCGTCGTCGAGCGTGCTTGCCGTGCAGAAGGCGATGACGACGAAGGGCTTCTGCGCCGTGGTGTCGATGTCGAGCACGCGCATCCTGATCTTCGTCTTGTGCTGGCCACCGGTGACCACGTCGCGCGTGATGTGGGCGCAGGCGACGGGCAGGACGACCGAGTGCTTGCTGCCATTCACGCCCAGCAGGCCCGCCCACTGGGCCGCGGTGCCCACGGAGTAGCCGCTCGCATGCTCGTCGCCCGGCAGGCTGATGCAGCGCCAATACCACTGGGAATCGGTGTGGTCGAAGACGCCCTCGGCGTCCTTGAGCGAGAGGCCCCCTTCGGTGGCGTCATGGGTGCCGGGGTAGTAGTACACCATCTTCTCGGCGTTGGTCCGCTCGCGCAGCGCGGCCAGCTCGTCGCTGTTGGTGGCATAGCCGGTCGAGTAGACCATGCCGTCGTAGCTGATGACCCTGTTCTCCCGATAGGCCTTTTCCAGTCCCTCGAAGAGGATGAGCGACCCGTGGTCGTAGAAGTTCATGTTCGCGGCACTCACGGCGTAGGCCTGCCTCGGGGCCACCAGGCGCTTCGCTGCGCTGGCAAGTGGGTTCCCGCCGACGCTGACGTCGATCTCGCTCACGCCGATGGGAGGCAGTGCCAGCGTCAGCTCCCCTGTCGTGCGGTCATAGGAGGCACACTGCTTGTCAAGGTCGAGGGGTGCGTCAAACCCGTTCACCCGCACCGTCAGGTCTTCGAGGCCGACCTTGCCTGCGTCGTCTGTGGCCACGAGCGGGACGGTGAGCTCGCCGTCAAAGCCGGTCGCGGACACGACCGTCTCCTCTGCGGCCACGTCCACGCCCCAGCGGCTGCTGTGGGCGGTGAGGCGGATGTCGGCGCAGGGCGCCTCTCCGACCGGCTGGGCCACGAGCAGCTGCGCCTGCAGGGGGATGAGATCGTCCTCGTCGGCGTCCTCCACGAGCGTGCGGGGCAGGTAGCAGAGCCCCGCCTCCTCGTCGAAACGGACTCCCTCGACGCTCTGCCCGTTGTCGTTGGTGTGGGCGAACGCCTGGTCGAGCACCCGTCCCGCCGCGCCGTTCAGGGCGGTCGCATCGACGTTCGCCACGAGATAGTCGTCATCACCCACGTCGAAGATGGGCGTGATCCCCACGTACTGGGCGATGAACACGGCTGCTCCGTAGTGGTCCTCGTCGTCCCAGAGCTGGTCGATGGTGAGCGTGTCGGGCACACGTCCATCCACGAGGGTGTACTTGACGCGCAGGGCCCGCCCTGTGTCGGCGATCTGAGCGTCTGCTGCCGGGTGCGGGAGGAGCGAGAGCAAGCGTGCGAGCGGGCCTTCCTGTCGCGCGGGCGGCTCGGCATCGGGGGACACCACCGACGGGTCGAGATGCTCGGTGAGGTAGCTTCGAGCGTCTGCGACCTCCTGCCGGCTGGTACCCTCGCCCTCAAGCGCACGAGCCGTCCGTGCGGCCAGGCCCACTGCTGCCAAGGCGACCACGAGCAAGATTGCGAGAGGGCACCATCGTCTCCGTGCGCGTGTCCTGTGTGGCTCTCGTGCCGGTGTGTGCATGGCTACCTCCCTTGGTCGATGGATGGGGGAGGTAGCCTACGGTTCGCGGGTTGTCCCAAACGTACCGCTGGCTCGCACGCCACTTGTTCGGGGCTTGCGTACGAACGACAACCGCCGAGGTCAGCCCTGCGAACAGACCCTGGTTGCCCGCAGGGCCTGTCACAGGATCTTCATAGCTGAGAGCCTGGCGTCCGAAAGGCACGTCCGATTGCGGGTAGGGTAGATGACGTGTTCGAGTGTCCTGTGGGCCTTGAACGACGTGTGGACAGTGGGGGATAGGGCCTCCCGTGCCCACGAGACTGGCGGCGGCCGGGGCGCTGCATGGGCGGTGGCTCGGCCACAATGCGAAAGGAAGACGCATGAAGAGGATGCTTGCCATGGCCGCGTCTGCGGCGCTTGCCCTCACGGTGATGGGGTGCTCGGGCACCCAGGAGAACCAGGAGAGCGAGCAGCAGACGGAGCAGCAGCAAACGGAACAGCAGCAGACGACCGAGGACACGACCACAGCAGAGATGCCTTCCAATGTCGCTCTGGGGTCCGACTATACCCCTGGCACCACCGAAGGCGACGTCTTCACCAATGAGGCCCTCGGGGTCACCTACACGCTGCCTGATGGCTATGCCTTCGGAACTCAGGAAGAGATCGAGAGCGTGACCGGAACTACTGTGACCGAGGACTCCCTCGCGGCAGTGGAGATGATCGCGTACGACGCCGAAACGGGTGACAACACCAACTTCGTCATCCAGCGCTTCGATGGCGAGGCACCCATCACCACCGACGCATTCATCAACGGCGCTCTGCAGGAGGCCGTCGATTCGTTCGAGTCGGATGGCTACGAGATCACCGACACGGACAGCGGCACCATTGACATCAATGGCATGGCCGGTTCCTATACGACGGTGAGTGCCCAGAACAACGAAGGTCCGCTCGTTTCCAAGCAGATCTATGTCGTCAACGGGGAGTGGTCGGGCATCTTCACGATGACCACCTCTGACGTCGCCACCGCCGACGAGCTCTCCACCTACATCGGCACCGTGTCGTAGAGCACGTCCGCGATGCCGTAGGCCGGTAGAAACCGGCGATGGGGGGGGGGGGGGGGGGGGGGGGGGGGGGGGGGGGGGG
>JAWRIT010000163.1:0-8404 GCA_040268355.1 Atopobiaceae bacterium | reverse complement strand
TGTGGTGCGGGGGCCGACCCGTCTGGTATATGGCGTCGCCGTGCTAACCCAGCAGCTCGGCGACGTCGAGGGCGATCATGTACTCCTCGTTGGTCGGAACGATCAGCACGCGAATCTTGCTGTCGGCGGCGGAGATCTCTCGGACCTCGTCGGAGCGCACGAGGTTCTTCTCCTCGTCTATCTTGACGCCCATCCACTCGAGCTCCTTGGCGACGCCCAGGCGTATGGCGGAGGAGTTCTCGCCGATGCCGGCCGAGAAGGCCATGGTGTCAAACCCGTGCATAGACTGGGCCATCTCCATGATGAGCTGGGCGGTCCGGTAGTAGTACATGTCGAGGGCCATCCGGCAGTTGGGGTCGCCCGCGGCGAGGCCGTCCTCGATGTCGCGCGAGTCGGAGCTGACGCCCGAGAGGGCCAACAGGCCGGACTGCTTGTTCATCATGGTGTCGACCTCATCGATGGTGTAGCCGCCCTCGCGTACGAGGTAGCACACGGTGGCGGGGTCGATCGACCCGCACCGGGTGCCCATGATGAGGCCGTCGAGCGGGGTGAGGCCCATGGTGGTGTCCATGTCTTGGCCGTCCTTGATGGCGGCCAGAGACGCCCCCGAGCCGAGGTGGCAGCTCACGAGCTTGTGCAGGTCGTCTCCCAAGAACTGCTTGGACGCCCGCCAGATGTAGCGGTGGCTCGTGCCGTGCGCGCCGTACTTGCGAATGTGCAGCCTGTCCACGACATCGCGCGGCAGCGCGTAGCGATGGGCCTTCTCGGGGATGTTGTAGTGGAAGGAGGTGTCGGCCACCACGACGTTGCCCTTGTCGGGGAACAGCTCGCGACAGATCTCGATCACGTCGGCCTCGGCGTAGTTGTGCAGCGGCGCGAGCGGGGCGACCTCGCGAACCCATCCCAGCGACTCCTCGGTGACGACCTTGGACTCGGGGAAGTACCAGCCGCCCTGGACGACGCGGTGCCCGATGCCAATGAAGTCCTTGCCCGTGGCATTGATGATCTCGATGACGTACGAGATGGCCTTCTTGTGATTGGGGAGGTCGACCTCGAGCTTCTGCTTGCCATCGGTGGCAATGGACTCGTAGCCGACGAAGGAGCCGTCGATGCCGATCCGCTCGCAGTTGCCCTTCGCGTAGACCTCGCGGGTGTCGACGTCGAGCAACTGAAACTTGAGCGACGAGCTGCCGGCATTGATGACCAGTACGTTCATGGATTCCCCTTTCCTGATTTGGGATGGATTGCCTACGGGTCAGCTCCATGATACGACTGAGCCGCGATCGTGCGACCCCAGATTGCAACCTACGCCATCCCCGCACAACGGCACGCAGACGGACGTGTCCTGTGAGCTCAGGCGGGCAGGAGCCCCTCGCCCAAGAAGCGGCCACCCAGCACGTGCAGGTGCAGGTGGTGCACGACCTGGTCGGCGTCCGCCCCGGCATTGGTGATCACCCGAAAGCCGCTCTCGGCGATTCCCTCAGCGCGGGTGACCTCGTCGACGGCGCGAGCCATGGCCGCGAGCGTGGCGGCCGGCACGTCGTCGACGATCGTCTCGTGGTGCTCCTTGGGCACCACGAGCACATGCGTGGGGGCGGCCGGGTTCATGTCGCGGAACGCGCAGACCAGGTCGTCCTCGTACACGTAGTCGGACGCAATGACATGGTTGGCGATCTTGCAGAAGACGCAGTCGTCTCTCATCGCGCACCCCTTCCCGCATCGGCCTGGCCGATGCCGCGTGCCTACTCGTCTATGAACGCCGTCGAGGGCGCGGCCGTGGTGTCGACGTCCGGCTCGGGAGCGCTGGCCTGCTCGACCAGCACCTGCACCCGCTGCTCGGCGCTCGCCAGGCGCTCGCGCAGGCTCGCGAGCAGCTCCACGCCCCTGCCGTAGCGCTCGAGCGACTCCTCCAGCTCGAGGTCTCCCTGCTCGAGCGCCCGCACGATGAGCTCGAGCTCCACCGAGGCCTCCTTGAAGCTCAGGTCCTCGACCTTCCTCTGCTGCTCAGCCATCTTCAAGCACCTTCCTCTCTTGCCCGGACCTCAGGTGCCGGGCGCGTCGTGTCCTTCGAAGGTCGCGTCCACCGTCGCGCGCACGCCTCCCTGCCCCAGAAGCACCGTGACCTCGTCGCCTGCCGCGACGTCGGCGGATCGGACGACCACGTGCCCCGCGCCGTCGCGCATGATGGCGTACCCGCGCGAGAGTACTTTCAGCGGCGAGAGCGCGTCGAGCTCGGCCGCAGCGCGCGCGAGGGAGGTCTCGTAGGGCCGCAGCATCCGCGAGGACACCTCTGTCAAACGGGCGCCCGCGCGCTCGAGGTCGTGCGCCTGGCGCCGCAGCGCGCGCGGACCGGCCTCGAGCAGCCGCTGCTCGGTGAGTGCGAGCTGCGCCCTCCTGCTCTCGAGCGTCGAGGCGGGGTCCTGCAGGCAGCGATGGGACGCCAGGGCCTCCACCCTGACGCGCAGCTGCGAGAGCTTCGTCGAGAGCGCGCGGGCCGACCGCTCGCCCTGCGTCTCGACCAGCTGGCGACGGTTCGCGAGCGCCTGTCCCATGGCACGGGCCAGACGCGCCTCGCGCTCGTGGAACTGCGAGGCGATCTCGTCGAACGCCGGGGCCACCGACTCCGCCGCGGCCGTCGGGGTCGAGCAGCGGCGGTCAGCCACCATGTCGCAGATGCAGGTGTCGGGCTCGTGGCCGATGCCCGTGACGACCGGGACGGGGCAGGCCGCCACCGCACGCGCGAGCGACTCATCGTTGAAGGTCATGAGGTCCTCGTAGGAGCCGCCGCCGCGAACGAGCAGGATGGCGTCCGGCCGCGCCGAGGCGGCGAGCGCCAGCGCACGGATGATCTGGGCGGGCGCTCCCTCGCCCTGCACGGCGCACCCGGCCACCTGCAGCTCGACGAGCGGGTTCCTGCGCGCCAGCGTGCGCTTGACGTCGTCGATGACGCTGCCCGTGGGCGAGGTCACCACCGCGACACGCGTGCAGAAGCGCGGTATCGCCCGCTTTCGGGCGGGATCCATAAGCCCATCCGCCTCCAAGCGACGGGCCAGCGCGGCCACCTGTTGGCGCAGCAGCCCCTCGCCCGAGACCTGGACGCTCTTGGCCACGAAGGAGAGCCGCCCGGTCGGCGCGTAGATCTGGAAGCTCCCCAGCATGAGGACCTGCAGGCCGTCGCGCAGCTCGATGCCGCTCGCCCGGTAGATGCCGCGCCAGACGATGGCGTCCACGGCGGCCGACTCGTCCTTGAGCTGAAAGTAGCAGTGCCCCGTGCGCGCCGGCCCCCGAAAGCCCGTGACCTCGCCGGAGACCAGCAGCGCGGGCATCCCCTCGACGGTGGCCTTCGCACGACCGATGGCGTCGGCGACCGAGACCGGCTCGAGCTGTGGCGTCGGGCTAGTCACGCGACCGCGTCCTGCCCATGTAGTACAGCAGCTGCATGACCGAGGTCAGCGCGGAGGCGACGTAGGTGAGCGCGGCGGCCGTCAGGACCTCCTTGGCCCCCTGCTGGTCGACGTCGCTCACCGTGCCCAGATAGGCGATGGCACGGCGCGAGGCGTCGATCTCGACGGGAAGCGTCACGAGGTGGAACAGCACCGAGACGCCAAAGAAGGCGACGGCGAGCTGCATGAGGCCGAGCTGGTTGAGCGCGAGCCCCACGAAGAACAGCAGGGCCCAGGTCTGCGAGGTGAAGGTCACCGCCGGCACGAGCGCCGTGCGCACGCGCATCAGGGCGTAGCCCGTCGCGTTCTGCACGGCATGGCCCGCCTCGTGGCAGGCGACCGCGACCGAGGCGACCGTGCCCTTGGTGTAGTTGTCATCCGAGAGGTGCAACCGGTTGTCACGCGGGTCGTAGTTGTCGGTGAGGTGGCCCGAGATGCGCGCGATGCCGACCTCGGAGGCCCCGTTGGCGTCGAGCATGCGGCGGGCGACGTCGGCGCCGGTGCCGGAGAGCTGGGTGGGGACCTGCGACCACTTCCGGTAGGCCGAGTTGATGTAGGCCTGTGTGGCGAGGCCCAGAACCAGTGATATGAGGGCGATCGCCAGATAGGGAAGATCGTAGTAGAACATGTCGACTCCTCCAGTTGTTGGGTACGCCTACTGTATACCCCTTACGCGACAGAATCGACGCGCCAAGATCGGCGAAGGCTCACAGCAGCTCGATGCGCCCACCCTTCACCGTGAGGCCTATCTCGCCCGCCAGCAGCCGCTTAAGGTGACGGCCGGCCACGTCGTGGCGCCATCCCGTGCCAAGGAGCGCCCCCTCCCGGTCGGCCGCGAGGTCAAGCAGGTCGTCTCGGGTGGCGATCGCCTGGGGGGCGATCCCCTCGCGCTCCGCTATGATGCGCAGCAGCGCGTTCATGAGGTCGAGGACCCCCTCCATCTCCGTCGAGATCCGCTCGCGCCGCTTGGGCGCGGGCAGGTCGGCGAGACCCATCGAGGTGCCCTTGCGCACCGCGCGCACGATGCCCTCCGCCCCCTCGGCAGAGAGCTGCTCGGTGCCCCGGATGCGCCGGAGGCGGTCGCGGGACTTGGGGCAGCGCTTGCTCACCTCGACGAGCACCTCGTCGGACACCACCCACTTGCGCGGGACGTCGCGGCGCGCCGCCTCCCGCTCGCGCCAGGCGCACACCTCGCGTGCCACCGCGAGCTGCCGGCGCGTGAGCGATCCCGAACGCCTGAGGTGCAGGTATGCGTCCTCGGGCCGGCGCTCCACGTTCGAGCGCAGGCTCAGCTGGGACATCTCGCCCGCCACCCAACCCAGGCGGTTGCGCGAGACGAGCTGGGTCATCATGGCGTCGTAGATGTCGGGCAGGTAGCGCACGTCGTCCTCGGCATAGGCGAGTTGCTCGGCGTCGAGCGGGCGGCGCGACCAGTCGGTGAGCGAGTCCGCCTTGGGCAGATGCACCCCGGCGTAGCGCTCGACGAGCGCCCCGTAGCCAAGCTGTTGGCGCATCCCCACGTACGCCCCGGCCAGCTGGGTGTCGAAGATGGGCGCCGGCACCACGTCGAGCGCATAGAGGATGGTCTCGAGGTCCTGGGAGCAGGCATGGAAGATCTTGGTGATGCGCTCGTCGGTCAGAAGGGCGACGAGCGGCGTGAGGTCGTCGATGGCGAGCGGGTCGATGGCGGCGGACTCGTCGTGGGTGGCTGCCTGGATGAGGCACAGGCGCGGGTAGTAGGTGCGCTCGCGCAAAAACTCGGTGTCGACGGCGAGGATTCCCGACGGTGCGGCGCGCTCGCAGAACGACACCAGCTCGCCATAATCTGAAATGTACACGCGCTGCTCTCCCCGACGAATGGTTATGGGTACCATCTTGAGATGGCATGCGACCACAGCTGTGGTCCATCTATCATACCTAAGTCTTTGACATCGACCGCATGAGATGGCAGGGGGAGCCATGAGGAGCCTCATCGTCCACAACACGAGCTCGGGATTCGGCTCGACCGCGATCTTCGAGTTCGAGCGCGAGCTGGTGCGCCCAGGCGACGAGTGCGTGATGCGATCGCTCGGCGGCGACGAGCCTGCCGCCGAGGCGCTGCGCGACGCCGAGAGCTTCGACCTGGTGGTCGTCTCGGGAGGGGACGGGACCGTCACCAACGCCCTCTATGCCCTGCGCAACAGCAAGGTCCCCACCTGCGTCTTCCCGTCGGGCACCGCGAACCTGCTGTTTGACAACATCGGCAACGCGCCCGAACCGGCGGCCATCGCCGCAGCCTGCCACGAGGGCAGGACCACCCCGCTCGACCTGGGCGAGCTGCGCTGGGCCACCGGCGCGGGCGCGCAGGCGCAGAGCGGCTTCGGCATCATGTCAGGGATTGGCTTCGACGCGCAGCTCATGGCGACGGCCGAGCAGAACAAGGCGTCGCTCGGCGAGGCCGCCTACTTCACGGCCGCGCTCTCGAACCTCAAGCCGCAGATGGCAACCTTCGCCGTCACGGTCGACGGGAGGACGTACCGGCGACGGGGTATCTCGTGCATCGTGGCGAACGCGGCCATGCTGCAGGGCGACATCATGCTCGTGCCGGGCAGCACCATGGACGACGGCCTGCTCGACGTCATGGTGTTGGAGACCCCCGACACCGTGCGCCTGCTGGCCCCCATCATCGCAGGCCTCATCGACCCACGCGGCGACGTCCTCGGCAGGCCGCACATCGAGCGCTTCCGGGGCAGGCGGATCCAGGTCCGCTCGTCCGCTCCCCTGCCCCTGCAGCTCGATGGAGATGTCATGAAGGGTCTGGTGACCCAGTACGAGGCACGCTGCCTGCCCGGCAGCAACCTCATTGTCGTGGACGGGCACAGCCCCTATCGTCGCTGAGGGGCAGCGGGACAGACGGCGCAGGCCAAGCGACGGGCCACAAGAGCAAGGCAAGGAGCTAAAGACGCCATGTACACCTTCGAGAGCACGGTTCGCTACAGCGAATGCGACGAGCAGGGGGACCTCTCGCTGCTCGCGCTCATCAACTACCTGCAAGACTGCTCGATCTTCCATTCGGAGAGCGTCGGGCGCGGGGCCGGCTACATGGCGAGCCGCAACATCTCCTGGCTGATTGCCGCGTGGCAGATCGAGGTCGCGCGGCTCCCGCGCTTCGCCGAGAGGATCCAGGTGAGCACCTGGTGCTACTCCATGTCCCACACGCTCGCGGGCCGGAACTTCGCCATCAGCGACGCGTCGGGCACCCAGCTCGTGCGGGCGGACTCCTTGTGGTTTGTCTATGACTTCGCCGAGGGGCGGGCGGTGCGCATCCCCGAGGACCAGAACGTCTTCCTGAGCGACGAGGCCCCGCTCGACATGCCCAAGACCAAACGCAAGCTGCCCGTCATCGGCACGGGGCGCCCCGAGGCCGCCATCGCGGTCAACGAGCAACATTTGGACACGAACCGCCATGTGAACAACGCCCAGTATCTCGGCATGGCAGCAGGAGCGTTGACCAGCGCCTCCGCGGGCTCTCCCCTCAAGACGACCGACATCGCCCGCATCTGCATCCAATACCGCGAGCAGGCCCACCTGGGAGACGTCATCGTGCCTGTCGTGCATGATGAGGACGGCAGCCTGACCGTCGATTTGCGTGGCGAGCGGGACGGGTCCTTCGCGGTCGTGCGCCTCGAGACGCGCGAGGGGACCCATCGCGCCTGAGCGCCGGCTCGCGCGCGACACCCCAAGCGACCGAACGCTAGAATGATTCGAATGGTGCCTGCACAAGAAGGGAGGGCCATGGATGCCATGCACGTGGCCGCAGCCATCATCGAACGTGACGGGCGCGTCTTCTGCGCGCACCGCAGCGCGAGCGAGACGGGCGGCGCCGGCTGGGAGTTTCCCGGTGGCAAGGTGGAGGCCGGCGAGGAGCCGGTAGAGACGCTGCGTCGCGAGCTGTCCGAGGAGCTGAGCGTGCGGCTCACGACGGCGTGGCTGCTCGACACCATAGAGCACGACTACCCCACCTTCCGGCTCTCCATGGACTGCTTCATCTGCTCGATGGTTCCCGGATCAGAGATCGCGCTGGTCGAGCATGACGAGGGGCGCTGGCTCTCTCGTGACGAGCTGATGGAGCCCGACTGGCTGGAGGCCGACAGGAAGGTCGCCCGGATGCTCGGCGTCTTCTGGGACCAGATCTTCGCCAGTCACCACCTCTAGGCACGCCGCCATCCCCTACCGGACGGGTGGGCAGCACAAGCTGGGCCACCCCTTGCGAAAGGACTTCTCATGGACCCACGTACCGAACAGGATCGCACGACGGAGGCGCCCGTCATCGAGACGGCCTCTGCCACGACCTCGTCGCAGGCGAATCGCTCGGGCAGCTTTTCCTACGTCGTCGCCGTCATCGCCATAGTGACCCTCGCGCTCATCGGATCGGGCTTGGGCAGCTGCGTGTCCTTTTTCGCGCGGGCGGTCGTGAGCGAGGCGGAGCGCAACATCGGAAACACGAACACGCTCGACCGCTACTTCGAGGGAGACCCGAGCAGCCCCCTGTATGACGACGAGCTCCTGGAGTTTCTGGAGGACAACGGCATCGGGAGCGGATCGGGGATGGACTTGCTGGACACCGGCGGCGCGGTCGACGTGACAGACGTCCTGACCTCAGAGCTGGCCATCTACGGAGACACCATCAACTCGTTGGTCCCTGCCATGGGCTACTCCGGCGCACAGTCCGATGTCGCGGACTTCTCGCGCACGCTGACCTACACCGACCGGCAGGCAACCGAGCAGGTCGTGAGCCTTCTGCGCGCGGCGGCCCGCGGGGACATCACGTCGACCGAGGCGGCGGAGCGCGCGGAGGAGATCGCCGACACGACCGTCGAGAGCCTGGAGAGCCTGCGGCTGCCTGTGGTCACCGGGGAGCGCGCCGACGAGGTCTCCTCGCTGCTGACCAGCGCCCGCGAGGAGGCTCGCGGACGCTGGAC
>JAWRIT010000162.1:0-22933 GCA_040268355.1 Atopobiaceae bacterium | reverse complement strand
GCGGCACGTGCGGCCTGACGGGCGCAGGGCCTGCGACAAGTGGTATGGTTAACGGGTTAGATGACCGTCGGAGGAGAGTACGATTCATGGCACGAAATAAAAGCACGTCGAAGCCCGCGTCGGGCGTCGACCGCTGGAACGCGACGGAGCGTTCGTCCGGCACTGCCACTCGCAGGCGCCCCCGCTCGAAGCGGGCTTCCT
The DNA here is from genome assembly GCA_040268355.1 of Atopobiaceae bacterium. Classification (GTDB taxonomy): domain Bacteria; phylum Actinomycetota; class Coriobacteriia; order Coriobacteriales; family Atopobiaceae; genus UBA1367. The sequence continues at coordinate 22,732 of JAWRIT010000162.1, read as the reverse complement.
CGAAGCGAAACAAACCCCAACAGCGCCGCTGGACCTTCACACTCGTCTCGCTCGCCGTGCTGCTTCTGGCCTGCACCCTCGGCTTCGTGCCGCCCACGGAGCGCATCACGCAGGGCCTCGACGTGCGCGGCGGCGTCTCGGTTATCCTCTCGGCGTCCAAGGCGGACGGCGCCGCGGTGAGCGCCGAGGACATGGAGACGGCAACGGCCATCGTGCAGAACCGCGTGAACGCGCTGGGCGCCGCCGAGACCACCGTCCAGCAGCAGGGCACCAACTCCATCCTGGTGCAGATCCCCGGTGCGACCGACGCCGACACGGTCGTCAAGGCCATCGGCCAGACGGGGCACCTCGAGTTCGTGCGGCTCGACGCCATCGGGGACGCGGACGCGCTCGCCAAGATCAACGCCGGCGCGCAGAACGTGGAGCTTGAGGGCGGCACCTACACGGCCTTCATGGACGGCTCGTCGATCCAGTCGAGCGCCGTGGCGCAGACGACCACGTCGGCGACGGGCGACTTCGTGGTCAACGTCACGCTCGATGCCGCAGGCTCCAAGATCTTCTCCGACGTCACCACCGAGCTCGCCCCCACGCATGGCCAGATCGCCATCGTGCTCGACGGCGTGGTCAACTCCGTCCCGGCGGTGCAGAACGCCATCACCGACGGCAACGTCTCCATCACGGGCAACTTCACCCTCGACGAGGCGAAGGCCTTGAAGACGGTGCTGGACTCCGGCTCGTTGCCCGTCACGCTCAGCTACTCGGAGAGCCGCGTCGTGGGTCCGACGCTCGGCCAGGACTCCCTGCGTCAGGGCATCTTCGCCATTGGCATTGGCGCCGTCATCGTCATCGCCTACCTGTTCTTCTTCTACCAGGGGCTGGGTCTGCTCACTCTGGGGTCGCTGGCCGTCTTTGGCTGCCTCTACCTCGGCCTGCTCGCGCTGCTCTCGCACTTCGGCGCCTTCGCGCTCACGCTTCCGGGCCTCGCGGGCGTGGTGCTCACCACCGGTTCTGCGGCCGACTCGTCGATCCTGGTGCTCGAGCGCTTTCGTGAGGAGGTCCGCATGGGCCGCACGGTGCGCGCCGCGGCCATAGGCGGTTCGAAGGAGGGCATCTCGACCTCGCTCGACGCCGACGCCGTCCAGCTCGTCACGGCCCTCGCGCTGTTCTTCATGGCGGTCGGTCCCGTCAAGGGCTTCGGCCTTACCACGGCGCTGGGGATCCTGTGCGACCTGGCGACCATGTTCCTGTTCAAGGCACCGGCCCTGCGCCTGCTCGCCAGCGGGACGATCCAGAAGCACCCCGGCTTCTGGGGCATCGCCAACGACCTGGCGGAGGCGGAGGAGACGCGGGGCAGCTCCGCCTCGGATGTTCCGAGCAAGAAGGGGGGTGTGGCCCATGCGTAATCACTTTCCCTTCGAGATTCCCTTCATGCGCTACCGCAGGCAGCTGCTCGGCCTCTCCCTCGCCATGACGGTGATCGCCATCGTCGGCCTCATCGTCCGGGGGCTGGTGTTCGGCATCGAGTTCCAAGGCGGCACCGAGATCGACTTCTACGACACGGGCGAGATCACCATCGAGCAGATGCGCGAGGCCCTGCTTGCCTCCGGCGAGGAGGATCCGACCATCCAGACGACGACCACCGACGGAGAGCGGGGCTTCCTCGTGCGCTCCGGCACGGTCAACCCCGAGGTGGCCACCGCGCACGTCCACACCACCGCAGAGCAGCTCGGCCTCACCGAGGCCAACTACACCGTGACGACCATCGGCCCCGACTGGGGCGCCGACGTCACGCGGTCGTCGCTGGGTGCCTTTTGCCTCGCCATCGTGCTCATCATCGCTTACGTGTCCCTCCGCTACGAGTTCAAGATGTCCATCACGGCGGTCGTCGCCCTCATCCATGACATGGTCGTCATCCTGGGCATCTACGCATGGACGCAGATTCCTGTGACGCCCAACGTCGTCGCCGCCCTGCTCTCCACCATGGGCTTCTCGCTCTACGACACGGTGGTCGAGTTCGACCGCACCAACGACAACGCCAAGACGCTTCGCGATGGCATCCACCGCACCTACATTCAGATCTGCAACTTCTCGATCAATCAGGTGGTCGTCCGCTCCATCAACACCACCATCACCACCTTGGTGCCGGAACTCGCCATGCTCTTCTTCGGCGGAGCCACGCTCAAGGGCTTTGCCTTCGCCATGATCCTGGGCGAGCTGTTGGGCACCTACTCCAGCTACGCGGTGGCGACGCCCTTGCTCGCCATCTGGAAGACGCGCGAGCCCAAGTGGGCCAAGCTCGAAGCCAAATACGGTGAGGAGTCCGGGCTCCCGCAGGCGGTGGACGTGTAGCCGTGGCGGCCCTCGCGCACAGCGACCGATGGGACCTGCTTCCCAACGATGCCGACACCGAGCACCGACTGACGCGCGAGTTTGACATCTCGCCGCTGGTGGCTCGGGTGCTGGTCGGACGTGGCATCACCGACACGGACGCCGTGCGCACCTTCTTGTCTCCGTCGCTTGAACGCGACTGGCTCGATCCGCAGGCCATCCCCGGCATGCGGGAGGCGGCCGATCGCGTGGAGCGGGCCATCGCCTCGGGGGAGACCATCGCCGTGTTCGGCGACTTTGACGTCGACGGCATGAGCGCGACCTGCCTTTTGACCCATGCCCTGCGCGACCTGGGGGCAGACGCCCATCCCTACATCCCCAACCGCTTCGGCGAGGGCTACGGCCTCTCGCAGGAGGCGCTGCGGCGCGTCATGGCCGGCTGCGACCCCCAGCTCGTGGTGACGGTGGACAACGGCATCGCCGCGGCCGAGGAGGTCAGGTGGCTGCGGTCGTGCGGCGTCGACGTGGTCATCACCGACCACCACGAGCCAGGCGACCTGGTGCCCGTCGGCGTCCCGGTGACCGACCCCAAGCTCTCGCCGGACTGCCCGTCGCGCGAGCTCGCTGGTGCCGGGGTGGCTCTCAAGCTCGTGCAGGTGCTGGGCGCATGGCTTGGCCAGCCGGAGCTCTGGCGCCGCTACACTGAGATGGCGACGCTGGGCACCATCTCGGACATGATGCTGCTCTCCGGCGAGAACCGCGCGCTTGTGGCCGACGGCATAGCGCAGATGCGTCGCACCTCGCATCCGGGGATCATGGCCCTGGCCGCGACGGCGGGCGTCGACATTGCCGAGATCACCTCGGACACCCTGCCCTTCTCGCTCATCCCGCGCCTCAATGCCGCCGGGCGCATGGGCTCCACCGACGTGGCCTTCGACCTGCTCTACACCGACGACCCGGCACGGGCGAGCGTGCTGGCGGCGCGTCTCGAGCAGATCAATACCGAGCGGCGCGAGATCGAGTCTCAGCTGATGGAGAAGGCCCTGGCCGAGGTCGATCGCACCTATCGGGACGGACGGGTCATCGTCGTGGCGGGGGAGGGCTGGCACGAGGGCGTCAAAGGCATCGTGGCGAGCCGCATCACCAATCGCTACCACGTGCCCACCATCCTGTTCAGCGTCACCGACGGCATCGCGCGGGGCTCGGGGCGCTCGGTGGGATCCGTCGACCTCTTCCATGCGGTGGACCAGTGCTCCGAGCTGCTCGTTCGCTTTGGCGGGCACGCTGGGGCGGTGGGCGTGACCTGTGCGGTGGAGCGCCTTGACGAGTTCCGCGAGCGTCTGGGGCGCGTCATGGAGGCCCTGCCGGACGAGCAGTTCATCGATCGGGGCGAGGTGGCCGCCGTCGTCTCGCTCGACGAGATGACGGTGCCCGGCATCGACAGCCTCGAGGTCATGCAGCCCTTCGGCCAAGGCAACAAGAAGCCGCTGCTCGCGGCGCGGGGCGTCTGCATGCGCTACCGCGCGCGCGTTGGCGTCGGTGGCAACCACCTACGCTTCCTGGCCACAGACGGGCTCTCCTCGACGCCCGCCATCATGTTCCGGGTGCCTCAGATCGAGCGCGCGGCCGCCTGCGACGAAGCGGTCGACCTGGTCTTCGAGGCGGTGAACGAGACCTGGCAGGGCCGCAGGAAGCCCAAGCTCATGGTGCGCGACATCCTCTACCGCGACGCCGGGCGGAAGGCGGGGGGCGACGCCCCCTCCGTCTCCGACGAGCTGTTCGAGCGCGCGGACGACATCCTCGCCCGCGATGCCTACGCGGGCATCGAGCAGTCGAGTCGCTTCGTGACCAAGGTGGTGGGCGTGAGCTTCGACGGTCGCCAGGCAAGCGTGTCGTCGCTTGTCGTGGGCCAGGAGCTGCTCGTCAGGCGAGAGCACGACAACCCTGCCGACGCCGACGCCATCTCGCTCAGCACCACGACGGGCGTGCAGATCGGCTTCCTCCGCCGCCAGATAGCCGCCCGGATCGCCCCCGTGATGGACGGCGGCACGCGCTACCTTGCCTGGGTGAGCCAGGTGACCGGTGGGGACAAGGGACGTTCGTTCGGAGCCAACATCGAGGTGGCCCGTGCCGACGAGATGGGGAATCGTCCTGCGGAGGCCTCTGCGACACGAGAACGCGAGCAGCTGGCCTCGCTTTCCCCCACGCAGCTGGACGACCAGCTCAGGCGTGCCCTGATCGGCGACCACGAGCTGCTTGCCGCCCAACGCGCCGCCCTCGAACGGCTCGCGGCGGGCCGCTCGACCCTGTGCGTGATGGCCACGGGACGCGGGAAGTCGCTCATCTTCCACCTGCATGCCGCCCGCACCGCCATTGCGGCGAAGAAGGCGAGCGTCTTCGTCTACCCGCTACGGGCGCTGGTTTCCGACCAGGCCTTCCATCTGGAGCAGTCGCTCGGCGAGCTGGGGCTTTCCGTTCGCGTGCTCACCGGCGAGACGCGGCTGTCGGAGCGCGACGAGATCTTCGAGGCGCTTCGTGAGGGCGCCGTCGACGTCCTGCTCACGACGCCGGAGTTCTTCGCCATCCACGCCGAGCGCTTCGCCGCGTCCGGGCGCGTGGGCTTCGTCGTCGTGGACGAGGCGCACCATGCCGGCACCGCCCGCAGCGGGAACCGCAGCTCCTACACCCAGCTTCCCCAGGTGCTTGACCTGCTGGGAAACCCGACGACGCTGGCCGTCACGGCCACGGCCGAGACGGTCGTCGCGCGGGAGATCTGCCGCCTGGCAGGGGTGGACGAGCGCGATGTGGTGGTGGACGCGAGCGTTCGTGCCAACCTGGAGCTGCGCGACTGCCGGGGCCTGCGCGACCGTGAGGCGGCGCTCGTCTCGCTGGTGGCCACGGGCAGAAAGTGCGTGATCTACGTCAACTCGCGCGAGCAGTCGATCTCGCTCGCGCGCATGCTGCGGCGCTCCATCCCCGACCTGGGGCGTCACGTCTCGTTCTACAACGCCGGGCTCACGCGTGACGAGCGCCGCCTCGTGGAGGAGGCGTTTCGCTCCGGCGAACTCTGCTGCATCGTCTCCACCAGCGCCTTTGGCGAGGGCGTCAACCTGCCGGACATCCGTGACGTCGTGCTCTACCACCTTCCCTTCGGCTTCATCGAGTTCAACCAGATGAGCGGCCGGGCGGGTCGCGACGGCGAGCAGGCACGGGTGCACCTCATGTTCGGCGAGCGCGACGCCCGCATCAACGAGCGCATCATCGAGGGTCAGGCACCCGCCCGGGAGGATCTCGTGACGCTCTACCGCACGCTCAAGGGCCTGGACCTCGCTGCCCGCGAGCAGGGTGTGGATGACGCCTCCTTCACGGCCACCAACGCCGCCATCGCAGAGTGGGCGCAGTCGCTCGATCCTCGGACGCACCTCGACGAGCATGCTGTCTCCTGCGGCATCTCCATCTTCCGCGAGCTGGGCTTTCTGGAGACCTCCGGCTATGGCACGGCCCGAAGGATTCGCATGGTCGACCGCCCCTCGCGCATGGACCTCGAGGCGTCGACGCGCTACCTGGAAGGGCTGCGCTCGCGCGACGCCTTTTCCGACTTCTGTGACTGGGCGCTTAACGCCTCGCCAGAGGAGATGCTCGCGCGCATCAACCGTCCCATCACCCCCGACTTCGGCACCGTCGTAGACGAGTGACGCTTCCGGCACCCGGCCCCAGGCGGTTCCTCGCCTTGAGGTGACGTGGCCGGCCTCTGTCTGCGTGCCCCGATGAGGGGGTAAGATACCCTCTCTACCTGCGGCTGGCCTGCCCGCTGTGGGTGGAACCGCACACGTGTGCTATGCTTCAATCTTGCATACGTCAAACGACGAGCTGGCGAGGGAGGGTATGATGAGCGACTTGGTTGAGCGACAGCCGAAGCGGAGCGCGGCGGTTCAGCAGGAGCCGCGCGAGGCGGCCCCTGGTGCCGACAACTGGCGCGTGCTGCAGCTCACCTGTGCGGGCTACCTCGACGACGAGGCCATGGACAAGATCGCCCGCGCCTACGAGTTCGCTCGCGACTACCACCGCGACCAGAAGCGCCGCTCGGGCGAGCCTTACATTAACCACCCGGTCGAGGTCGCCATCATCCTGGCGTCCGACCTGCACATGGACGAGGATCCCATCTGCGCCGCCATCCTGCACGACACCGTGGAGGACACCGAGGCGACCCTCGACGAGCTCGCCCGGCGCTTTGGTCGCACGGTGGCCGACCTCGTCGACGGCGTGACCAAGCTCACGCAGGTGCAGGTGTCCTCCCTTGACGAGAAGCAGGCGCTGAACCTGCGCAAGATGTTCCTGTCCATGAGCAAGGACATACGCGTCCTCATCATCAAGCTCGCCGACCGGCTGCACAACATGCGGACGATGGCGGCGCTCCCGCCCGAGAAGCGCGTCCTCAAGTCGCGGGAGACCATGGACATCTACGCGCCTCTGGCCGACCGTCTGGGCATCTCGTCCATCAAGTGGGAGCTCGAGGACCTGGCCTTCTTCTACCTGCAGCCCGAGGAGTACGAGCGCATCGCCCGCATGGTGCAGGACTCGCGGGCCCAGCGAGAGGAGAAGACCAACGAGGCCATCAAGATCCTGGACGACGAGCTCACCCGTGTGGGCCTTGCCGGCTACCAGATCTCCGGCCGCCCCAAGCACCTGTGGTCCATCTACCAGAAGATGGTCCGCAAGAGCAAGGACTTCTCGGACATCTACGACCTCATCGCGTTGCGCGTGCTCACCGAGACGGTGGGGGACTGCTACTCGGTGCTCGGTGCGGTGCACTCGCTGTGGCACCCGCTGCCCGGCCGCTTCAAGGACTACATCGCCATGCCCAAGGCGAACGGCTACCAGTCGCTGCACACCACGGTCATCGGCGCCGAGGGCCTGCCGGTCGAGATCCAGATCCGCACCGCCGACATGCACAACAAGGCGGAGTTCGGCATCGCCGCGCACTGGCTGTACAAGCGCTCGGGCAACTCGCAGGGGCGCATGTCGGCCGAGGAGCGCTCCGTCGACACGCAGATCAACTGGATACGGCGCACGCTCGACTGGGCGACCGAGGAAGAGGAGATAGCGGATCCGCAAGAGTTTTTGAACAGCCTGCGGGTGGACCTCTTCGAGCACGAGATCTTCGTGTTCACGCCCAAGGGCGAGGTGATGAGCCTCAGGAGGGAGTCCACCCCGCTCGACTTCGCCTATGCCGTGCACACCGAGGTCGGCCACCATTGCGTGGGGGCCAAGGTCAACGGCGCCATGGTGCCGCTCACCCACAAGCTCCAGAGCGGGGATCGGGTGGAGATCATCACCAACAAGAACGCCAGGCCGGGCCACGACTGGTTGAACATGGTGGTCACGCCCTCCGCGCGCTCCAAGATCCGCAAGTTCTTTGCCACGGAGTCCAAGGAGGACGACGCCGAGCGTGGCCGGGGCTACCTGGCCGTGGAGCTGCGGAAGTACGGACTGGGCATCTCGTCCCAGCGCGTGACCAAGGGCCTGGAGAAGGTCTGCGCGACCACCGACTACCATGACATCGAGACGATGCTCGCCGCCATCGGGGCGGGGCGGCTCTCGGCCAAGCAGATCGCGCACCGTCTTGACCAGGCGATCTCCGAGAGCATCCCCGCAAGCGAGCGAGAGCGCGACGCCCGCAGGGCCAACCGCCAGCTGCTCATCGAGGAGGACCGTCCGCTGATGGTGCCCAGGCCGCGTGGCCGCAAGCGTCGCACCAACTGCGGCGTGGTGGTCAAGGGCGACCCCGACCTGCTCGCGCACCTGGCGCACTGCTGCAATCCCGTGGCGGGCGACCAGATCGTGGGCTTCATCACGCGCGGACGCGGCGTGTCTGTGCACCGGGCGTCGTGCCCCAACGTGAAGGGCCTGATGGACCATCCCGAGCGCATGATCGAGGTGGAGTGGGACACCTCCGGCGCCACGGAGTTCCAGGTGGAGATCGTGGTGGAGGCGACCGACCGCATGGGGCTGCTCAAGGACGTGACCATCGCGCTCTCCGAGGCGGGCTGCAACATACTCTCGGCGGCCACGCAGACGGGCGCCACGGGATTCGCGCGCCTGCGCTTTCTCATCGCCATCTCGGACGCGTCGCTTCTGGGGTCGCTGCTCGCCCGCGTGAACCGCGTGCCCTCGGTCTACGATGCACGCCGCATCATGCCCGGCGAGGGGGCCCGGCAGATGAAGCGGCGCGCGTAGGGTCAAAGCAGCCGGTTGAAAGGAGGGCCCCATGGCCGCTCAGGACGAGATTCGTTGCTTTGTGGTGGGAGACATTCAGACGAACTGCTACGCCTACGTCTCGCAGGGGGACTGCCTGGTAGTGGACCCCGGCGCCTCGGGCGCGCGTATCGCGGAGGGGCTCTCCGACGTGCGGGTGACGCAGATCGTGGCGACCCACCGCCATCACGACCATGTGGGCGGCATCCGCGCGCTGGTCGATGCCACCGGCGCGCCTTGGGCGATTGGGGCGGGGGACGCCGAGGAAGCGCTGCGTGCGCTCTCGCTGTCGAGCCATGACCTGAGCGCGGGCGTGGCCCAAGGCGAGCTGGCGAACCCGCCTGCCCCCGACAGGACCCTGCGGGAGGATGACGTCCTGACGGTGGGCACGGCGAGCTTCCGCGTGGTGGACACGCCCGGACACACGCCTGGTGGCATCATCCTGGTGGGCGAGGGAACGGCGGAAGGCGTCGTCTTCGTGGGTGACACCCTCTTCGCGGGCTCCTGCGGTCGATGCGACCTGTACGGGGGCAGCTGGCCAAAGATGCAGCACACCCTGCAGCGCCTGGCGGGGCTGCTCGACCCACGCGCGACCCTCTATTGCGGACACGGTCCCGAGACGACGATGTCACGCGAGCTGGCGAGCAATCCCTACCTGCAACCAGACGCCTGGCGTCCCTCGTTCGGCACGGCGTGAGAAACCCCAATCTGGTATAGTTGCCCGTGTTCGCAGCAGCCCGGATGGCGGAATTGGCAGACGCGTCGGTCTCAAAAACCGATGAGGCAACTCGTGTGGGTTCGAGCCCCACTCCGGGCACCATGTGAGAGGGACGCCCCTGCCCGTGGGCGTTTTCTTGTTTTGGGCGGTCGCGGTTGTGGGGTTCTCTTGTGTCCTTGCGCCGCTATGCGAGTGGGCGTATGATCGATACCGTTGTGGCTTCACGCCACTGGCAAAGCGGGGCCTGCCACAGGTCCCCACCTTGCGGCGCCTCACGGCAGCTGTCTGGTCAGACAACGTATGCTTCTCCGCACCCTCGTGCGGAACGTGTCTCCTGGATGCTGTCTGGCACCAGGAGTTTTTTCATATGCGGCACGCGCCGCACCACGACAGCGGTCCTTTGGCCGCGCACGAAGGGAAGGTGGAAGCAATAGCCAGGAACGAGGGTCCTCGCATCAATGATCAGATCACGTGCCGCATGTGCCGGCTCATCGGCGTCGATGGCTCGCAGCTCGGGCTGTTCGGCGTCCCCGACGCGCTGCGCATCGCACGTGAGCAGAACCTCGACCTTGTTGAGATCGCCCCCAACGCGGATCCCCCGGTCTGCAGGGTCATGGATTACGGCAAGTACAAGTTCGAGCAGGACCGCAAGGCCAAGGCCGCACGCAAGAAGCAGGTGCGCGTCGAGGTCAAGGAGATGAAGTTCCGTCCCAAGATCGACACGGGCGACTACGAGACCAAGAAGAACCACGTCATGCGGTTCCTCAAGAAGGGCGCTCGCGTCAAGATCACCATCATGTTCCGTGGCCGCGAGATGGCGCACCCGGAGCAGGGCCTCAATGTGCTCGAGCGTCTGTCTGAGGACCTGAAGCCCTACGCGACCGTCGAGCAGCAGCCCAAGATGGAGGGCCGCAACATGCACATGCTCGTTGCCCCGATCAAGGGGGCTTTCGACAAGAAGCCCGAGGGCGACGCCGAGTAGAAGGAGAGAGCAATGCCCAAGATGAAGACGCACAAGGGGTCGGCCAAGCGCTTCCGCCGCACCGGCACCGGCAAGATCATGCGCGCCAAGGCGTTCAAGAGCCACATCCTCACCAAGAAGTCGCCCAAGCGCATCCGTGGGTTCCGCAAGGAGACCGAGCTCAGCAAGGCCGACGCCAAGGTCGTCAGCCAGCGCATGGGTCAATAGCCCGCTACATTGTTTGCTTAACCAAAGGAGTTGATCAGATATGGCACGAGTCAAGCGCGCAGTGGCGGGTCGCAAGAAGCGTCAGACCCTCGTCGAGCGCACCAAGGGGTACTACGGCGTTCGCTCCCGCACCTTCCACGGCATGAAGGAGCAGTCGCAGCACTCCCTGCAGTACCAGTACCGTGATCGTCGCAACAAGAAGCGCGACATCCGCTCCCTGTGGATCCAGCGCATCAACGCGGCCGCCCGTATGAACGACCTCTCGTACAGCAAGTTCATGCACGGCCTGAAGCTCGCGGGCGTCGACCTGGACCGCAAGGTGCTCGCCCAGCTTGCCTACGAGGACGAGGCCGCCTTCGCCGCCATCGCCGACGTCGCCAAGAAGGCCCTCACCACGGAGTAGCCGCCTGCGCGTCTTGCCCGCACGTGCGCGGCAAGCCTTCGGCGAACCGAGCTGCGTCCCAAAGCGTGGGCGCAAACAATACGGGGCCAACTAAGCCACCAGGGACTGATTCCGGAATTCCTCCGGAGTCAGTCCCTTTGGTTTGTCCTGCCTCCTTTTCGTGTTCCAGAGAGCTCCGTTGGTGTCCAGGTCGTGCTTGAGCGCCTCGAGGCTGGCAAAGGCGACACTTCTCCCAGGGCCTTCTCAATTCCAGTCAACACGGTAGCATGGGCTTCGAAAGCTGACCGATTGGTTAACAGACGCCGGTCAACGGGATGCCAGCTGATGGCCACCGGCAACGGAGGCCAGCCAATGGAAAGCCGGTCGAGCGTGACGGGGCGCAACGCTTCTCAGTGCTGTCCGCGCAGGCTCCCCGGCATCAGAACTTCGTCTCGCCACGACATGCGGCGACGAGAGGAGGCACGGCACGGATGAGCAGACATGGAGCGCTCGAGAACCTGCCTGCCGAGCGCCAAAAGGACGTGATGGAGGCCGCCCTGAAGGTCTTCGGGAACAGCGACTACAAAGGCGCCTCGACCGACGAGATCGCCCGCAGGGCAGGCTTTTCGAAGGGTCTGCTGTTCTTCTACTTCCGCAACAAGCGGGAGCTCTACCTGCGCGTCATGGACTACCTCTACGACAAGGTCGTCGCCTTGATGATCGATGACGGTTTTTGGGAGATCGACGACTTCTTTGAGATCATGTTCTACGCCGCGGACAAGAAGCTCGCCATCATGCAGAAGATGCCGTGGGCGATATCGTTTTCCATCCGCGCGTTCTACCCGCAGCATCGCGACATCAAGGACAGCGCCTATTCGTGGACCCAGGCGCAGATAGACGTGATGTTTAGGCGCTTCTTCAAGAACGTCGACTTCTCGCGGTTCCGCGACGAGGTGGACCCCCGTTATGTCCTGAACATGATCATCTGGCTTGCCGACGGGTGGATGCACCAGCACCAGGTGCGGCAGAAACCCATCGACTTCAACGAGATGATGGGGGAGTACCGCATGTGGTGCGAAATGATACGGGCCTGGGCATACAAGGAGGAGTACCAGTGAGACGAGGGAGACCGCACGCGGGACGGATGCGGGAGGGATGCCGATGAGCGCACGTCACGCACGTCGTCCAGCCATCAGCGTCAAGGGGCTCACGAAGGACTACGGCGCCAACCGGGGGGTCTTCGGGCTCTCGTTCGAAGTGGCTCCGGGTGAGGTGTTCGGCTACCTTGGCCCCAACGGCGCGGGCAAGACGGTCACCATGAGGCACCTCATGGGCTTCATCCGGCCTCAGACCGGCACGGCTGAGATAGCGGGGATGCCCTGCTTCGAGCGGCGCGAGCAGATACAGGCCCGCATCGGCTACCTGCCCGGCGAAATCGCCTTCATGGACGAGATGACCGGCTCGGCCTTCCTGGCGTTCATGGCGCGCATGAGGGGCTATGCGAGGCGTGGCGCCGAGCACGCCCGGATGCGCGAGCTCGTCGAGCTGTTCGAGCTCGATCCCGGGCGCAAGATACGGAAGATGTCAAAGGGCACGAAGCAGAAGATAGGGCTCGTCTGCGCGTTCATGGGACGCCCTGACATCCTGCTGCTCGACGAGCCCACGAGCGGACTCGACCCCCTGATGCAGGCTCGGTTCATCGAGCTGCTGCTCGAGGAGAAGCGGCGCGGGGCCACCGTGTTCCTCTCGTCCCACATGCTCGAAGAGGCCGAGCGGACCTGCGACCGCGTCGCGTTCATCCGCAACGGGCGCCTCGAGGCCATCGAGCGGCCCGCCCGCGTGTTCGACGAGGAGTTCCGTGAGAGGTTCTTGTCGCTCTACAGCGTCCGGACGTCGAGGGGAGGTGCGGCATGAGTCCCACGTTGTTCGCGAAGGAGCTGAAGTCCAGCCTGTTCAGCCTCGCGGTGATGTACGCGCTCATCGTCGCGTACCTGGCGAGCGTGGTCGCGATGTTCGACCCCGAGCTGATGAAGAGCATGGATGCCATGATGGACGTTGCTCCCGAGCTGTTCGCCGCCTTCGGCATGGGCACGAAGTCGACCACGCTCGTGGGCTTTCTCATCAACTACCTGTACGGCTTCCTGCTCGAGCTGATGCCGCTCATCTTGGTGCTCGTGCTCGTGAACCGCCTCATGGTGCGCTACGTGGACCGGGGCACGATGGCCTATCTGCTGGCCACCCCGACGAGCCGCGTGCGCATCGCGGCGACCTTGGCGGCGGTGCTCGTCTGTTCGATGGCCATCTTCCTGGTGCTCGTGCATGTGGCAGAGCTCGCGCTCAGCGAGGCCCTGTTCCCGGGCGAGCTGGATTTCGGGGCCATGGCGCGGGTCAACGCCGGGCTGTTCGCCGTCTGGGTGTTCATGTCTGCGGTGTGTTTCCTCTCGACCTGCGTGTTCTCGCGTGCGGGTCTGGCGTTGTGGACGGGCGGCGCCGTCTGCCTCGCGGCGTATTTCCTGCAGATGATGTCGCAATTGGGCGATGCGCTCGAGCCGTGCAAGTACGCGAGCTTCCTCACCCTCTTCGACGCGTACGGGCTCGCGACGGGCGAGGGCTCCGGCCCCGTTGTTGGCGTTGTGGTCCTCGGCGTGGCGGCCCTGGCGCTGTTCGCGTCGGCGGTGGGCGTCTTCGCCCGCAAGGACCTGAACGTCTAGCTGACGGCAGGCGACATAGACGGGGAGCATGGGGAGCGCACCGCCAACAACGGGGCCGGAGCCCCTGCACAGCGATCCCGTCTGACTCCGCAGGCCCTTCAATGCTAGTCAGAATTATGGCTAGAGAGGAGCGTATTGCCGACTGACGCGTTACCCTCTGGCTTGCGTTGCCGGCTGGTACGGGTGCCATGCCTGAACGGGGCTTTCCCGTGGCTCCACCCATGCATTGACCTATTAGGTCAATCCTGCTAACCTGTATTAACCTAGTAGGTAAACATTACCAGGTGCATGCTTGGGGCGCGACTCGAAAAGGGGGCGACGAAGATGCCGACAGGGCTCATGGACTTGGAACCAGAGCGGCGTGACGCCGTGTTGACTGCCGCATTGGGGGAGTTTGCAGCGCGGGGCTACGACGCCGCCTCCACCAACGTCATCGCGAGGGAAGCCGGCATCTCCAAGGCTCTGATGTTCCATTACGTGGGTAGCAAACAGGGGTTGTTCCTGCTGGTGTGCGACTACTTCGCTGCACTCCTCGAGCGGGAGTACTTCTCCCTGATGGACTACTCCCAGACTGACCTCCTCGAGCGCCTGCGCCAGTCCTATCGCCTGCAGATGGGCCTGGTGAGGCGCTACTCGCAGATTCTCGAACTCCACCGGCTGTTCGCGCCAACGAAGTCTGAAGAGGTGAACAGGGAACTGCGGAAGAGGGCGAGCGAGGCACCCGCTTCCTGTGACGAGCGACTGTTTGCCGGAATCGACGAGACCAAGTTCAGAAAAGGGCTCGACGTCGAAAGGTGCAAGCAGCTCATACTGTGGTCGAACGTCGGGTTCGCCAACCAGATCCTCGACGAGCTACGGGGCGAGAGGGTCTCCAACCAGGACTATGACCAGGCCTTCTCGACCCTCGACGCATACCTCGACGAGCTGCGGCGGGCGTTCTATGGGGACTAGCAGACCAGGTGGCCCCGCATGGCAACGCGGGGGTGGCGCTGTCGTTGTGCGCGCCGCGCTTGCCCTGGCGCTCATCCTGACAGCCCTTGCCGCTGCGAATCGCATATCAGCGGAAGCGGAATCGACTGACGGAGGGTACGAGATGGCAGACGCGCAGGAACCGATTCTCGTGCAGCTCCCCGTGCGGGGAGAATGGCTCGCCCCCAACACGCCGGGGAGCAGGGTGCCGAGCCACGGATCGAACAAGCTGGGGACCAGGTATGCGTACGACCTCATCCAGGTGGACTGGGAGCAGTCGGGATGGCCCGCCTACCGTGGCGGCTTGCTGAGGTACCTTGCGTTTGGCATCCCCCTGAGAGACTACTATTGCTGGGGCCAGGAGGTGCGCGCGCCCTGCGACGGCACCGTTGTCCGGGCCGAGGACGGGTGGGTGGAGCGGGAGCGGACGAGCCTCCTCTCCGACCTCGCGCGCGCCCGCTGGGCCGCCGATCGCTTCGACCCCACGACCGACGACGTGCGGTCCGTCGCGGGCAACTTCGTCATCATCAAGATGAGAGAGGACGTGTACGCGGCGCTCTGCCACTTGCAGACGGGTTCGGTGCAGGTGGCCACAGGCCAGTGCGTCCGCGCGGGCGATGTTGTCGGCAAGGTGGGCCACTCCGGCAACTCCTTCGGGCCGCACCTGCACTTTCAGCTCATGGACAGCGACGACATGACAACAGCGAGGGGCCTGCCCTGCGCCTTCGAGCGCTACGAGGTGTACCGCGACGGCTCGTGGGTTGAGGTGAGGGGTGGCATGCCGACGGACAGGGAACGGATCCGATACGAAGCCAACTCGAAGGAGGGTTAGGATACGGGTGATCGCAATGAGCTGCGCTCCGACAGGTACCTCTCGACTTCGTCGGGAGACAGCCTGCGAACCTGCGTGCCCGCGTACTCCCGGTACTCGTCGACGATGAAGGCGGGGGATGCGGACGCGCACGTCTTCCCCTTGCTCCTCTTCAGATAGAGGCGCAGATCCGCGACGTCCGCGAAGATCTTGTACGAGAGTCTGCCGCCCTCGCCCTCTATCTCGTAGATGCCGCACGTCCGCTTCATGCTGTAGTCGGCGGTGCACAAGTTCAGTCTTGCGATCTCCAGCGACTTGAAGGGGAAGTTCCACCGCTGCAGCCCGCGCTTGGAGTCGCGCTCGATGCAGATGCACCTGCCGCACGTCCCGCAGACGTACTGTGCGTGGTTCTCCAGGCGGTCACGCGGGTTCAGCAGCGGGGTCGCCCGGCTCTCGTCGACATAGCACTCTGGGCACATCCTGTTGTCCCATTCCCGCCGCTTGCCGTTGCATGACTATTCTAGCTGCAGTTTTTCGCGGAGGGTTTGCTTGCCATGGAAACGCCGCGGCGCGGCGTGCCCTGCGGGCTGCCGGGAGGGCCTGTGATAGAATCCCTCCCATGGAGACGACCGCCGCATACCGCAACCCCTACGAGGGCGGGAGCCCCTCCGACGTCGGCGGGACACTCAGGCGCGCGGGCTTCAGGCAGGCCGATGCGTCCCTCTCGCACATGAGCATGAACTACGTCGAGGGCCCCGACAACGGCCTCCCGCTGGTGCTCATCCCCGCCCAGATGGGCATATGGCAGACCTACGAGAAGGTGCTCGTCCCGCTTGCCCGCTCGTTCCACGTGTTCGCGATAGAGGTCCGCGGCCACGGACGGAGCAGCTGGACGCCGGGCGACTACACCTGGAGCTCGATGGGCGGTGACGTGGCGGAGTTCGTCGAGAGTGTCGTGGGCGAGCCGGCGATGATCTCCGGCAACTCGTCGGGCGGCATCATAGGCCTGTGGTGCGCCGGCCACGCCGCCCGCTGGGTGAGGGCGCTGGTGCTGGAGGACGCCCCGGTGTTCTGCGTCGAGATGCCGCGCTTCAAGGAGCGAGACAGGTTTACCTACGAGGGCCTGAGGCACCTCGTGGACGCGATCGGCGACGTCGGCGACCGGGACCTGGCCGACTACTTCAGAGGCCAAGTCATGCCGGTGTCCGAGGCGCGCACCAAGGAGATGCCGGAGTGGTTCGTGTCGTTCGTCTCGAGGAAGCTCAAGCAGACCGAGGAGCGGCTGCCGGGCAGTCCCGTGGCGCTCGACCAGTGGTACCTTCCGAAGATCCTGAAACGGCAGTTCCAGTCGCTCAAGACCTTCGACCCCGACTTCGCGCGGGCCTTCGTCGACGGACGCGTCTATGAAGACTTCAGCCATGAGGCCGCGCTGCGGCAGGTGGGCGTCCCCCTGCTGGTTATGCATGCGAACTGGCACCGCTACGAGAAGTACGGCCTGGTAGGCGCCATGGATGACGACGACGCCCGCCGCATCTTGGAACTGGTGCCGCACGCGGACTACGTCAGGATACCTGCCAACCACGTCATCCACGCGTTCAAGCCGCAGGCGTTCGTGCGGGCGCTCGGGGGCTTCGCCGACGCCCACAGCCTTCGCTGAGCTCGCCGGCGGGTGGTCATGCCCAAGACCCGACAGTGCGCAAAGTAATTTTGGCTCCAGAACCCGACAGTGCGCAAAGTATGATAGATGGGTGGCCATGGGGCTCGTGGCACCAACCGGCCCGCCACGACGCCGAAGAATTAAATGTCCTTATGCCGGAAGTACCATACGGCTAAGGCCGAAGCCAGTGCACCCCAGGAGATCAGGACGGCGAAGGCCGCCGGAGCCCCGATGTATTCCATGCTCCCCACCTGCGCCATCCCCGAAAGTGTGTGCATCGCCGACGCGGGCAGACACAGCCGCGAGGACCTAGGAAACCATGTCTTTTGGCATTCTGCGCAGATAGCGTACATCATCGCCCTGACATTCCCCCGTTTTGGTCTTGGCTTAGGCCCAACCCCCCTGTAGCCTGTCCTTCCTTCCACCAACTCGGAAAAGAGCTGCTCCAGTGAGGGCCGATGCTTCTCAAGCTCATAAATGCGGACACCGTTTGCGAACGCGATGTCCCCTATGCGTCTTGTGGTCATCTTCCTCACATGAAGGGTCTCGGGCTCTGGCATGTCCACCTGGGCGCCATTCTCCGTCAGCACTCTTCCCAGCCCGGACGCGTCACTCGACCGCACCCGGGCATAGGAGCCGAGGCTCCTGTCCCGCATCTCGTCCATGCCCATGTCGGCGACCAGCTTACCTTGTCAAGCACGATGACCCTGTCCGCCACCGTCCGCTATACTGTCTGGCATGAAAACTCTTGATATCGATACGAGCCTGTTCCTGGCGTCGGGGGTCTGTGGGGCCGTCATGGCCGGTCTCGTCGCGTGCTGGGCACGGCGGTTTCTGTACGGGAGGACCCCGCACGAGGGGCGTTCCAACGACGCCTCGATCCCTCAGGCGCCTGGGGCAGTGGCTTCGGCACCCGCGTCCGGACGGGCCTTTCCGTGCGAAGGGTGCGCGAGCAGGCGCCTTGCGCTATCCATGCTGGTGGGGGCGGCGACCTTCGCCTCGCTCGTCCTCCGCTACGGCCCCTCGCTTGAGACCGTAGAGCTCCTGGCCTTCTCCTGCGTGCTGCTGTTCCTCTCGCTCGTCGATATCGACGCCTATGTCATTCCCAACGGGTGCCTCGTGGTCGGGCTGCTCATCCGCCTGCTGTACCTCGCGCTCTCGTATGCGCAGGGCACGACGGCGCTCGCCGAGGTGGTCGGATATGTGGCGAGCGGGCTTGGTGTGGGCGTGGCGCTGCTGGTCATGGTGGTCGTGGCGGACCGGTTGCTGGACAAGGACTCCATGGGCGGGGGAGACCTCAAGCTCTTCGCCCTGGCGGCGCTCTATGTGGGCTGGCAGCAGAGCCTCTTCCTCGTCGCCGTCTCCTGTGTGTTGGGACTGGCGGGCAGCGTCGTGATCTGGCCGGCCCTGCGCGGTCGGGACGCCGCCGGGGAGCTTGGGGGAGACGCCTCCGACAAGGTCTTTCCCTTCGGCCCCTCCATCGCGCTGTCATGCGTGATCACGTTTCTGTGGGGGAGCCAGGTGCTTGGCTGGTACCAGACGCTGCTTTTGGGCTGACCAGCGCCTCGTGGCCTGTGGGACGAGCCCCTGGGGGCGCGCCCCGAGACCCCTTGCGCCAATGTCGTAGCAGCATTAGACACATCAGCCTTCTTACTTTATGAGGTGCAACACTTCTCGGGAAATATTGAAAGGCGGCAAACTGTAAGACACTCGTTGCGCGCCTCTGATGGTATCCTCGTGATTGGGAAGCTTGAAGAACCCTGAACTTCCCTTCGGGCTAGTCGTACAAATTCACGAGGAGGATCGCACTATGAGCAATGGCGTGTGGAAGAGGGTAGCGGCGCTGTTTATGGCGCTCGCGCTGGTTGTGGCGTTTGACGTGTCGCCCGCTTTCGCGGCTGGCAAGAAGACGGTCAGGACGCAGGGCTTCACGACGTCCACGTCGGTGGCCAAGAGGAAGGCCACGCGAGTCACGCGCGGCACCACCCGTTTGACCATCAAGGGTGGCAAGGGCTACATGAAGTTCAAGGCGCCCAAGACCAAGACCTACACGTTCACCATGTCCAACATGAAGAGCAACCGGTTCTCCGCCAGTGGTTACTGGTACATCATGAAGTCCTATGGCAGCGGTGGCCGCTACATCGGTCAGGTGCCGGTCAGGACGCAGGGCGGGCGCACGACGGCGATGTGGATGGGCGTCAACGGACGCAACCCCGGCAGTACCGGCAAGAAGATCTATCGGACGCTCGCGAAGCGCTCCGCCAAGATCAAGCTGAAGAAGGGCGAGGAGGTCTACATCTACGTCTATAACGGAGGTGGCGGCAAGACCACGGCCACGCTCTCTATTCGCTAGTCGGCAGGACGCCCCTCAGGCCCCAGTGCCGCAAGCCGCGTGCATGGGCACGCAAGCAACGGCGCTGGACGAGAGGGGAGCGGGCCCGGGCGATGCGCGGACACATCGTCGCGACCACCCCGTGCCATGCTGACAGATTTGACGCGCCCCGGATTGGCCTGCACGTCGCAGGTCGGTCCGGGGCGCTGCCTTTTCCGGGGCTGTCCTGACCTTGCTGGTGGCTGCGTCCACCTTGGGCCCCAGGTCCACGAGCAGGTTCGACCCCGCATGTCATCCGACACAGAGGTCGCACTTGTCGGTGCTCGACCACCGCGCGCGATGGCGACGGCCCACCGCTCGCGCCCGCCCGACTCGCCATCCGTGCTACCCTCATGCTCAGGCGGCGGGGAGGAACGCATGCGGCTACAACGCGCCTTGGACGAGTATCTTGACCACCTGACCATCGAGCGGGGGGCATCCGCCAACACCGTCGAGGGCTACGGGCGCGACCTGCGCCGATACCTGTCCTTTTTGGCGGACCAGGGCGTCACGGAGCCAGGGGACGTCACGCGCGAGCTGGTGCGCGAGCATGTGTCCGCCCTGCAGGAGGTGGGGCTCGCCCCCACGACGGTGGAGCGCGCGGTCTCGGCGATGAAGGGCTTCCATCGTTTCATGGTGGCCGAACGCATCTGCGACGAGCATCCCACGGCCGACCTGCCCCTGCCCAGAAAGCCCGCCCATCTGCCTGACGTGCTCTCGCGCGAGGAGGCGGCGGCGCTGGTCGCGGAGTCGAACTTCGCCTACACCGACAACCCGGCGATCTCGCCGCTTCGCAACGCCAAGGCGCGCTCCGCCCTGCAGCGCGACCGCACGATCCTCGAGGTGCTCTACGGCTGCGGCCTGCGCGTGAGCGAGCTGGTCGGCCTCGATCTGCGGGAGGTCATGCTCGACGAGGAGGTCGTGCGCGTGCTGGGCAAGGGGTCCAAGGAGCGGATCGTGCCCATCATGGGCTCTGCCGCCCGCGCGATGGGGGAGTGGCTGGAGAGCTGGCGCCCTGTGCTGGAGCGCGCCGCCTCGGGAAGCCCCGCCGTCTTTCTAAACGCCCGCGGCGGACGACTCTCGCGCCAGTCGGTGCACGCCATCTGCGAGAAGTACGGCCGCATCTTTGTCGGCCGCGAGCGTCTGCACCCCCATACGTTGCGACACAGCTTCGCCACCCACATGCTGGAGGGTGGGGCCGACCTGAGAATCGTGCAGGAGCTGCTCGGGCACTCGTCAATTGCCACCACGCAGCTCTACACCCACATCGATCGCACGCACATCCAGATGGTCTACCTCGAGGCGCATCCCCGCGCCCGCGAGCGGGCCTGAGCGGCAGGTTGGGCCTCGCACCTGCGTAGGAGCGGGGTCCTGGTGCCGCAGATGGCCCACCCGCCGGCCCATGCTGGTCAGCCCTCGCTCGCCCCTGTGGGACGGCCTCCCACCAAGCACGCGCGACCGCGCTCTCAGGTCCGTCGCGCTCAAGAAACACCAGCTTGTGACCCCCGTGGCCCACAGACCAGCAGGTCAGTGGTTTTAAGCGCTCAACCTGCGCAAACATAAAACATACATATGCTGTTCTATCGGGCGCCCGTGCATTCGAACGCGCTTGGGTGTCCAAACAACCGTTCTCACAACATATTGTATTTGCTCAGATTTAGGGAACCGTTCACCCACTAAATATGCCGCCGAGTGTCGATTAGTGGGGAGATGTGGGGCAAAGTGTTGCGAAGTTGCACTATGATGGCAACCGTGCACTCGTGAGGGGACTCCCTCCAGATCCATCGGAAGGGAAGGGACATGCTGACAGGAACGTACCAGCGCACGCTGGACGCCAAGACGCGCGTCACCCTTCCCTCGGACTTCCGCCGGGAGTTCGACGAGAAGATCTGTCTGATTCCGCTCAAGGGTGTGCTGCACGGCTTCACCCCCGATGGCTTCAAGGCGTGGGTGGACAGTCAGTTCGAGCGCGGGGACCAGCACTACGACCCCCGCAAGCAGAACGACGTTCGCCTCAGGCGTGGCCTCACGGCGGCCGCCCAGACCATCGACGTCGACTCGGCGGGGCGTATCGCCCTCGGCAAGCTGGGCGCCAAGACGCTCGAGAAGCTCGCCTTGGGACGCGACATCACCGTCATCGGCGCCGACGACCATCTCGAGGTCTGGGACGCCGAGAGGTGGGAGGCCGAGAGCAGTCGCTTCGAGGACGACCTCGACGACCTGCTGTTCGGTACCTCCGACTAGGGGGCGGAGAACTTGACAGACGAATATCGGCACGTACCCGTCATGCTCGAGGAGGTGCTTTCGCAGCTGGACCCCCAGCCGGGGGAGATCGTCTGCGACTGCACCCTCGGAGGGGCCGGTCACTCGGTCGAGCTCGCACGGCGCATCGCGCCGGACGGCCTTTCGATCGGGATAGACCAGGACGACATGGCGCTCGCCGCCGCGGCAGAGCGCTTCGAGCGCGAGGCACCGGACACCGAGCACCTGTTGCTCAAAGGGAACTTCTCGGCGCTTGACGAGCTGCTCGTCGGCGCGGAGGTGCCCGGCGTCGACTGCTTCCTGTTCGACCTCGGCGTCTCCTCACCCCAGCTCGACATTCCCGCGCGGGGCTTCTCCTACCACGAGGACGCCCCCCTTGACATGCGGATGGATCCGGGGAACGACACCCTAACCGCACAAGAGGTCATCAACCACTACAACGAACACGACCTCACCCGGATCCTGCGCACCTACGGGGACGAGCGGCACGCCGCCCGCATCGCCCGCCAGGTGGTGCGCCAGCGCGAACGTCGCCCCATCGAGACGACCCTGCAGCTGGTGGAGGTCATCAAGGCCGCCATCCCGGCAGCAGAGCGCAGGCGCAAGGGACATCCCGCGCGCAAGACCTTCCAGGCGCTTCGCATCGAGGTGAACCACGAGCTCGACGCGCTCGACCAGGGCCTCAGGGCCGCCGTCCGTTGGGCGAACCCCAAAGGTCGGATCTGCGTGATCAGCTATCACTCGCTGGAGGATCGCATCGTCAAGCACGTCTTCACCGAGCTGTCGCAGGGCTGCACCTGCCCGCCGGATTTGCCGGTGTGCGTCTGCGGCAACGTGCCGATCGTCGAAGTCAGGACCCGCAAGCCCCTGAGGGCGGGCGAGCGGGAGGTGGGGGACAACCCCCGTGCACGCAGCGCCCTCATGCGCGTGGCAGTGAGGCTCGATGCCACGAGCGACCCAGAGCATGCAGCCAGTCCGAAGGGCTGAACGCAAGACAGCACCACCGCAGCACAAACGAGGCACCACCGTAGCACCAACGCAGCTTAGACACACCACCATCGCAGCACGTCGCCCCCCCC
>JAWRIT010000161.1:0-10700 GCA_040268355.1 Atopobiaceae bacterium | reverse complement strand
GTGCGCCGCGCGCGCCGGAAGCGTCGATGCTGCCGTGACGAGGGAGGGCTACTCCTCGATCTCCTCCTCGACGCGCTCGACCAGCTCGCCGAAGGTCTTCATCTTCATGACCTCATGGATGGTGACCTCGGCATCGAGCTCGTTCTCGATGGTGGAGGTGAGCGCGATCATCTTCATCGAGCCCTTGCCCAGCTCGTCGAAGGTGGTCTCGGCCGTGATCTCGCCGTCGTAGCCGTAGGCGATCTTCGCGAAGTCGGCAAGTTGCTCAAGCAGCTCGGTGTTCATGGTGGTCTCTCCTGTCTCGTCGGTACCCCTCATACGTATCTCTGATGCCTGTGGTGACCAGGCCCGTTACTCGGCAACCTCGTCGAGCTCGAAGCAGAGCTCGCTGAAGCGCGCCATCTCGTCCCCACCGGGCTTGACGGGCACCTCGCGGTCGATCGGCCGTGCGTGCACGCCGATGACCTCGCCGTCTGCCAGGCGCTGCTGCAGGCCGCGGGCGACCTTCTTCTTCCCGCAGAAGACCACGAAGGTGTACACCGGCCCCTCGTCCAGCTTGACCGCGCCGTAGCCATAGGCGGCGACCGCCTTGAGGTAGGGCTTGTCGTTCTGGATGCCCGGCACCACAAACGAGACGAGCGTGCCGTGCCCCGAGAGCTCCACCCACTCGGTCTCATGGTAGCCGCAGGTGTTGCAGGCAAGGTGGGGCGGGAACTCGATGGCGCCGCACTCCTTGCACTTGCGGCCCAGGTACCTGCCTTCGGCAACGCCGTCGTACCACGTCTTGACGATGGGTTCCATCATCTGAAGCTGCATGATGCTTCCTCCTTCTGGTGTCGGCGCCTAGCGCACGGTGCGGATGATCTGGACACGGACGTTCTGGCCGCCGCCGAAGCCACGCAGCATCGTGGTCTCGGGGCGCTTGGCCACCTGGGTCTCGCCGGCCTCGCCGCGCATCTGCTTGACGGCCTCGAAGATGTCGGCCAAGCCGGAGGCGCCGTGCGCGTGACCGAAGTTGCAGCGACCCCCGTGCGGGTTGATGGGCTTGTCGCCGTCGAAGGCGGTGCGGCCCTCGATGGCGTACTTCCACGCCTCGCCGCGCGGGATGTAGCCGCACTCCTCTGCCGCGACGATCTCGGAGGCCAGGAAGAAGTCGTTGCACATGAACAGGTCGATCTCGTCGGGCTTGACGCCGGTGAGCCCATAGACCTGCTTCTGGCCGTCGGAGGTCCCGTGCTTCTCGTTGGCCAGCGTGGCGCCCTCATAGGCGGCGGACCCCGTGCCCAGCACCTCGACGATCTGATGGTCGTAGCCGCGCGCGACGGCCATCTCGGTGGGCATCACGACGAGCGCGGACGCCCCGTCGCACTTGGTCTCGAATCCGCTCACACGCAGGTACTGGGTGACCTTGGGATTGAACATCGAGGTCAGAAACGCGTCGGCGTCAGGCAGGCCCTGGGCGGCCGCGACCTGGTCGAAGTCCTGGTCGTAGAAGGCGAGCGGGTTGAGCACGGCCGCACGGCGCAGGTTCTTGGAGAGGGCGTTCAGGGCATTGTCGATGTCGGCGTCCGTGAGGCCGTAGGTCCAGCGGTACTCGTTGATCCAGTTGTCGAAGGAGATGCCGAAGGCCGAGTCGAGCGGGCGTCCGTAGGCACGGTCGTAGACCATGGGAATGGAGGGCAGCATCTCCTCGAGCGGGAAATCGCGGCGGAGATGCCCCGGGGCGCCCACCACCGGCAGACTCGCGGCCAGGTCGACCGAGCCGGAGAGCACGATGTCGAACTCGCCGGACGCCACGGCGGCAGCGGCCTCCTGCAGGGCGACGTAGCCGGTGCAGCAGGCCTCGGAGTGGTGCACCGAGCCTATGCCGCGCGTGCCGAACCACTCGGCGACCTGCATGTTGGGCGTGAGCGAGTCGCCGATCATGAACGGGTTGGCGGAGCCGTGGTAGAAGTACTGGATGTCACGCGGCTCCAGGCCGGCGTCGGCGATGGCCTCGAGGGCGGCGTAGCCAAAGGCCTCGCCCTCGGACATGCCCTTGGTCTCGGGGTGGTCCTCGAAGTTGGTGAACGGGGTGCAGCCAACTCCCACGATCGAGACGCTGCGCAGGTGCTTGCCCGGCGTTGCCATATGCCTCAGCTCCTTCGTACGGGGACATGATTCCGATGGTTCCATGATGTCGTGTGCCGCCTGTGGATTCGAGGTCTGGCGGACTGAGGTTTCGTCGTGAGGAGAACTACGGTATTGTGTGTTCGCACAAAGCACCGATCGAGGAGCTTCCCATGCGTCTGTCAGACCTGCTGCTTCGCCTACCTGCCTCCTCGGTGAGCTCGAGCGCGCTCACCGATCCCGGCTGCGACATCTACAGCGTGGGCTTTCTCACCAGCGAGCAGGATGACGCCTTCCGGGGAGACGTCCTCTACGTCGGCGACTCCACCATGTTGCCTGCCGAGGTGCCGAGCGGCAGGCAGTTCAGCTGCGTGGTCTACGGCGGATCCGAGCCAGCCGCACCCCTGGCGGACCATCCCAACGCGAACCTGGTGTGGCTGGCCGACGACGCCAACCCCTACGCCTGCTTCAACGCGCTCGTGCACGCCTTCATCGAGGGTCAGGAGCTGACGGGCATCGTCAACAGGCTTGTGGCTGCGCACATATCCAACCGGGGGCTGCAGTACCTCGTCGAGGAGGCCGCCTGCGCGCTCGGGCACCCCATCGTGGTCGTGGACTCCTCCTACCGTTACGTCGGCTATCACCTCGGGGCGCTTGCCGAGGACGACAGCCAGCTCTCGCGCGTCATCGCCCAGGAGATCGCCAACGAGACGGTGCTCGACCGTGCCGTCGCCTACATTCGCGACCAGCGCATCGACTCCAAGCTCGCACGGGGCAAGGGTCTCTACCTCCACTACAACGAGATCCTCGCCTGCAACACCATGACCTCGGCCGTCATGGTCAGAGGGGTCTGCATCGCGCACGTGATGATGATGGAGCACGGCGGGTCCTTCTCGGAGCTTGACCGGGAGGTCCTCGAGCGCCTCACAGGCCTCGTGGGACAGGAGCTGCAGAAGTCCGAGGTCTGGGGACCGACCTCCGGGGAGATGGGCTCGTACTTCCTCGCCAACCTGCTCGGCGACCGCAGCCCCAGCGAGGCGGTGACCTATCGCCGCATGAAGGCCCTCAACTTCCACCCGAAGGACGAGTTCTTTGTGGTATGCCTGCACGCTCCCGGCGAGGGCCTCTCGCAGAGCCAGGCGGAGCAGGTGGCGGCGCAGCTGCAGCCCGTGCTGCATCATTCGCTCTATACGCGTTACCACCAGCAACTCGTCATCCTGTTCTCGCGCAGGGAGGGCGAGGGGCTCGAGACGCACACCGAGCCCAAGCTGCGGGAGGTCGCCGCGCTGAACGGGCTGACCGTCGGCGTGTCCAACGCCTTCGACTCGATCGTCGCGGTCCGCGCCAACTACGACCAGGCGCGCAGCGCTCTGCGCTACGGCAGGCTGGTCGACCATGCCGTCGAGGACCATGGACTCTACCACTACCGTGACCTCACCGCCTGGCACCTGCTCGACCTTGCCGACCGGCGCCAGAACCTGCTCTCGCTCTGCCACCCGGCGTTGCTTGGGCTTGCCGCCCACGACGAGGGGCACGGCAGCGAGCTCATGGAGACCCTGTTCGTCTACCTACAGGTGGCGGGATCGACGGCGCGTGCCTCGCAGCTGCTCAACCTGCACAAGAACACCCTGCTCTACCGCCTGCGGCGCGCCCGGGAGGTCCTGGGGATGGACCTTGCGAGCGGCGAGGAGCTCTTCCAGCTGCAACTGGGCTTCCGCATCCTCATGTACCTAGGCCTCTTCAGCCCGCGCGTGCGCATGGACCGCTCGGAGCTCGCCTCGCCGTAGCGGGCACAGCGCCCACAGGCGCGCGGACGCAAAACGAGGGGCCAAGCGACGATGCCTGGCCCCTCGTGCGTCGAACCATCCCTCAGCCCCGCTACGGACGCCTAGCGATGGACGTACTCCCCCGCCTGGTAGCGCGGCGGAATGACCGGGATCTCGATCCACGAGTCGTACTGACCACCGGTGTGCACGACGTGCGTGCCGTGGTTCTCGGCGTCCCAGGACAGCGGCTCGAACCAGCCCTCGCGGATGTAGCGGCCAGCGATCTGGATGCGGAAGCGCTCACCCTTGTGGTAGATGCGGGAGGTCGGGACGATGGCGATGTCCACCGGCACGACCTCGCCCTCGGAGAGCTTCTGGGTGCTGGTGTTCTTGAGCACCGGACGATGCGCACGGCTCAGCTTGGTGTCAAGCTCGCGACGGGAGACACGACACTTGCCCCACGCGCCGGGGTGCGGCTCGTCGAGCGTGAGCCAGGGCACCCACTCGCCCTCTGCCGTGGCCTTCTGGATGTTGACGAACAGGTCCATGTCGTCAAAGCCCTCGCAGGAGAGCCACAGGTGCAGCGTCATGTGACCGGTGATCTCGGTGTCCTCGGGGCAGACCCACTCGAAGCGCACCTCTTCGTCGGCGGGGTCATACGCGGCCGTCGCCTCGGCCTGCACCGGCTCGGTGCCCGCGGCGAAGGTCCGCACGTGGTCGGTCTCCACCGACTCGAGCGTGCGAGAGGCGTCGAGGTGGAGCTTGCGGTACTCGGTGCGCTTGATGGGCCACGCCTTCTCGGGGCGCTGCTCCTGGTAGTCCACGTCATAGCCGTCCATGACGTCGATACGCACCTTGGGCATCAGCTCCCAGCCGTTGCGGATCCCCTTGAGGTAGCGGTCGTAGAAGCGGCGCAACTCCTCGAGGTTGTAGGGGTTGTAGGTGTCGGGCCACTCGAAGTCGCGGTGGGCGCGCAGCCACTTGGAGTGCGAGCGGCAGCGGTTGTAGGCGTTGACGGAGCCCGGTAGGTGGAAGTGGCTCCAACCGGCCGTCTGGTAGACCGGCAGCTTGACCTTCTTGAAGTTGGGCCGCTTGTCCTCCCAGTACGGGTTCATGTCGGGGTACATCTTGGCCATGGCGACCTGGTCGTCCACACCGTTGCAACCCGTCACCTGCGCCGCAATGAACTTGTTGAACGACAGCGCGGGCACGCCGCCCTCGAAGAAGCTCTCGCGATAGAGGTCGGTCGTGCTCTCCCACGGGGCGATGCAGGCCAGATGGGGTGGCTGCAGGGAGGCGATGCCCCACTGGTGCATGGCCACGCCGGAGTTGCCGGCCATGCCCACCTTGCCGTTGGACCACGGCTGCTCCGCGACCCACTCGACGAAGTCGTAGCCGTCCTCGCGGTCCTGGTGCGTGAACATGTGCACCGAGCCCTCGGAGTGGCCGGCGCCACGCACGTCGACGTTGGCGACGGCGTAGCCGTAGTGGCACCAGTACAGCGGGTCGGGACTTTCGAACTTGGCGGTCTTGGAGACCGTCTGGGGCGGCACGCCCATGATCTGCCACTCGCTCATGCCATCGCCCGGGCGCTTGCCAAACCACGACCACGAGACGATGGTGGGGCACTTGACGTCGTCGCCGGCGGGGCGATAGATGTCGGCGTAGATCTTGGTGCCGTCACGCATGACCACTTCCTGGTCCTGCATGCAGACGATCCCCGGCTCGACCTCGTAGACGTGCGGGTCGAACGGCGGGCAGAAGCCCTGGCCCATGCGCGCCATCGGGTCGTCGGCGGTGGAGAGGTCCACGTCGGCCTGGTTGTCGTTGGGCTGGCGGGCCACACGGTAGGCCGCCATCATCTCGACGCCGCCGAACTCCTCCTTGTGCAGGTAGATGTAGCCCTCGGTGTCGGGATCCCAATAGATGGGGATCTCGTCCTCGTCGAAGGCGGCCACCTCGCCGGTCATCTGGACCAGATCGGAGAGCTTCTTGTCGGTTACGGGTACCCAATCCTCGGGAATGCGGGGTTCGAGCACAGGATCACTTCCCTTCCGCACGGACGCCTCGGGCGTCCGCACACAGCGACGCGCGCCGCAGACGGTGCCGCGGCGCGCGCGTTCGCGTTACTCGTCGAGCAGGTCAGCCACGAAGTCCACGGCGTCCCCGAAGGTCTCGCACCGGCGGAACTTCATGTAGGGGACCTCGACGTCCAGCTCGTCCTCGAGGTAGGTGGTGATCTGGGAGACCTGCACCGACTTGATGTTGAGATCGGCGAACTTGGTCTCCAGCGTGAACTCCGAGGCATCCTTGCCAAAGAGCTGGCTGGCGCGCTCGCACAGCGCGTCGAAAACTTCCTGACGATCCTCGTCCATGGATGGTCTCCTTTCGTCGGGAGGGCTCGTGCCCTCTGCTGCCACGTACCCTAGATAGCAGTTTCGCGTGAAGCGCCTTCCGGGGCAATGGATGCGGATTCAAAGCTTGTTCGGGCGGATGCGAGCCGATTGTGCAATAGCCCAGCCGCCCTGCGCCCCACGCGCGCGTGCCCCGTCCCGAGAGGCACAAGGCGACGCGATCCCCCACCAGCGCGTCCTGCGCGAGCGCGCCTGCGATCCGTGCCGTGTCGGCGGCGGGGTCAATACCCACGCACGGCCGTGTCGTGGAAGGTGAAGAAGTCGGGCCGGTGACGGGAGAAGGTGGTCTCGAAATGGACGCCGTCAGAGGTGAAGGTCTGGCTCTTGACCACGGCCACCATCGCATAGTCCAGAAGGTCCAGCGCCTGGCGGTCGTCATGGGTGACGTGCTCGACCCGAACCGTGCGCTTGCTCGTGGATATGCGCATGCCCAGGGTCTCCTCGACGTGCTGGTAGACCGACCGCTCCACGATCTGGGGCGTGAGGTCCGGCACGGCGGCAACCAGGAAGTAGTTGATGTCGTAGATCAGGGCCTGGCCCCGGAGGTGCCTGATGCGCTCCACCCGATATAGATGATCGCCCAATGAGAAGCCCGTGAGTTGCACGATCGGCTCGTCCGCCGCGATCTGCGCGAAGGACCGCACGGTGGTGTGGGCGTTGAGGCCGTTGCGCTCGGCGGCCTCGCGGAAGGTCTCGATGTCGCCGAGCACGAAGTGGGCCTGCGCGTCGGGCCGCCAGATCACCAGCACGCCCTTGCCCCAGATGGGCTGCACGTAGCCGTGCATGCGCAGCACCGAGAGCGCCTTGCGCACCGTGTTGTGCGAGCAGGCGTAGTGCTCCACGAGCTTCGCCTCCGAGGGGATGAACTCCTGGTAGGAGAACTCCCCCGCCTCGATGCGCTCGCGGAGGTCATTGTATATCTCATGGTAGATCGACCGCAGCGCCCGCACCCCTCTCGCACGGGCGGCCACGCCCCGCACGCTGGCCGCCCAACTTGCCCACCATGATGATACGTCAAACGGGAGCGCTGGCTTATGCACATCACTTGCAGTTGTGCACACCCGTTTACCTGCGGATAATAAAGATGGCGGGCAGTCTGGCCCATGTTTGCGTCTTGGGCGATCCCCGCTCGCACCGATCCTGCGGCACAAAGAGGGAGGCATCATGGGAAAGTTCGAACACGACGCCCGCGAGATGCTGCGTCTGGTGGGAGGCGCGGACAATATCGCCGCGCTCTCGCACTGCGTCACGCGCATGCGCTTCACGCTGGTCGATCCGAGCATCGCTGACGTGGAGGCCATCGAGTCCCTGCCGGCGGCCAAGGGCAGCTTCACACAGGCCGGCCAGTTCCAGGTGATCATCGGCAACGAGGTGGCCGACTTCTACGATGACTTCGTGGCGGTTTCGGGCATCTCCGGTGTGTCGAAGGACGAGGCCAAGGCAATCGCGGCCCAGCAGGGCAACCCCCTGCAGCGGGCCATGGGCGCCATCGCGGAGGTCTTCGCCCCGCTCATTCCCGCCATCATCACCGGTGGTCTGATCCTGGGGTTCCGCAACGTGCTTGGCGACATGCCCTACTTCGGGCCGAACGGCGACGCCACGCTGGCCAGCATGTCGGTGTTCTGGAGCGGCGTCAACCACTTCCTGTGGCTCATCGGCGAGGCCGTCTTCCACCTGGGCATCCCGGTCGGCATCTGCTGGTCGGTGACCCGCAAGATGGGTGGCACCGAGATGTTGGGCATCGTCATGGGCCTCACGCTGGTCTCCAGCCAGCTGCTCAACGCCTACGCCGTGCCGGGTGCCACCGCCGAGACCTGGGAGGCCTACAGCTGGAACTTCGGCTTTGCGCAGGTCCACATGGTGGGCTACCAGGCCCAGGTCATCCCGGCCATCCTGGCTGCCGTCACCTTCAACTACCTGGAGCGCTTCTTCAAGAGGATCACGCCCTCCATCGTCCAGATGATCGTCGTGCCGTTCTGCTCCATCCTTCTGGGCGTCATGGCCGCGCACTTCGTCCTGGGACCCATCGGCTGGGCGCTGGGCACCGGCATCTCCACCATCGTCAACGCCGGCATCACCGGCAGCTTCCGCGTGCTGTTCGGCGCCATCTTCGGCGGCGTGTACGCACCGCTGGTCATCACCGGCCTGCACCACATGACCAACGCCATCGACCTGCAGCTCATCGCCGACTACGGCGGCACCATGCTCTGGCCGATGATCGCGCTTTCCAACATCGCGCAGGGATCGGCCGTCCTGGGCATGATCGTGCTGCAGCGCGGTGACGAGGACGCCCAGCAGGTCAACATCCCCGCCTGCATCTCCTGCTACCTGGGCGTCACCGAGCCGGCCATGTTCGGCGTCAACCTCAAGCACATGTTCCCCTTCTACAGCGCCATGATCGGCTCGGCCATCGCCGGCTGCCTGTCATGCGCCATGAGCTGCACGGCCAACGCCATCGGCGTCGGCGGGTTGCCCGGCATCCTGGCCATGCAGCCTCAGTCCATGCTCATGTACGCCCTCTGCATGGCCATCGTCATCGTCGTGCCGTTCCTGCTGACCGTCTCCATCGGTCGCAGGAGGGGCATCGGCGGTGCGAAGGCCGCCAAGGCGTAACGGTGATTGCGGGATCCCAGCGGTATCACTTGGTGCCGCTGGGACCCCGGATCCAGACCAGAGGGCCACGAGAGGAGCGCGCCATGGGCATCGGTGACAACAGCAGGGCCTTCGAGCTGGGCTCAAAGGTCTGCTACGAGATCTACATCCGGTCGTTCAACGACTCGAACGGCGATGGCGTCGGAGACTTGTGTGGCATCACGCAACGGCTCGACTACCTTGCCGATCTGGGCGTGGACTACCTCTGGATCACACCGTTCTTCGTGAGTCCCTTGAAAGACGGCGGCTACGACGTGGCAGACTACCGCGCCATCGATCCCGTCTTTGGCACCATGGAGGACTTCGACGAGCTGGTGCGCGAGGCCCGCGAACGCAGCATCGGCCTCATGCTGGACATGGTGTTCAACCACACCTCCGACCAGCACGAATGGTTCCAGCGTGCCCTTGCCGGAGACCCCACCTACCAGGACTTCTACATCCTTCGTGACGGGGCCGACGGCGCCTGCGACGAGGATCCCGGACCGGCCCCCACCAACTGGGAAAGCAAGTTCGGGGGCAGCGCCTGGGCGTGGTCTCCCCAGATGCAGAAGTGGTACCTGCACCTCTACGACGTGTCCCAGCCCGACCTCAACTGGCGCAACCCCGCCGTCCGCGCGGAGCTGGCCGACATCCTGCGTTTCTGGAAGGCGCGTGGCGTGCAGGGCTTCCGCTTCGACGTCATCAACAACGTCTCGAAGCCCGAGGTGCTCACAGACGATCATGTGGGCGACGGCCGGCGCTTCTACACCGACGGCGAGCATGTGGACGAGTACCTTCGCGAGTTGGTGCACGAAGGCGGCATCGGCGACCTTCTGACCGTGGGTGAGATGAGTTCGACCACCATCGAGCGCTGCATCGAATACTCCAAGCCGTCCAACGAGGAGCTTGCCATGACCTTCTCGTTCCACCACTTCCGCGTGGACAACGTGGGCGGCAACCGCTGGACCACAGCCAAGCCGAACATTCGCCTGCTCCGGGACACCTTCCGCAGCTGGCAGGAGGAGATGACGGCGGCAGGCGGCTGGAACGCCCTCTTTTGGACCTGCCACGACCAACCTCGTCCCAGCTCGCGCTTTGGCGACGACACCACTCGCGAAAGCTGGGAGCGCTCCGCGAAGCTGCTGCCCGTGTGCCTGTACCTCATGCGGGGCACGCCCTATATCTACCAGGGCGAGGAGTTGGGCATGACCAACCCGGGCTTCACGAGCATCGACCAGTTCCGCGACGTGGAGAGCATCAACTACCACCGCATCATGCAGCAAGAGGAGGGCCTCTCGGCCGAGGAGGCCCTGAGGCGCATCGCCTACAAGTCGCGCGACAACGCCCGGACGCCCATGCAGTGGGACGACAGTCCCTACGCCGGCTTTTCCACCCATGAGCCATGGATCGGCGTCGCGGACAACCACCGATGGCTGAACGCGCGGGCGGAGGCCGATGACGACCGCTCGGTCCTCGCCTTTTTCCGACGCGTCATCGAGCTGCGCAAGACGGAGCCGACCATCCAGGGAGGCGACGTCTACTTCCTGGAGACCGCAAGCGACGCGGTCATCGCCTACGAACGCACGCTCGAAGGCGTGCGCGTCGTGGTGCAGTGCAACTTCTCGGGCGATCCGCAGCCGGCGCTCGAGGCGGAGGGCGGCGAGGTGCTCATCAGCAACTACGACGAGCGCAGCACCGGTGAGCTGCGACCCTGGGAGGGCACGGTGCTCATCTGGCGCTAGGGGACGCCACCATCAGAGAGCAGGCGGGGGGGGGGGGG
>JAWRIT010000160.1:0-20238 GCA_040268355.1 Atopobiaceae bacterium | reverse complement strand
GCGCCCCGTCCTCCTGTGCGGCTTTCGGCGCCGGTGGTCAGCCGAGGGCGAGCTCGACGAAGCCCTCGCGCTCCTCGGAGAGCTTGCCAGTACCCACAAGCTCGGCGATGGAGTCGTAGCTGGCAGACCCGGCGTAGTCGGAGTCACGCAGCAGCATGCCAAACTCGATCACGGCAGCCTGGAAGCGCCAATCGTCGCCCGGATCATCCGAAAGGTCGCCCGCTCCCACGGTCTCGGTCTGCTCGCGCACGTCGCCGCCGTCCGCGGGGCGATAGCGAATGGTCGAGGTCAGCCACTCGTCAGTCGCCGCATCCCCCGAGCTCCCGGAGTCGTACTTGAGGTCGGTCTCGGCAATCTCCTGCCCTGACTCGGCGAGGGCAACCTCGTAGGCCACGGTGAACTGGTGCCCCGGTCCCACGTCGCCCGCATCGCGCTCGTCGTTGCGGAAGTCCTCGTCGGCCATCATGCGATTCTCGTAGCCAATGAGCCGGTATCCCTTGACCTGCGCCGGGTTGAACTCGACCTGCACCTTGACGTCGTCAGCCAAGGGCACGAGGTTGGCCGTCAGATTGGTGCCCAGCACCCGCTCCGCCTCCTCGACGCAGTCGATGTAGTGGTAGGAGCCATTGCCATGGTCTGCCAGCGTCTCCATCTTATTGTCCTTGTAGTTGCCGCTCCCAAAGCCCAGCACGCTCAGGTAGATGCCCGTCTCCCGCTGCTTGTCGACGTAGTCGTGCAGGTCGCTTTCGCTGCTCATGCCCACGTTGAGGTCGCCGTCCGAGGCCATGACGATGCGGTTCACCCCACCTTCGATGAAGTTGCGCTGCGCCAGCTCGTAGGCCATCTGCAGGCCCGCCTCGCCGTTCGTCGCGCCGTCAGCCTGAAGCTGCCGAATGGCGCGCATGATCGTGCGCTGCTCGGTGCCGCGGGCGCCCTCGAGCACCACATCCTCGCCGTTCGCGTAGGTCACGATGGAGACCACATCGTCCTCCCCCAGATGCGAGACGAACTCGTCAAAGGCATCCTTGAGCAGGTCGAGCTTGTCGGGGGAGTCCATCGAGCCCGACACGTCGATAAGAAACACCAAATTCGAACCGGCCTCTGCCACGCTTGTGGCCTCAGGGGCCGTCGCAAAGCCGAGCGTCACCAGCTTGGTCTCGTCGTTCCACGGGCAGTCCCCCACGTGCACGGTCGTGCCAAAGAGGTCGTCTCCCGAACCCGTCTCGTAGTCATAGGAGAAGTAGTTGAGCATCTCCTCGATGCGCACGGCACCCGCGTCGATCTCGTCGGGCGTCCACCCGTCGCGCAGCATGCGCCGCAGGTTGCAGTAGCTGGCCGTGTCAACGTCGGCAGAGACGGTGGAGAGCGGCCTGGTCGCCGTGGAGATGAAGCCTATCTCCTGCAGGGCGTCATACTCCTCCGTGTTGAACTCGATCGATTCGTCTTCGTACCACATGACGTCACCGGCGCCGCTCTCGCCCTCCACCGCGCCAGCTCCCGGCGCACCCACGCCGTCGTCGGACGATGTGGCGGTTCCGCTTTGGTCGCGCAGTACGCATCCGCAACCCGCGAGCGAGACCACCAGCGAAAGCATGACGGCCCATGCGACCAGGGTGCGTCCAGATGTCAAAGTGTGTGTGTGCAATGTGCGTGCCATGGTCATCCCCTTCCGATAATGCGTCTACCAGGGATACGACCGAACGTCGCATTTTGTCGCACCCGCGTCCGAATCTGGCGCAAAAAAGGCGCCTGCCTCGCGCAGACGCCCTTGTTGATACGGGGGAAGAGGGACGTATGTGTCATGCGTCCGATGGAGGATGCGAGCATGTTCTTGGGCTTGAATGCGGCCGTCCGGCGAGGCCGGGAGGGCGGCGCTGCGGGCGGGCCCACCCGTCCCATGGCCCTACCCTGGGCCCGGCTCCGCATGCCCCCTTCGCAATCCCCGACACATAGGTGCCTCTTTCTGTGTCGGCGCAAAAAAAGGGCGCCTGCCTCGCGCAGACGCCCTTGCTCAGGTCATCTTTCCATGTGGTGGGAGCCACCTCGCTCGTGACGGACATCAGTCCTTGGTGCAGCGCCAGTACGTGTCCTCGCCCGGATAGCGCACCGCAAAGGCCGTGGAGTCATCTACCAGCGCGAACACCTCGCAGGTGACCTCCTTGCCCGGGTCGAACGACGTCGCGGTCGCCTCACCCAGTGAGTCCCCCACCTGAGAGGCATCAAGCTCCCTGGGATACAGGCTGTCCTCAAGAGCCGTCAGGTGCGTGCCGTCGGCCAGCATGATGCTGGGATAGAGCTCGACGGCGGTGGGCTCGGCGGATGTGGCGTCGGCATCGGTCTGGGGCGCCATCTCTTCCGAGATCGAACGGCTCTCTTTGTCCTCAAGGGACTCCGCGTCATAGGAGACGCCCTCGTCGGTCGCCGCGCTTTCGGCAGGCGCCGCCGCGCTGTCGGCAGAGCCCGAGCCCCAGCCGTCCATCACGCCACTCACGCGCACGACTATCGTCGCCACCAGGAGAGCGGCTGCCAGCGCAGCCCACGCAGGCAGGACGCGCCGACGACGAGGCACAGCCGTGAGCTCGACCTGTGCGGGTTCCCCGTCGGCACGCACCTCCTGCTCCGTCTCCTCCTGCGTCGCAGTCGGCGCGGCCACCGGCGCGATGCGCTCGGCAGGCTCCGCCGCCGCTTCCGTGCGCGCGGCCTGTGCCGCAAGCAGCGCGGCGAGCATGCGCTCCTGCGCATCCCCGCTCAGCTCGACACGCTCGTACGCGTCGTGTATGTACTGGTCAAACAGCTTGTTGGTGTCACTCATCGCGCATCGCCCCTCAGCGCCTCCCGCAACAGGCCCCGCGCGTCACGCAGGCGGTTGCGGACGGTCGAAGGCTTCTCCCCCAGCATCTCTGCGATCTCGCCGGTTTTGTAGCCCTCGTAATAATGCAGGTAGACCACGTCCTTATACTTCTCGGGGAGACGCAGCACCGCATCGAGCGTCTCGTCGATGGGGCCTGCCTGCCGTGGATCCGCCGGCTCACGCTCGGGCATCGCCGTCACGCGAGTACGGGCCGCACTCTTGAGCAGGTCGCGACACAGGTTTGACGCGCACACGATAAGCCACGCCTTCTCGTGCTCCTCGCTCTCGAACGAGCGCGGACGATCCACAAGCTTCATGAACGTAGCTTGCGTGGCGTCCTCGGCGTCGGCCACCGACCCCATGAAGGAATAACAAACGCGATACACCGTCTGCGCGTGTCGTCTGAAGATCGCCTCGATATCGCACGTCTGCGACACGACAGCCTCCCCTCTGCTATGGATACGACCCAACACCGCGAAATGTCGGACGAACTCAAGCATACCGCAGAGCAGGCGTAGGTGCGGCAGGCGGGCGCAGTGCCGATCCGCACCATCGGCGACTCGGCGACGCACCTCTCGCATCCCCCGCACGTGGTCAGTGCCAAGCATCCGCCCTGGAAAGGAGGGGTCGATGTGGTCTCTCATCCCATACGCGGGGCAAGCGCGCCACACCCCGTTGGACTGATCGGGGAGCTCAGACCACCGCATCCAATACACGTGTCGAGTATGTGTGCGTCTCGGCATAGGCGTCAGCCATGGCGTCCTCCATGGCATACATCATGGCGCGATCGCACGTGAAGCTTGCCTCGACCTTGAGCATGTCGGCGGTGGGGAACCACCGCGTGGAGAAGACCAGCGCTCCCCCGTTCGCATAGAGCTCGATGGCCGAGGTGTCCACCAGCACGCGCAGGTCGTCCAGGTGGCTGAGCGGCACCTGCCGATCCACGCGGCCGCCGGCGATGCCACCGTCTCCAAAGCGGATCTCGAGCTTCTCGCCCGTAAAGGCGATCTCCAGCGCGTCGTCGTCAAGCACCAGCGCACCGACACCGTCGATGCCCTCGAGCACGATGTCGGCGCGATGCTCGTCGATGGCGACGTGACGGCTCGCCCGAAGCGACAGCCCCTCGCCCCGCGCGGTCTCGAGCTCGCGCACCGGCAGCTGGCGCAGCAGGCCGTCGTCGCCCACTGTCAGCTCGCGTGGCACCGTCAGGCAGTGCGCCCAGGGCATGCCTGCCGGCGTGCTGGTCCGGTTGTCCTCGAAGGTCCCCATCCAACCGATGAGGATCGTACGACCGGCGTCGTCCACAAAGACCTGCGGCGCGTAGAAGTCGTAGCCCAGATCCCACTCCACGAAGGTCTGCTCGTCCACGAGCAGCGTGTCCATGATGCTGCCGGGCAGCGGAAAGTAGCCCGCCTGCCACATGTTCTGCCAGCGGTCCACCTCGTCGGGCAGGCCCTGGGGACACACGGCAAGAAACTCGCGGCCCTCGATCTGCACGATGTTAGGGCACTCCCACATGTAGCCGAAGGGCTGCTGGGAATAGACCTGGGACTTGATGCGCCAGGTGCGTCCGTCCTCAGAGCCGTAGAGCAGCACCATGCCCTGGTCGTTCTGGTCGCGCGCGCCCAGCAGCATCCACACCTGTCCGTCCTGCTCCCACACCTTGGGGTCACGCACGTGCAGCGTGCACACGTCGGGATAGTCGGCGTTACGCAGCAGCACGCTCTTCTCGGAGAAGGTCATGCCGTCCTCGCTGGTGACCAGGATCTCATTGGCCTCGCGGCCGGTGTGCACGAAGTCCATGCCGGCCTCGGGGTCGTCCTTGTAGATCACGTTGCCGGTGTAGTACAGGCACATGAGGTCGCCGCCGTCGGTGGCCATGCCACGTCGCACGCAGGCGGACCCGGAGTACACGCCATTGCGATCCTCTGCGATGTCGGTCACGAGCGGGGTTCCACAATCCTTCCAATGCACCAGGTCGGTGGAGACGAAGTGGCGCCAATACTTGGTGTCGATAGCGGGCCACAGGGGGTTGAACTGGAAGAAGGCGTGGTAGACGCCACGAAACTGGCAGAGGCCGTTCGGGTCGTTCAGCCAGCCCGTCTTGGGGGCGATGTGGAATCCGAGTCGGTAGCGCTCGTGGGGCATGGTGCGTGGTCTCCTTTGTGAGGTGATGAGTGGGTCGTATCTGCGCCTGACTCGGATGGTGCCGAAGCGCAAACGTAAGGTTTATAGCACGACCGGACCCCCGCGAATGCGCCGCGAAGAAGCAATACGACGGTTGATGAAACCTCCACAACAGGCTGTGCGTGTGGGGCTTCGGACGAGGGGTGGATGAGGCGGGAGTCACCTGTGTGACGAAGGGGCGCTATGAGCTGTGTGAGGGGGCGCCAGGATGCCGCAAGCTGTGCGGAGAGGGCCATCGCAAGCCATGCAGCGGGTCGCCATGGCTTGTGGGGAAGACTGATGCGACTCGGCTGTCCGGAGTTGCCGCAACCTGACCGGCGGCAAGACACGCCATACGTGTGGACGAGTTTGTGAATGGACGGAGGATGACCCACCCGTGCGACAGGGTTTTGCAAATCTCGCCTTGACACGAAATGACGCAGCCGTTACAGTACTTATTTGCGCGTACGACGCGCCCAGACAGTGCGGGGTGGAGCAGTCTGGTAGCTCGCCGGGCTCATAACCCGGAGGTCGTAGGTTCAAATCCTGCCCCCGCGACCAAAACCAAGGCCCTGACCAGTGTGAACTGGCCAGGGTTTTTCGTTACGGACGCACGCTCATGCACCAGATGATGGAGGGCTACGCCGAGCGCAAGTTCGTCGATCTCGCGGCGCACGGCTACCGGGCGCTCGCCGATGCGGTCGAGGCCGGGCGCTAGCATGCTGCTTTCTTCTCGCTGATTCCCTCAAGGTGCGCCAGAACGGGCCTCAGGTACTCGCGCTTCGTGTCGTCGAAGCCTTCCCGCATGACCTTCAGCATCTCGTCGGTCTTGGGGTCTCTCGCGTTCTTCTCGTGCATCTTGAAGAACATGCGCATGACAATCTTGTTGGGCGTGTCGAGCTTATCGAAGTCGAAGCCCCCGTGGCAGTAGAAGCGCGGAAGCGTCGGGTACCCGCTCTCGGGGAACGTGTGCCTGAACGCCTCCTTGATCTCCTCTTCCGTCGTCCAGCCGTCTTCGGGCATGGGGGTCGCCCCTGTTGCGAGCACGACCACGTGCAGGTCCGGGTGCTCGCGCATGATCTTCTTGGCCCACTTGGCATTCACGATCGATGCCGCGTGGAACCAACTGCAGAACACGAGCGCGTCGAGCGCAGTCAGGTCGACCGACTTTCGCTCGCGGTAGGGCACCGCCTCGCACCCGAGGTCCTCGGCCAGCCACTTCGCGTATTTCTCCGTGTGCCCGGTCTTAGAGCTGTATACGATAGCCGTCCTCATGGACGTTTCCTCTCGTGCACCTCTTTGAACGTCTTCAGGTGGCGTGCGCAGAAGTCCTCGGCGCTCTCCGCGCCCACCTCGGCTCCTATCAGCATCAGCATTGGGCCGTGGAACTGCTGTGCGGCTAGCGCCGTGTCGCATGGCTCGTACGCTCCTCGCTTGACGAGCGTGTCGAATATCCGCCTTTGCAGGGCGAGCGGACGCGCCACGAAGATCGCGTCGTAAAGCTTTGCGCACCTCTCGTCCGAATAGCGGCTCACCTCGAGCATTCGCCTGAGCTTCTTGACGCGCCCGTCAAGGAAGAAGGGGGCGTAGCTAGCCCAGACGAGATCTTCCAGGGCCTCTGCGTCCTCGAGGTCGTAGATTGCCGGGTCGTCGTCAAGCGTCGCGTTCGCGCCGGCGTCGCGCAGCGTGTCCTCGATGGCCCTCGTCTCGC
The DNA here is from genome assembly GCA_040268355.1 of Atopobiaceae bacterium. Lineage (GTDB taxonomy): Bacteria > Actinomycetota > Coriobacteriia > Coriobacteriales > Atopobiaceae > UBA1367. Next base: position 13,510 of record JAWRIT010000160.1, on the reverse strand, counting down.
GCGCGACGAGGGCGTCGAACAGATCCGCCTTGCCCTTGAAGTGCTTGTAGAGCGACGCGCCTTTGATCCCGACGGCATCTGCGATGTCGCGTATGGTCACGCCGCCATATCCGCGCTCGCTCATGAGGTCGAGCGCCGCGTCGAGTATGCGCTCACGCGTATCTGTCCTTCTGTTGTCCGCCATCACGCCTCGAATAATAGGCTAACAATATGTAGCCTATTATATCTTCGTATGGCTGTCAGTCAACAAGCTAGATCGTCCTGTATCTCAGCCCCGCAGCCGGGGCAGGGGCGGAAGCCGTGGGACTCGGACCCTGGTTCGTCGTGTGCGGGGCCGCGCTCGTCGCCGTGCACCTCGCCGCAGCCGTCAACAAGGAGCTGCGCGATCTCGATGGGCGAGCGCCGGAATAGCACGGCTTCCTTCACGCGGGGGCGAGACATGTAGGCAAGCTGTATCGTCAATCCTGTCAAAATGGGGTCGGTTTGGGCGGTCCCTAAAATGTAGAGAAGTCGATAGGCAACGGGGCAACGTATGGACGGGGGCAGATGCATGAATAGGATTTTGGTGATCGACGATGATCGCGAGCTTTGCGCCCTGATCTGCCGCACCGTTTTGCGGGAAGAAATAGAGGCGGATTGCTGCTATTCAGGCAGGGCTGGGCTGGAAAAGCTGAAAGAGGATGAGTATCAGCTTGTCATTCTAGACGTAATGATGTCGGGGTTCGATGGGTTTGAAACCCTGGAACAGATCAGAAAGGAAAGCAACGTCCCTGTCCTGATGTTTACCGCGAAAGACGATAGCACCTCAAAAGTGCGCGGCCTGCGTGAAGGGGCGGATGATTATCTGACAAAGCCTTTTGTCATGGACGAGCTGCTGGCGCGCATTACCTCCCTGATCCGCCGCTATACGCGCTTTAGTCAGAATGGGAACGATGGCAACACGCTTTCTTATGACGGCTTGGTAATCGACTTCGATTCTCGTTCTGTTACGACAGAAAACGGGACGTTTGAGCTCCTTCCAAAAGAATTCGACGTACTTCTGTATTGCGCTAAAAACCAGGGACGGATTTTGACAAAGCAGCAGATCTATGAGGAGGTGTGGGGCGATCCGTATGTTTACGGCGACAGCAACATCATGGCTGTGATCAGCCGCCTGCGCAAAAAACTGGAGGCCGATCCCGGAAGCCCGAAGTACCTGCAGACGGTAAGGGGAATCGGCTACCGTTTCAACAAGGAGGTATGATCTCCGACATGGACGCAATATCTATCGTCTCGTTGGCTGTTGTCGTAATTGTCATCGTTTCCGCTGCCCTCATCCTCCGAAAAGAAAGACAACAGGCCAAAGAGCTTGCCGAAGCTCTGGCTGACGTGCGAAACGGGAACGGAAATCGACGCGTCCTTACCGACCCCAATCAGCTTCTTTCCCCGCTGGTCTACGAAATCAACGATATTGTCCACAGCTATGAGGATCGGATCGCAACATTTCAGCAGGCGGAGGAAACAAATAAGCAGCTTATGACAAGCCTGTCCCATGATGTGAGGACGCCCCTTACAACACTGATCGGGTATCTGGACGCTGCACATAAAGGCGTTGTAACCGGAGAAGAGCGGGAAGAATACATAGAAACGGCCAGGCAGAAAGCCTACGACTTAAAAGGCTACATTGATGTCCTGTTTGACTGGTTCAAGCTCAACTCCAATGAATTTACTATGTCCCTACAAAGAGCGGAGGCAGCGGAGCTGACCCGCAATATCCTGATTGACTGGATTCCTATTTTTGAGGAACAGAATATAGACTACCTGATTGATATACCGGATCAGCCTGTTATGGTCGATGTTGACTCGGACAGTTATATGCGGATCATCAACAATCTGATGCAAAATGTCATTGCGCATAGTCAGGCAAGTATCGTTCATGTGCATCTTAAAGAGCAAGAGAACACCATGCGTCTTTCTGTGGTCGACAACGGCGTCGGCATAGAAGAACGTGATTTGAAGCAGATTTTCTCCCGTCTGTATAAGTGCGACAGAGGCCGGAGCGAAAAAGGGAGTGGGCTCGGCTTGTCGATTGCCTATCAGTTGGCGGAGAAGATGGACGGGCGGCTCTCCGCCAAAAGCAGCCTCGGTCAAGGCGCTGCGTTTATCCTGACGCTGCCTCTTAATAAATAAAGCGTCCTGTTCAGCCGGTCACATGGTCGGCTGGTTTTGAATTTGCAAGGTTGCTATCTAGATTGAAATGCTGAGCGCAACGCTCTTCGCGCTTGCCCCTTCAGCACCGACGCCTTTCTCCGTTGTGCTCTTCCTCTCCCCTGATCTCAATCTGGGCATGTCCTCCATGTTTCCTCGGGCGCGGGATTCACTCAGATTGCAAGGTTGGTGCAAGGTTGGATCGCTAGCTTTAGGCAAGACAAGCAAGGAGGTTTTCTCATGGGCGAGTTCGTCATCGAAACAAAGCATTTGACGAAACAATACGGTGCGCAGAAAAGCGTGGCCGATCTGGACATCCATGTAAAGAAGGGGCGGATTTACGGCCTTCTAGGAAGAAACGGGGCCGGAAAGTCAACAACCATGAAGATGCTGCTAGGCCTGACGGAGCCTACTGCCGGAGAAGTTCTGCTGTGGGGAGAGCCCCTACAGGGAAACGAGAAAAAGATGCTCCCCCGCATTGGAAGCATGATCGAGTCCCCTGGATTCTATCCAAACTTGACCGGGACGGAAAACCTGCGCATCTTTGCCATGCTGCGCGGCGTTCCAAACACCCATGCAATTCAGGACGCGCTTGAGCTTGTCGGCCTGCCCCATAAAGACAAGAAGCTGTTCTCTCAATACTCTCTTGGCATGAAGCAGCGCCTCGCGATTGCGCTAGCAGTTATGCATGATCCGGAGCTTCTGATACTGGACGAGCCGATCAACGGGCTTGACCCCATCGGGATTGCGGAAGTGCGGACATTTATCCGAGAGCTTTGCGACAAGAGAGGGAAAACGATCCTCCTGTCGAGCCACATCCTTTCAGAAATTGTCTTGCTCGCCGACGATATCGGGATCATCGACCAGGGCGAATTGCTGGAGGAAGAAACATTCGCAGAGCTGGAGCAGAAAAGCAGCCGCCACGTTCATTTCACCGTATCGGATGCCGCGCAGGCGGCGCGAATCTTGGAAACCGCATTCCATGAAACGCGTTTCACCATTCAGGACGATCGCAACCTCCGCTTGCACAATCTCGACTTGCCTGTAGAGCAGATCGTTTCCGCGTATGTCAGAGGCGGCTTGAAGGTATTTGAAGCCCATGCCTGCGAGGAGACACTAGAAGATTACTTTAGGCGCGTGACGGGAGGTGAGGGAATTGCTTAAGCTGATCTGGTGTGAGTTTCAAAAACTAAAGAGAAGAAGATTCGTTGCTCTAACCATGGGCGTGGCATTTCTTCTTCCAATTCCTGTTCTGGCTCTTGCCGCTAGACAAGAAGTGTCATTTTACGTGCTCTTTAGAGTAGTGTTCCTGCTTGGTGAGATGCTGTTCTTGCCATGCGTGCTTGGCGTGTTGTCTACGATGATTTTCCTGCCGGAGACTGACAACGATGTTTTGAAAAACATCCTCACTGTTCCGGTGAGCAAAACGAAGATATTCATCTCGAAGTGCATTGTCCTCATGATGCTGTCAATCGCGTATTGTTTGATTGAACTAAGTGCCAGCATCGTCACTTCGTATTTTGTTGGAGAATCTTTGCAAGGAGTGACGTTCGTAAGCTTCAGCGTATTGTGCGGCATCTTTATGTTCGCCACTTCTTTGCCGGTTATATTGTTTGTCATTTCATTTGGTATAAACTATACGATATCGAACATCGTATCTTTTATGTATGCTGTTGTTTGCTTTGCCCTACCCTATCTTTGCTTGGGACCGGGGGGCGAAACGCTTCTCGAAACCCAAATAAAACTGCTGCCGGTAGTGACTGTGTTTAGATGGTATTTGGGATATTTCCCAGTGGAATCACGCTTACAAGGCTATGTGCCGTATGCGATTCCTACCACTGATGCCATGATCTATATGGGTATTTTCTCACTCATTATGATTTTGGCGGGAACAATAATTTACAGACGAAAGGAGCTGTAAGGGACCATGCTACGAATGGTTGTGTGCGAGCTTGAGAAGCTCAAAAGGAGCAATGTTCTATGGGTTATATGCGCAGGTGCCTTCTTCTCGGCGTTCATGACCTTTATACAATTTGTAATGGCACAAAGCGTTGATAGCCAGGCCGCCGATTTTGAAGCATTCTACATGGCTGCTATATGGAATGACTTTTATGCGGCCTTTCCCCTCGTTATCACCCTTATGGGTGGAATGATTTTCAATCAAGAATACAGCAACGAGACTTTGAGGACGATCCTCACGATTCCGGTCTCAATCAAAAGGGTATGCGCTGCTAAAGCGGTCGTCATCGGTCTTCTCGTCCTCGCACTATCAATAGTGAATTATATATTCGTGTTTATAGGGGCGGGCCTACTGCACCTTCAGGGAGTCACTGGGTTTCACATCATGAAGTCTCTCTTGCAGATTTGCGGAATAGCAATATTCGTTTATATTGCCGTCCTACCGCTCATCATCTGGGGATTCAGGAAGGTAAACGGATATTATCCAATGATTTGCCTTGCTTTTATGTACGGCTTCTTCGGAAGTTATGCTGTCCCAGGAGGACAAGGTGACGTCTATCCAATTACTGCCGGTTTGAGAATCATTAACTATGATGTTCTGCCGGAAGGAGATGTTTTCGTAGCATCTCTAACTATGGCAATTATGCTATTGATCTCTGCGGGCATTATATTCCTCGCGCCTTATTCCTATGAACGAGCAACTTCAAAACAATAAGAGAGAACCGGTCTCGCAGTGCGGGGATCATCGGACTAGACAATTCGCCTGACCTGCTCTTTACGTTGTAGAACTCCTCGAGTCCCAGCGTAACCGGGCATCCCATTGTCCAGTCCAACACCTTGGCGACCCTCTCCATCATCTTCTCGAGCGAACCCATTATCACGTGGAAGGAGGTCGAGGTGGGAGAAGCGGAAATCCGGAGGACAGTGGGCTTCGCAGAGCAGCGGATTTCCGCGCTTTGCATTTACCGGTGGCCTTGGCGAGGATTCGCGTCTGTGGCCCGCGTAGACGGGATGGCAACGGGGTTGAGGCCTACCGCTCCAGCCTCGCCAGGATGGCTGCCACCGACTCGGCGTCCTCGATGCGCGTGATGGCGAAGGCCCTCTTGCCGGCGTCCTTGAGCGACGCGCCGACGAGGTAGCCCTCGGTGCCATCCAGGATGAGGAAGCGGTCGTGGAAGGCCATGGTGTGGCGCACCTCGAGCTGCGGGTACTGCGCGTTGAAGGTGTCGACGTCGCGGGCGGTGAGCCGGGTGTTCGGATGCGTCCAGATGGTGATCGCGACGTCCCTGCGCTTCTTGGCCAGGACGTTGAGGGTGCCCGCGTCCACGTAGCCGTCCACGAGCACGATCTCGCGCTCCGTCCTCTTCACGAGGTTGACCAGCAGCTCGAATGCGTCGTAGACCTGTCCCTCGAAGAACACCTTCTGCTTTGGGGCCTCGTGGGCCTCCATGTAGTCGAAGACGCGCTCGAACCGCTCGTCGGTGGACTTCTGGTACTCGAGCTGGCGCAGCTCCACGGCGCGGACCTGCTCGAAGAGGGCGGCGTTGGAGGCGATGAAGTGGCGCATTTCGACGAAGGACTTCATGATCTGCACGCTTACACGCACGGCGGTATCGCTTCTCAGCACTGCAGAAAGCATGGCAACGCCCTGCTCGGTGAAGACGTACGGCAGCTTCCTGCGGCCACCGTGCTGCCCGCCAAAACTTGAAGTCGCAAATTGCGACATCAAGTTTGCGTACTCGTCTTGCGTCAGCTGAAAGCAAAAGGGCTCGGGAAAGCGGGCGATGTTACGCTTGACGTTCTCATTCAGCCTTTTGGTCTCTACGCCATAGAGCATTGCCAAGTCGCTGTCCAGCATGACCTGGGTGCCGCGCACGGTGTAGATGAGGTCCCGGATCACGACCTCGTTCGCCGGCACGATCGCGACCTCCGCGCCGCTTCCATCGCTCTCCGGCACCTTGGCGGACGCGCCCTTCTTTCCCTCTTCCATGCCTTCCAGCCTTTCGCTTCAAGAAATGATGGTTGGGATTGTATCAGGGCCACGGGTCGCCAGGCGGCACGGGCCGCCTGCAAGGTCGATTCCTGTCGCAGCGGGTTGGGATCCTTGCGCAGCGGGTCACCTCCCACTTGTCTGCGCTACACCTACAGCGCATGCCCGGCTGGTGCAGTTGAGCTGTGCTGTTCTCACACCTCCCCCGGCATCGCACCGTTCACCTGCCGGGAGCCTTGCCGCCGGTGTCTGACCGACATCCTGACGGCAACACGAAGCTGGAAGCGCTGGAAGGCAGAGCGAGCCGTGGAAGTCTGACCTGCGATGGCTCTGGGTTCGCCCATGGCCCGGAAGTCCCAGGTTCAAGCCCCCCGCGACCGTTTTCAGGGCCGTTCGCGTTTTCCACGACGTGCCGCTACGCTAGGCAGAAACTGCATGCGCACCTCATCCCGTACCTACGAAGCAAGGCCACCCTGATATGCCACACCCCATCGCCACATCGCGTCTATGACCGGCTCGAGCGTGAAGCCGAGCTCCGTCAACTCATACTCCACGCGTGGTGGCACCTCCGGGTAGGCCGTACGCGTGAGCACACCCGCTTCCTCGAGGTCACGTAGGTTCTGGGTGAGGACCTTTTGGCTCACGCCGCCAAGCGCCCGTTGGAGCTCGCCGAAGCGCTTGGTACCGGAGAGCAGCTCGCGCAGGATCTGCGGACGCCAACGGTTGCCCACCATCGTCAACGTGGTCGCCACCGGACATGCGGGAAGACCGTTCTCAAGCAGCACCTCGCCTGGAACCTCGCCCCGTGCCTTGGTCTCGCCCTGCATCTGGTGGGCAGCGGCAAGTCGTTCCGACCAGTCCTCGACAATTTTTCCAGTGTCCATTTTCGCTCCTCATGCCCAATAGTTACCTAGTGGTGCCTACAGCACTTTAAAGTGCTTACTTCCCTTTAGTAACTATGAATCATACCGTGTCATTAGCAAGAAGCAAACGGCGGGATGGTCCGCCAAGGAAGAGAGGAAGCACCCCATGTCCAAGCAGATCGAGAACGCGCTCGCCCTTATTGACACCTTCGCCTCCGGTGACGCCGAAAAGGCGGCGAGCCTGCTCGCAAGGGACTACGTCCAGCACAACCTCGCCTACGGCACCGGCCGCGACGCCTTCGTGGGTTCCATCAAGTATCTCTCCGAAGCGCCCGCCAAGACCACGGTCCAGAACGTCCGCGCCTTTGAGGACGGCGACAAGGTCTTCCTCCATAGCGTGTACAACTTCGCTGGCGCGGGCGAGCAGGTGGCCTTCGACGTCTTCTGCTTCGACGCCGACGGCCTCATCGCCGAGCACTGGGACAACCTGGCCGACAGGGCCGAGCCTAACCCTTCGGGCCACACGCAGGTCGACAACGTGGCGCCCGTTGACGCCGCCGCTGACACCGATACGACCAGGACGCTCGTGTCCGCGTTCCTCGAGGACGTGATGCAGGGCAAGAACCCTGGCAAGACCGCCGACTACTTCGACGGCGACACGTACATCCAGCACAACAGCTCCATCGCCGACGGTGTCTCGGGGCTCGGTGCGGCACTCTCGGCCATGGCAGAGCAAGGCATCGAGATGGTCTACGACACCGTGCACATGGTGCTCGCTGACCACGACTACGCGCTCGGCGTCTCCGAGGGCACCTTCGCCGGCGAGCACGTGGCCTTCTACGATCTATGGCGCGTGGAGGACGGCAAGATCGCCGAGCACTGGGACGTCGTGGAGACCATCGCTGACAAGTCCACCTGGCAAAACGACAACGGCAAGTTCTAAGGTCTAGGCAATCGACCGCAGGCGGGGCGCTGCGACTTCCGCGGCGCCTCGCCTCCATGAAAGGGGCTGTCATGGGCTATCGGAACGACCTCGCCTTTGCGGCAAAATACCTTGTGAAGGAACACTACGGGGAGCAGGCGGACGCGCACGCCATCGTCGAGGCGGCGGGCGACGAGGAGTCGCTGTTCGCGCTGTACCGCAACCTCGTGAACGTGCGGGAGCCCCTTCCCGCGGACGAGGCCTTCCTGGCCGCGCAGGATCGGATGCTCAAGACCCGCATCGAGCGGGCGGGCGTGACGAGGGCGTCGTCCCTTCCGCGCGTGAGTTCGGATGCGCGCCTGAGCATCTGGCGCGGCGACATCACAACACTTGAGGCCGACGCGATCGTGAACGCGGCGAACTCCCAGATGCTCGGATGCTGGGTGCCCGGCCATCACTGCATCGACAACGCCATCCACACCTACGCGGGCGTGCAGCTGCGAGCCGAGTGCGCGCGCATCATGCGGGAGCAGGGCCACGAGGAGCCCACGGGTCAGGCCAAGGTAACGGCTGCCTACAACCTGCCCGCCACGTGGATCATCCACACCGTGGGACCAATTGCGGCGGGACATCCGAGCGACTCTGACCAAGCGCTACTGGCCAACAGCTATCGCTGCTGCTTGAAGACCGCAACGGGTCTCGACGCAAAGAGCGTCGCCTTCTGCTGCATAGGCACGGGCGTGTTCGGCTTCCCGCAGGAGGAGGCCGCGCGCATCGCCGTGCGAACCGTGCGCGAATGGCTCGACGAGAGTGACTCTGACCTGCACGTCGTCTTCAACGTGTTCGGCCAGAAGGATGAGGAGATCTACCATGCAATTCTGGGAGACTAGCAAGATGGGTGGCAGACACTCCATCGCGAGGAGCGGTCGCGCGGTCGTCTTTGGGGAGGATGTGGGCATTGTCGACGCCATCAGCGCTCTCCGAAAGGAGTTGGGCTCATGTGACGCCATCCTCGTCGGTGCGGGCGCGGGATTCTCGACGGCAGCGGGGCTAACCTACGCCGGACGTCGCTTCGACGAGAACTTCGCCGACTTCCGCGACCGATTCGGCATAGGCGACATCTACTCGGGCGGGTTCTATCCCTTTCCTGACCTAGAAACCTACTGGGCGTGGTGGAGCCGCCACATATGGGTGAACCGCTACGTGGATCCCCCCGGGAATACGTTCCAGAAGCTGCTGGCGCTCCTGCAGGGTAGGGACTACTTCGTCATCACCACCAACGTCGACCATCAGTTCCAGCGAGCGGGATTCGACAAGGAGCGACTCTTCTACACGCAGGGCGACTACGGACTCTTCCAGTGCAGCCGCCCATGCCATGACGCGACCTACGACAACGAGGACGTTGTGCGCGAGATGTACGAGCGCCAGCGTGACATGCACGTGCCAAGCGAGCTTCTGCCCACGTGCCCGCGCTGCGGGGCGTCGATGGTGCCCAACCTGCGCGCCGACGGCACCTTCGTCGAGGACGAGGGCTGGCACGCGGCAGCTGAGCGCTATGCGCAGTTCCGCAGAACTCACGAGCATGATCGCGTTCTCTACCTGGAGCTCGGCGTGGGTGCCAACACCCCCGTCATCATCAAGTACCCGTTCTGGAACGCGACCGCCTCCAACGGGCGGGCGACGTACGCCTGCGTGAACATGGGAGAAGCCATAGCGCCTGCGACGATTGCCGAAAGATCGATCCTCGTGGACGCAGACATCGACGGCACCCTGGATCAACTCTCTGACCTTGCTGATTGACCTGTATCAAGGCCTCAGACACGGAGGGCTATAGGACCTGTTCGACAATGCACGGGAAACTTGACGAGGCGCTCCGGCTTGCGGCAGTCAGCAAAAGTCAAAAAGCCGCTTGTTGACACGCTGCGGAGCTAGGAATAACATGCGTTAGGTAACGTACGTTATTCCTAGGGAGGCGACAGCATCGTGCCGAACGAGCGATTCACCGAGCAGGGCGTCCTGGAAGCGGCGATGGACCTGCTTCGCGAGAGGGGATACGAGGCTTTGACCGCCCGGGCGGTGGCCGAGCGCGCCCAGTGCTCGGTCCAGCCGATATACCGGCAGTTCGGAAGCATGGATGGACTCATGGAGGCCCTCTACGGGCATGCGCGCGCGTGGGTCACGAACTACAACAGGGAGCATGTCGAGGTCGGGGGCAACCCGTTCGCCTCGAATGGCCGCGCCCACATACGGCTTGCCCAAGAAGAGCCGCAGCTCTTCATGTTCCTGTACCTGTCGCCGTACATGCAGGTGAAGGGAGTCGACGACCTTTACGAGCTTGGCGCCCAACCTGGCGTCCTCGAGGCGATCGAGGGGCACCTCGGTCTGGACGGAGGCTCCGCACGCGGGCTCTACCTCGATCTCATCGTGTACACGCATGGGATCGCCTCGCTCATCGCCGAAGGCGCGGAGTTTCCCGAAGAAGACCTCACCCGCATGATGGACGGCGCTTTCATGGCGTTCCTGCAGGCGCGCGGCGGTTTCGTGCCCAGCGGAAAGGAGCTCTAGCCATGAGATACGAGACCAGGCGCCAGCGCGTGCGCATCGGGGTTCTCATCGCCTCGTTCGCGCTCTTTCCCGTCACGATCTTCTACTTCTCCCCCTACCTCTCGGTCATGGGGGCCTTCGAGGGCGTCATGGCCGGAAGCGTCCTCGTGTTTCTCCTCCAGTTCGCAAGCGCGTTCGTGCTGGGACGCGCGTTTTGCGGATGGGCGTGCCCGGCGGGCGGATTGCAAGAGATCGCTGCCATGGCTCAGCCCAAGCCCACGAAGTCCGGGAAGAAGCTGCTCGTAAAGTATGTGATCTGGATTCCCTGGGTCAGCTCGATCGTGGCGGGAGCCATCATCTCGGGCGGGTTTTCACGGCTCGATTTCACGTACCACACGACGAGCGGGATGTCTGCCGCGAGCGTGGGAGGCCTCATAACCTACCTGTGTATCGTCGCGCTCTTCTTCGTGCCGGCTCTTTTCGTCGGGCGCAGGGCCCTATGCCATTGCATCTGCTGGATGGCACCGTTCATGGTGATAGGAAAGCGCCTGGGCCGCCTGCTGCACCTGCCCCAATTGCACGTTCGCGCAACGCCCGAGGCGTGCGTCGGATGCGGGATGTGCGACAAGGCGTGCCCCATGAGCCTGCCCGTGAGCGAGCTTCTGGAGCAGGGCGCCATCGTGCACGACGAGTGCATACAGTGCGGCGCATGCAGTGATACCTGTCGCAAAGGCGCGCTCGAGCTGCGCCTCTCGTCTGTTGCCCGCGACCTTGGCCTGAGGCTGTGAGCTCAGGGGTCCGACGTCGGTGAGTCCTTTTTCTGCCCCTGGGATAGTGGGGGCAGGCGACTTCTTACGGGAGCATCAATGCGAAAGCGGCTATCGAGAAGCCGAATTGCGTTTTCGCCTGTCACGTATCCGGCAAGGCGCACATCCACGGGCTGAAGCCTGGGCTCAAAGTCCGGAAAGTAACTTGGCTGACTTGCTCTCCGACAGCCCTGCGCTTCTTACGTGCTTGAGAGCGAACATAAGGGAAAAGCGTATCGGAACCTGCTGTAAAATGGCTACCCGAAGAACCAGGAGGCGCCATGCAAAAACCGATAGGTCGCAACGACCCTGCCGTATTCTCCACTGCGAGGGAAAACCAATACTTTGACCGCAAGAGCGCACGCATCAAGCCAAACGACGCGGCAAGACATATCGTAGCCTTGCCAATGCGGCAGGCGGTAAGCTGGTCATCGGCATCGAGGACAATGGCGAGAGTACGGGCTTCAGTGTGAATGGTGGCCAGAACGTCGAGGATTACGAGCAGACACCTCTAACATGCTGCACACCGGTTCCGCGCGTTCATAAGGAGCGCATCCCTGTAACGACATCCGCAGGTAAAGAGGGGTTCATTCTCGTGCTTGATGTCGAAGCGTCGCCCGACCGTGTCATCTCGCGCAAAAACGACAAGAAGGTCTTTCTCCGCCAACAAGACAACAGCGTTGAGTTGGACCGCGAGCAAGTGCTGGCTCTCGAATACGACAAGAATCAACGCCACTTCGAGGACGAGGTAGCCGACCGCTCGACAATAGAGGATGTCGACGCCGATGTGATAGCTCGCTACAAGAAGGACATCGGCACCGACCTTCCAGATGAACAAGTCTTGCGCAGTAGGGGCTTTCTTGTGGACGGACACCTGACCAACGCCGGCGTGCTTATCTTCGCAAAAGACCCCACTCGCTTCATCCCCTGCGCAAGAGTGCGTGTCATACGCTTCGACGGCAATAAGATGCAGATAGGCCGCAGGCTCAACATCGTAAAGGAGCGCACCTTCGACGGGCCTCTGCCAAAGGCCATCGATGATGCGAAGACCATGATTTCCGAGCAACTGCGCGAGTTCCAGTACCTTGGGGACGACGGCAGATTCAAGATCGTTCCCGAATACCCGGAGTTTGCCTGGTTCGAGGGTCTTGTAAACGCCGTGACACATCGCAACTATGCGTTCGGCGGCGACCATATCCGCGTGATGATGTACGACGACCGTATGGAAATACTCTCACCTGGCAAGCTCCCGAGCATAGTGACCCTCGAGAACATGCGCCGCACCCGATACTCACGAAACCCTACGATTGCCCGCGCCCTCGTCGAAATGGGATGGGTACGTGAGCTCAATGAGGGTGTTCAGCGCATCTACGATGAGATGGCAAGCTTCTTCCTGAACGATCCCATCTTCGAGGAGCCGAACAACGCATCGGTGCAGCTCACTTTGGAAAACAGCGCGACATCGCGCGTATTGAGGCAGTTCGACTCGCTGGAAGCATCCCTTGGGCAAGATGTGATGGAGGGGCTCAACGACTATCAGATTGCCGCAGTGCAGATCGCGATGGGGCGCGGACGGGTAACCACCAAGACGCTCAGCGAACGCATTGGCAAAGGCAGCAGCCTGTGTGCGAGAACGCTCAAGGAACTGGCGGCATTGGACATTCTCGATTGGCATGGTAGCAGCACACATGATCCATCGCAGTATTACACGCTGTCCAATAACGGAGCACGACGGACTATGACGGACTAAAACGAAGTAACGAGCCTGCAGAAGCGTTGTGTGAGACTTGAATGCTCCTTCCACTCGGTTCTCTTGGAACACACGTAAACCGTGGGTACGCAAGAGCGAAGCATGGGGGAGTAAGTGCGTATCGGGCAACATAGCCGTCGGGAAATCTGTCGTTTTAAGTGCTCCGGCATAGGGGCTTACCTGCTGATAACGGAGTAAAACGGACTAAAACGGAGTAACGGGAGTTGCGACGGACCTAGCCGCAAATCAGACGGTCCAGTGGCCAGGGCGTGCAGCCTAGAAATCCTAAGCGCTACAAACAATGAAGTGGCGTGTACTGGCTCATCGCTCACCTCGGCGTTCGTCGCTCTTCATCGTTACAGTGGCACCCATCGGCAATACGAGGGCGTTAATACAGTATCTTATGTTTGTCTTACCTACGGCACCAGGAGATGATCCTGGACTATGTGACATTGCGCCTGCCGTCTCGTCCCTCCGGCTTCGATCTTC
>JAWRIT010000159.1:0-3798 GCA_040268355.1 Atopobiaceae bacterium | reverse complement strand
GGCGGCGCCGCCGGACGAGCCGTCCTGCGTCGAGGTGGGCGCGGTCGCGTCGTCAAGCGCGTCCTGGTCGAGGTCGGTCGTCACGCCCGTTCCCTTTGTGACGGACGTCACGCCCAGCTTGCGATAGGACGGCTGCGAGGGCACGCGGACGTTGATGTAGGTGATCTGGTTGGGATGCTGCTCCAGGATCTCCTTGGCCACGGCCTCCTTGGTGTCGATGTTCGACGGGGCGCCCAGGGAGATCTCCACGCCGTTCGCGAGCGTGCACGAGATGCTCTCGACGCTCGCGGCCGAGAAGCACACGATCTGCGCCGCGAACTCCTCGGAGAACTGCATGCGGTAGTCCGAAATGGCCGAGAGGACCTCGTCGTTGGCGGAGGATCCCGCCTCCGGGGTCATGGACGTCGGCACGTCGGTCACCAGAATCGCGTCCATCTGCTGCGCCAGCGCCAGGGCGACGTCGGCGGCCGTCTCCCCGTCGGCCACCGTCAGGTTGATCGGCTCGATCCACACCCGGTCGTCACCCAAGCACCAGCAGACCGAGCCCGTGCTCATCTTGACCAGGCAGTCCACGCGTCGCTCGGTGACCGTGATGCGCAGACGGTCGGGGAAGACCCGCGCGTAGGCGACCTCCCCCACCCATGGGTTGCGTCTGAGGTTCTCGGTGATCAACGACTCGTCGATGGTGAGCAGCGTGGTGCCCTCCTCGACGTCGGCGAGCTTGGCGATGTTGCTGGCGCTCAGGTGCTCGGTCGCCTCGGTGTCGATGGAGGTGATGGTGAACGCGGGCGTTCCCGCCAGGACGAGGACCCCCACGAGGGCCGACACCAACAGCACCGCAGCGACGACCAGCATGATGATGACCGCGCGAATGGGACCGCGCGCGCCGGCGGCGTCGCGCGCCATGGAGACGCGGTCGTCGACGGGCCCACGCTGTGCTGGTCGCGCGTTCGAGCGCTTTTGGGAAAGGCGGGTCGCCATGGGAGGCCCCTAGCCCTCGGGGCAGACGGTGCCCAGGCACCGATCGTCTGCGTTCGTCCAGCTCATGGCTATCCTCGGTCGTCCCCTCGCTCGCGCATCGCCGCGATGAAGTCGGGCCCGATGGAGGTGACGTCCCCCGCGCCCTGCGTGATGACCAGGTCGCCAGGACGGGTGAGCTCGCAGAGCCGGTCGATCACGTCGCGGCGACGGTCGATGGAGAGGACCTCCACCGGGGAGCCGAGCTCGGCGACCCGGGCGGCGAGCACCTTGCCGGAGACGCCCGGGATGGGCATCTCGCCCGCCGAGAAGACCTCCATGACGATGAGCAGGTCCGCCTGGTCGAAGGCGGTGGCGAAGTCGTCGAGCAGCGCCTGGGTGCGCGTGTAGCGATGCGGCTGGAAGACCGACACGATGCGCTCGTAGGGAAGCTCGGCGGCCGCCTTGAGCGTCGCGCGGATCTCGGTGGGATGATGGCCGTAGTCGTCCACCACCGTGACGTCGTCCACCTCGCCCACATGCGTGAAGCGACGGTGCGTGCCCTTGAAGGCCGAGAGCGCGACGCCCGCCTTGGCGCGGTCGAAGCCCAGGACGTCCGCCACGGCGATGGCAGCCGTCGCGTTCGCCAGGTTGTGGGCTCCGGGATTGGCGGTCAGCGTCACCGGGACCTCGACGCCCGAAGGCGTGCGGATCACGCACTGGCTCTCCAGCCGGTGCCGCGAGGCGGAGGGCACGCACACGTAGTCGTTGCCGGCGTCGAAGCCGTAGGTCAGCACGCGGCGGCCCGTCGAGCGTGCCAGCTCGACGTAGCGTGCCTCGTCACCAAAGATGATGATGGTGCCCTCGTCGCCCGCCAGGTCCATGAACTGGCAGAAGGTCCGCTCGATGTTCTCCAGGGTGCCGTAGTGGTCGAGGTGGTCGGCCTCGATGTTGGTCACCACGACGACCGTGGGATCCAGGTACAGGAACGAGCCGTCCGACTCGTCGGCCTCGCAGACGAAGTAGCCGCCACGTCCGTCGCGGCCGTTGGTGCCATACTCCTCCACCACGCCGCCGATGAGAAAGGACGGGTCGGCGCCCAGGTGGTCGAGCATCGAGGCCACCATGGACGAGGTCGTGGTCTTGCCATGGGTGCCGGCCACGGCGACCGTCGTGGCGCCCACACCCAGCGCGGCCAGCATCTTGGCCCGCGGCCAGATGGGAATGCCCAGCTCGCGCGCCCGGATGACCTCGGGGTTGGTATCGGGGATGGCCGAGGAGGTCACCACGACGGCAGGGGTGAGCTCGTCGATGGTGCGGGCCTCATGCCCGATGCGTACGGGGATGCCCGCCGCCTCGAGGTCGCGCACGTAGCGCGACGCCTTGAGGTCGGAGCCCGTGACGGCGCAGCCGCGCTCGTGCAGGACCAACGCGATGCCGCTCATGCCTGCTCCGCCGATGCCGATGAAGTGGGCACTTGCGGGTGCCGCCGTCTGAGCCGTGTCTGCCATGTTGTGGGCCTCCTTCGCTGTCCGTCCCGTCGTCGGGCCGCCAGACCCCACCACTCTACCTGAACGAGCCTGCCGAAACGTCCCGTCCACAAGGACCGTACGAGAACTCCGGCCACGCCTGCCGCCCAAGAGGCCGCTCCTGCGACCGGGCCTGCGACCCCGGCGCTCGGCGCCTCCGTCACCGCCCGAGCGCGGCGGCCTCCTCGATCTGGTCGGCAAGGGCGGCCGCGGCCTTCTCGCCACCAAGGCCGCGCGCCGCCTCGCGCATGGACTTGCGGCGCGCGGGGTCGTCGACCAGCGCGAGCAGCTTGTCCGAGAAGGCGGACGTGCCCACCGCGTCGTCGCGCACCAACTCGGCAGCACCGGCATCCACCAGGTAGCGGGCGTTGGTCGTCTGGTGGTCGGCCGTGGCGTGCGGGTAGGGAACCAACAGGCTCGGCACCGCGAGGGCGGCGATCTCCGCGATGGAGGACGCCCCCGCCCGCGAGACCACCACGTCGGCCGCCGCAAGCGCCTCGCCCATGTTGTCGATGTAGGGATGGACCTGCCAGCGCGCAGCCTCGCCCTCGGTGAGCGCGAGCGCGGAGGCGACCTCGTCCAGAAGCTCCGCGCCGGTCGACTGCACCACATGCAGGCCCCGACGGGCGAGCAGCTCGTCCTTCAGGGCACACACGCCCTCGTTGAGGTGCCGGGCGCCGAGGCTCCCGCCAAAGACCAGCAGCATCGTCTCGTCCTCGGCGATGCCGAACGCCGCCCGTCCGTCGGCGCGACGCGCGTCCACCACGCTGCGACGCACGGGATTGCCGGTCACCACGATCTGCGACTCGCTGGCGACACGGTCACGGAAGGCGTCCGTGGCGACGGGCAGCGACACGCACACGCGCGTCGCCTTGCTGGCGGAGCTGCGGTTGGCGAGGCCCGGAACGGAGTTCTGCTCGTGCAGCACCACCGGCACCCCCGCACGGGCGCACCACCGGACTAAGGGCAGCTCGATGTAGGCCCCGAATCCCACGGCGACGTCCGGGGCCCCCACCTGCGCGAAGTGCGCACCCAGCGCCCGCTGGGCGCGACGCATGCGCACGAGCGCCGTCACGAGCGTCCAGGGACGCGACCGGTCGAAGCCCGTCACGTCGAGCGAGGTGAGAGAGAAGCCCGCCTGGGGCACGAGCGTCCCCTCGAGCCGCTTGCTCTGGCCGAAGAAGGCCACCTCGTGCCCGCGCGCGACGAGCTCCTCAGCGACCGCCAGGGCCGGATTGATGTGGCCAGCCGTTCCGCCTGCGGCGATGGCGACCGAGATCGGTCCCGACATGCCGCTCACCTCCTCGTGGGG
>JAWRIT010000158.1:0-2958 GCA_040268355.1 Atopobiaceae bacterium | reverse complement strand
CGCCCCCCCCCCCGCCTGGTGTCGTGCTGGTTGCTGGCGCTCGTCTACTGGGAGTTCGAAGAGCCCGCGTCGGCGCTGGTGGACGTGGACGTGCCACTGGCGCTGGTGTCGGTGGTGGTGCCGGTGGCGCTCCCGCTGTTGGTGCCGGTGGCGTCGGTCGTCGTCTCATCGGTTGCGGTCGCGTCGGCCGTGGCGTCGTCCCCTTCGGTCGTCCCGTCATCGGTCGTCGTTGTTGCCGTCGTGTCTGCGGTGAGCGAGAAGGCAGCCTCGGTGACTGCCGAGACGGCCCCGAGCGACCACGAGTGCGAGGACGCGATCACAGAGGTCGGGTCGAAGACGGAGACGGAGTTGTCCTCGTTGAGCGCCGTGATCAGCGCCCAATGCGCGTTCTCGGAACCGACGCCCGAGCCCGACTGGAGCCTGATGATGACCGGCTGGCCCTGGGAGACGGGGGCGTAGATGCCCTCGGAGGAGGTATCGAGGGCGGTCGCGACCAGGCCGGCCTCGTTTGCGTGACTGCTCACGAAGGCGTCGTCCATGCCAGCGCTGCCGGTTGCGAGCTGGGCGGCGATGACCGCCTGCGCGACGGTGGTGGGGTCATGGGTCGCCGCGCCCGACAGGCCCATGGACGCGACCGCGAGCGAGACCGGCCCCGAGCCCGTGACGCCCAGGATGCCGTCACCGAACTCAAGGTAGCCCCAGCGCTTGTCAAAGGTGTAGAGCTTCGGGTACTCGCCAGTGGTCAGCGCGCCGGAGAACGCCTCGGTGCTGCCGTCGGCCTTGATGGAGCCATAGACGAAGGAGATGGCCTCCGGCTCGGCGATGGCAAGGTCGATGAGGCGGGCGTCGGTGATCTTGTCCGCGTTGGCGGCGAGCTTCGCGAAGGCCTCGTTGCGGTCGAGGACCTCCGCGAGCCGAGTGGTCTCCTCGGCGGACACGCCTGCGGCGACGCGATCGTCCTGCGTGTTGACCTCGGTGTTCGTGGTGCTCTCCTGCTGCCTGGACGAGCTGCACGAGCGCACGCAGTTCGAGACGCCAAAGATGAGGAGGATGAGCAGGGCGATGCCGATGATGCCCACGATGACGAGGCGCTGGTTGATGCCCTGGTTGTTGGAGGGGCGCCTGCCGCCACCCCCAACGCGGTAGCCCGTGTCGCGACCCTGCAGGGGCCTGCGGTCTTCTGAGGACGACGATCGCGCTGCGCGGTTGTTGGACGAGCCCGCAGAGGTCCGCCGACGACGATCGGAACGTGAGGTTGCCATAGTTGCTGCCCTCCGTGTGCCTGCACGACGAGATTTCCCGGCCGTGGCGTGGGTCTACAATCTGCTCCATAATAGGGCAGCAACGCGCGTGTGGGGCGTGGGATTACATTAAGCGGTAGTACATACTCGGCGCACTCAGGAATGGCACGGTGCCGGGAGCCGGATTCCAGCCGATGTCGGCATCCTGACATAGCTGGTATTTTTGTCTAATTCGTACCGCATTCGGGCCTGCTGCGGCCCCTGCGGGCGCACCAGGGCCGCCGGCGGTGGCCTCGCCGGCGGTAGCGGCCATCTTTGGACGTGTTGCGAGTGGGTCCGTCCTGGCTCGCGGCGTCCACGGGCAATTCGATATAGTGAGGGGGTGCCGTACTCATTCGGACTCTGATGCAGGAGGCATCCATGAAGGGCATCATCCTCGCGGGCGGCAGCGGCACGCGCCTCTACCCGCTCACCACCGTCACGAGCAAGCAGCTGCTGCCGGTCTACGACAAGCCGATGGTCTTCTACCCGCTCTCGACCCTCATGCTGGCGGGCATCCGCGACATCCTCGTCATCAGCACTCCGGATGACCTGCCCAACTTCGAGCGGCTGCTGGGGGACGGCTCGGACTTTGGCATCTCGCTCTCCTACGCCGAGCAGCCGAGCCCCGACGGGCTGGCGCAGGCCTTCACCATTGGCGCGTCGTGGATCTCCGGCGATTCCTGCGCGCTGGTGCTCGGAGACAACATCTTCTATGGCAACGGCCTCTCCAAGCGCCTGCGTCGCGCTGTCGCCTCCGCGCAGGAGGGGCGCGCGACCGTCTTCGGCTACCGCGTCGACGACCCCGAGCGCTTTGGCGTGGTCGAGTTCGACGGCTCCTACAACGCCGTCTCCATCGAGGAGAAGCCCGCCTGCCCCAGGAGCAGCTACGCGGTGACGGGCCTCTACTTCTACCCCTCCGACGTCGTGGAGCGCGCGAGCGAGGTCAGGCCCTCCGCGCGCGGCGAGTACGAGATCACCGACCTCAACCGTGCCTACCTGTCCGACGGCCTGCTTGACGTCATCACGTTGGGACGCGGCTTCGCGTGGCTCGACACGGGCACCATGGAGTCGCTGTTCGAGGCGTCCCAGTTCGTGCGCACCGTGGAGCGGGCCCAGGACCTGCCGGTGTCGGTCCCCGAGGAGATCGCCTACGAGAACGGTTGGATCGGCCGCGAGACGCTGCTGGGGTGCGCAGATCGCTACGGCAAGAGCGACTACGGCGAGCACCTGCGCGAGGTGGCCGAGGGCAGGATCGTGCCGGACAGATGGGAGCCGTGAGCCATGCGCGTTCTTGTGAGTGGCTCGGGCGGCCAGCTCGGACGGGCCCTGCGCCGGCGCCTGGCGGACGCGGACGTCCCCGGCACGTGGGTGGACGCCGAGCTTGACTGGGTCGACCTTGCCGATCTCGACATCTCCGACGCGGCCGCCGTCGACGCGTGGTTCGCCTCCCACGGCCCCTATGACATGGTGCTGAACTGTGCCGCCATGACTGACGTCGACGGCTGCGAGACGGACTTCCCTGCCGCCTTCTCCGCCAACGCGCTGGGGCCGCTCTACCTCGCGCGGGCCTGTGCCGCGAGCAGGGCGACGCTCGTGCACGTCTCGACGGACTACGTCTTCTCCGGTGACGAGGAGCGTCCGCGCACGGAGCGGGACGCCCCGGCCCCCGTGGGCG
>JAWRIT010000157.1:0-8955 GCA_040268355.1 Atopobiaceae bacterium | reverse complement strand
CTCGCGCCTGGCCAAGATGGTGGCGCGCGCCACCGCGGCGATCGAGGGCTACGAGCTGGGCGACTATGCCCGCGACCTCCAGGCCTTCTTCTGGAACGAGATCTGCGACTGGTACATCGAGCTGTGCAAGGGGCGCCTGCTCGACGGCTCCGCGGAGCAGCGCCTGCAGGTTCAGCGCAACCTCGTCTATGTGCTCGACGTCGCGTTGCGCCTGCTGCACCCCGCCATGCCCTTCGTGACCGAGAGCGTGTGGGGAGCCCTTCCCGCGAGTGGCCTGGACGCGCATGACGCGCCCTTCCTGATGCTCGCCGCCTGGCCCGAGCCCGAGACGCTCGCCGGCTTTGTGAACGAGCAGGCGGAGCACGACTTCGAGTTGGCCCGTCGCGTGGTCTCCGTCGTGCGGGCGACCCGTGCCCGCTATCGGCTCTCGCCCAAGGCCGTCCTCGACGTGGCCGTGCGCGCCGGGGCCGCCGACGTCGCCGTGCTGGAGAGCCAGCGCGACTTCATCCGCAGCGTGGGTCGCGTGGACCAGCTGGCGCTCGACCAGACGCAGGAGAAGCCGGCCGGGTCGATCTCCGTGGTCGACGGGGGCTTGGAGGTCTTTGTCGAGCTGGGCGGCCTGGTCGACCTTGCCGCAGAGGGCAAGCGCCTCCAGAAGGAGATCGCCAAGGCGGACAAGGAGCTCGCTGGCGTGACGCGCACCCTCTCCAACCAGGGATTCATCGCCAAGGCGGCGCCTGAGGTCATCGAGAAGAAGCGCACGCAGCAGACCGAGCTCGAGCAGCGACTGGCCCAGCTGCGCGCCCAGGCGGCCGACCTGGCCTAAGGTGGGACACGTGCCGAGAGGAGCAACCGTGACTGACCCAGATTGCATCTTCTGCCGCATCGCCTCAGGGGAGGTATCTGCCGCCAAGGTCTACGAGGACGAGGTCTGCGTCGCCTTCCGCGACATGCAGCCGCTCATGCCCACGCACGTGCTCGTCATTCCCAAGGAGCACTATGCCGACATCGCCGACGACGTGCCGCCCGAGACGCTGGGACATTGCTTCTCGGTGGTCACCCGCGTTGCCGAGCAGGAGGGCCTCAAGAACGGCTTTCGCCTGATGGTCAACACCGGGCCGGACGCCAGTCAGAGTGTCAGGCACTTTCACATACACCTGCTCGGCGGTGGTCGGATGCCGAGACCGAACGACCAGGACTGGGGGAGTTCTGCCACCAACGTCCGCCGCTGAGTGCGTAGGGGCGCCCGCTCCGTGCCACGGCGGCACCGCAGGGGCGCCTCCGTTCGCGCCAGGGGGATGGGGACCCAAGGACATGGGAACATGAGAACATGAGGAGAGGCAGGAGATGGTCTACGACAACGTGCTCGAGGCGCTTGGCCACACGCCGCTCATTCGCCTGAACCGTGTGGTCGAGCCGGGCATGGCCCGGGTGCTCGTCAAATTCGAGGCGGTCAACGTGGGCGGCTCGATCAAGACGCGCACCGCCGAGCGGATGATTCGTTCGGCGGAGGAGCTGGGCCTTCTGCACGAGGACAGCATCATCGTGGAGCCCACGAGCGGCAACCAGGGCATCGGGCTGGCGCTCGTCGCGGCGGTGCTGGGCTATCGCGCGCGGATCATCATGCCCGACAGCGTGAGCGTGGAGCGGCGCAAGCTCGTCACCCACTACGGGGCCGAGGTCATCCTGGTGCACGACGCCGGGGACATCGGTGCCTGCGTGGACGAGTGCATCCAGATGGCGCTGCGCATGGCCGAGGAGGACCCGCGCGTCTACGTGCCGCAGCAGTTCGTGAACCGGACCAACCTCGCGGCGCACCGCCTGGGCACCGCCGCCGAGATCATCCTGGATGCGGACGGCAAGATCGACGGCTTCTGCTCGGGCATCGGGACGGGCGGCACCATCACCGGCGTGGGCCTGGTGCTGCGCCACATCAACCCGGACGTGGCCATCTGGGCCGTCGAGCCCGACCAGGCGGCCATTCTCTCCGGTGGCGCGGTCGGCACGCACCTGCAGATGGGCATCGGTGACGGCATCGTGCCGGAGATCCTGGACCAGAGCGTGTACGACCGCATCGTCACGGTCACCGACGCCGAGGCGCTGGCGATGGCGCGTCGCCTGGCGCGCGAAGAGGGCCTGATGTGCGGCATCTCGAGCGGCACGAACGTGGCGGCCGCCCTGCGCATGGCCCGCGAGCTGGGGGAGGGAAAGACGGTTGTCACGGTGCTGCCCGACACGGGCGAGCGCTACATCTCGACCAAGCTCTTCTGCGGGGAATAGGCGCGTCGGCGCACGTAGGGGGAGTCATGCATACCGAATTCCTCATGGGAAACGAGGCCATCGCGCTGGGGGCGCTCGCCGCCGGCGTCAACGTGGTGGCAGGCTATCCGGGAACGCCCTCGACGGAGGTGCTGGAGACCGTCGCCCGCCGCCGGGGCGAGGACGTCTACGTGGAGTGGTCCATCAACGAGAAGGCCGCCATGGAGGTGGCTGCCGGGGCGGCCTATGCGGGAGCTCGCGCCCTGGTCACCTGCAAGCAGGTGGGGCTCAACGTGGCCTCGGACCCGCTCATGAGCTTGGAGTACATCGGGGTCAAGGCGGGCCTGGTCGTCATGGTGGCCGACGATCCCGGCCCCATCTCCTCGCAGACCGAGCAGGACACGCGGACCTTCGCCCAGTTCTCCAAGCTGCCCTGCTTCGACCCGTCGTCGGTGGGCGAGGCCTACGAGATGGTCCAGGAGGCCTTCGAGCTCTCCGAACGGCTGGGCACGCCGGTGTTTCTGCGCGCCACCACGCGCGTGGACCACGGCTACGAGGCCATCCAGGTCGTCGATCAGGGGCAGTGGCGCCACAACGCGCCCGAGGGCTTCGTCAAGGACTCGTCGCGTTGGGTGATCTTCCCGCGCCTCTCGGTGGTCAACCACGCCAAGATCGAGGCGCGCAACGCCGCCCTTGCCGACGAGCTGTCCGACTACCATCGCAACTTCGTGGTGCCGGAGGCAGGCGAGTGGCTGCAGGCGGAGAGGTCCTGCCGGCGCGGCATTGCCACCCATGGCATCAACTACGCCTACGTGCGCGAGAACCTGGACGAGACGAGCCATCCACGCGTGCTGCGTGTGGCCACGCCGCATCCGTTCCCCGAGCGCCGGGCGGTGGAGTTCTTGGAGGGGCTCGATGAGGTGCTCTGCGTGGAGGAGCTTGACCCCGTCATTGAGCGCCAGCTGACCTACGTCTGTGGCAAGTATGGTCTTGACGTGCGGATTCGTGGCAAGCTGACCGGAGACGTCGCCTCGTCGGGCGAGAATGGCGTGGAGAGCGTCGGCGCGGCGATGGCGGCCTTCCTGCGCAAGGGCGCAGCGCCCGCCTCCTCCGACGAGCCTGCGGCCCCGTCCCAAGCGGCGGCTCCCACCCTGCCGGTGCGCCCGCCGGTGCTCTGCGCGGGCTGCCCGCACCGTGCGAGCTTCTACGCTGTCAAGCGGGCCATGGCTGGTCGCAAGACCATCTACTGCGGTGACATCGGCTGCTACACCTTGGGCAACGCCGCTCCGCTCGACATGGTGGACACGTGCCTGTGCATGGGTGCGGGCATCACCATCGCACAGGGGGTCTTTCATACCGAGCCCGACACCAGTTGCTTCGCCTTCGTGGGAGACTCCACGTTCTTTGCGAGCGGCATCACGGGCACCATCAACGCCTTCTACAATCAGGCCGATCTGACGCTGGTGGTGCTGGACAACTCCACCACGGCCATGACGGGTCACCAGCCGCACCCAGGAACGGGACGCACCATGATGGGCGAGGTGGTGGAGAAGGTCTCCATCGAGGCGCTTCTGCGCGCCATCGGGCTCACCTGTGTGGAGACGATCGACCCGCTCGACCACGAGCGGGCGGTGGAGACGGTGCGCCGGGTGGCGGAGGAACCCGGCGTCAAGGCCATCATCTTTAAGAGTCCCTGCGTGATGCTGGCTCGTCCATCGGCGCGCAGCCATGTGGACGCCGACCGGTGCGTCGGCTGCCAGCGCTGCGTCAAGGAGCTGGGCTGTCCGGCGCTCGTGCCGCAGGGCGACAAGGTGGTCATCGACGAGTCGCTCTGCTGTGGCTGCACCCTGTGCGAGCAGGTGTGCCCCTTTGGTGCCATCTCGGGCGGCGAGCGCATCGCGCAGGAGCTGCCGCAGGCGGGAGGTGTCGCATGAGCACCAACATCATCCTCTGCGGCGTGGGCGGCCAAGGCACCATCCTCGCCTCCAAGCTCATAGCCGCCTCCGCGATGGCTCGCGCCATTCCCGTGAAGACGGCCGAGACCATCGGCATGGCCCAGCGTGGCGGCAGCGTGTTCAGCCACGTGCGGCTGGGCGAGGCGTCCTCGCCGCTCATGGCACGGGGCACGGCCGACCTCATCATCGGCTTCGAGCCGGCCGAGGCCGTCCGACAGCTGCCCTTCCTCCGACCGGGAGGCTGCGTGGTGGCGAGCTCGCGTGCGGTGGTGCCGGTGAGCGCCATGACGGGAGGGCCCGCCTACGACCACGAGACCATCATGCGCTACCTCCGCGAGCAGGTGGGGCAGCTGGTGCTGGTGGATGCCGAGGCGGCCGCCGCCGACCTGGGCAGCGCCAAGTGCCTCAACGTGGTGCTGTTGGGAGCGGCCGCCCGTGCCGGCGAGCTGGGGCTCACCCCCGACGACCTGCTCTGCTCCATCCATGAGCTGTTGCCCGAACGGCTCTGGGAGCTCAACGAGCGGGCGCTCGCCTACGCCTAGGTGCCTGCCGTCCGACTGACCCGAATGATCGACCCAGCCGACCTGAACGACCCGAACGAAAGGACCGCGCCCATGCAGATCAATGACACGCAGCTCGAGCAGGTGAACACGCAGGTCCAGCGCCTGCTTGCGTCCGACCACTTCTACGGGCGTCGTCTGCGCGAGGCCGGTATCACCCGCGTGGCCTCGGTCGAGGACTTCCATCGCCTGCCTTTCTGCGAGAAGCAGGACCTGCGCGAGGCGTATCCGCTGGGGCTTTCTGCCGTCGGCGAGCACGAGATCGTGCGCATCCACAGCTCGAGTGGCACCACCGGCACGCCCGTCATCATTCCCTACACCCAGAAGGACGTGGACGACTGGGCCGTCCAGTTCGCGCGTTGCTTTGAGTACGCTGGCATCACGCCCGACGACCGCATCCACATCACGCCGGGCTACGGCCTCTGGACCGCCGGCATCGGCTTTCAGGCTGGCGCCGAGCGCCTGGGTGCCATGGCCATCCCCATGGGCCCGGGCAACACCGACAAGCAGCTGCAGTTCATGATCGACATGCAGTCCACGGTGCTCTGCGCCACCTCAAGCTACGCGCTGCTGCTCGCCGAGGAGATCGAGCGGCGGGGCATCAAGGACCAGATCGCGCTCACGACGGGCGTCATCGGCAGCGAACGCTGGGGCGAGAAGATGCGAGCCCGCATCAGCGGCGAGCTGGGCGTTCAGCTCTTCGACATCTACGGTCTGACGGAGGTGTACGGTCCGGGCATCGGCATCAACTGCTCGCACGACTGCGGCATGCACGTGTGGGACGACTTCGTCTACCTGGAGATCATCGACCCTGACACGGGCGAGAACCTGCCCGACGGCGAGTGGGGCGAGATCGTGCTCACCACGCTCGTCAAGGAGGGCGCCCCGCTCATCCGCTTCCGGACGCACGACCTCTCGCGCATCATTCCGGGCGACTGCCCCTGCGGGCACCATCACCCGCGCATCGACGCCATCGCCGGTCGCTCCGACGACATGATGAAGATCAAGGGCGTCAACGTCTTCCCCAAGCAGATCGAAGAGGTGCTGCAGACCTTCCCCGAGCTGTCCAGCGAGTTCCAGATTCGCATCAGCCACCTGGACGGGCGCGACACCATGCGCATCTACGTGGAGACCAACGGCAGCGTGGACTGGGAGGACCTGCGCCATCGCGTCCAGCGTCGCGTCAAGCACAAGATCGGCTTCACGCCGCTGGTCAAGATCGTGGAGCTGGGCGTGCTGCCGCGCAGTGAGAAGAAGACCCGTCGCGTCTTTGACGAGCGCTACGAGTAGTCGGGTCCGCGCCATTGCGGCCGCGCGGCGGTCGATCGCTGCTACCTTAGGGGAGAAGGGAGGCGACGATGGCGAGTGAGGCACCGATGACGAGCGAGGTCGACTGGCGCAAGCGCGAGCTGCGAACGCACTACCGAACGCTGCGCGAGGCCATGGGGGCCGACGAGCGGATGCGCGTCGATGGGCTCATCGAGGCACGTGTGCGGGAGCTTCCGGCGTTCGCGCGTGCCGAGGTGCTGCTCACCTATCTGGACATGCCCTGCGAGGTGCGCACGCGTGGGCTCATCAAGGCGGCGTGGGCCGAGGGTAAGACCGTGGCGCTGCCCTGGTGCGTGCCTCATGCGCGCGAGCTGCGCTGGTTTGTCGTGACGTCGCTGGCGGACCTCGTGCGCAGCCCCTTTGGCGTGGAGGAGCCGGTCCCCCGTGACGAGTGCGAGCTGCTGCCCACGGAGCTGGACTCGCGAGCGCTTGCGCTGGTTCCGGGCCTGACCTTTGACGCGCAGGGCTTTCGGCTGGGCTACGGTGGCGGCTACTACGATCATTTTCTGGCGGGGTTTGCCGGCGCGTCGGTGGGCCTCTGTCGTCATGCGCAGCTTGCGGACGACCTGCGCACCGCAGGCGTCATTTGTGCCCACGACCTGCCCGTTGAGCTCGTCGTGACCGAGGAGCGCGTGCTGTCTGCCCGCTCGCCCTGAGGGCCCACGGGGCGTCCGGCGCATCGCAGGTGCGCCGCACAAGACGAGAGGCGCATCCGACGCTCCCCAGCCACCCGGCCACCCAACGCGCGAATCCCGCCCTATCATGTTGGGTACAAGAGAGGTTGTCCGAAACGTGGCCTCGCGCCGCACGCACGTCCGAAGGGAACCGACCGTATGAAGCAGTTCAAGACCGAGAGCAAGAAGCTCCTTGACCTCATGATCAACTCCATCTACACCAACCGCGAGATCTTCCTGCGAGAGCTTGTCTCCAACGCCTCAGACGCCATCGACAAGCTCTCGTTTGCTGCGCTGACCGACAGCTCGGTCAGCGTCGACCAGGACGACCTGGCCATTCGCATCTCCTTCGACAAGGACGCGCGGACGGTGACCGTCTCGGACAACGGCATCGGCATGACGGAGGCGGAGCTGGAGGAGAACCTGGGCACCATCGCGCACTCGGGTTCGGAGGCCTTCAAGGCCGAGCATGGCGACGCCCAGGGCGATGCCATGGACATCATCGGGCAGTTCGGCGTGGGCTTCTACTCGTCGTTCATGGTGGCCTCACGTGTGCGCGTGGTGAGCCGGGCCTTTGGGGCCGACACTGCGTACGCCTGGGAGTCCGACGGCATCGAGGGCTACACCATCGAGCCGGCATCGGCAGGGGAGCGCGACGGTGCGGACGACCACGGCACCGACGTCATCCTCTACCTGCGCGAGTCCACCGAGAACGAGGACACTGACAAGTTCCTCTCCGAGTGGGGCCTGCGCGACCTGGTCAAGCGCTACTCCAACTACGTGCGGTACCCCGTGCAGATGATGGTCACCAAGAGCGAGCCGGTCGCCAATCCCGACGAGCTGCCCGAGGACGCCCCGCGTTACGTGGAGCACCAGGAGCTGGAGACCGTCAATTCCATGACCCCCATCTGGAAGAAGCGTCAGAGCGAGGTCGAGCAGGCCGACTACGACGAGTTCTACAAGGCCACCTTCCACGACTTCGCGGACCCGTCGCGCACCATCTCCTTCCATGCCGAGGGTGCCATCAGCTACGACGCCCTGCTGTTCATTCCCAGTGCGGCGCCCTTTGACCTCTACAGCAAGGATTACGAGAAGGGTCTGGCGCTCTACAGCTCCAACGTCCTCATCCAAGAGAAGTGTGCGGACCTGTTGCCCGACTACTACAACTTCGTGCGTGGCGTGGTGGACAGCCCGGACGTGACGCTCAACATCTCGCGCGAGACCCTGCAGCAGAACGCTCAGCTGCGCACCATCGCCAAGCGCGTGGAGCGCAAGGTCAAAAGCGAGCTCGAGGGCATGCTGGTCGACGATCGCGAGGCCTACGAGGCCTTCTTCGAGAACTTTGGGCGCGGGATCAAGTTTGGCATCTACAACAGCTACGGCGCGAACGCGCGTGAGCTGGCCGACCTGCTGCTGTTCTACAGCGCCAAGGAGCACAAGATGGTCACCCTGCGCGAGTACGTGCGTGCGATGTCCGAGGGCCAGGACAAGATTCTCTACGCCGCCGGCGACTCGCGCGAGCGGCTGGAAAAGCTCCCGGCGGTGACCGGGGCGGTCAAGCGTGGCTTTGACGTGCTGCTGTGCACTGCCGACGTGGACGAGTTCATGATCCAGGCCATGCGCACCTACCACATGGACGCCGTTGCCGGAGACGCCGAGACGCCTGGGACCGACGAGCGCGACCTGGAGCTGGCCAACGTCTCGACTGCCGACCTCGATCTGGCGACCGAGGAGGAGAAGTCCGCCGCCGAGCAGGCCACCAAGGACAACGAGGGCCTGTTTGGCGCACTGGCGGAGGCGCTGGGGGAGAAGGTCTCGTCGGTGCGCGTGTCGGCGAGCCTCACCGACGCGCCTGCCGCCATTGCGACGGAAGGCCCCATCTCGCTGGAGATGGAGCGCGTGATGATGCAGGGTCCGGACGCCGGTCAGGCGCCGCGTGCCCAGCGTGTGTTGGAGCTCAATGCGAGCCATCCGGTGTTCGAGAAGCTGGTGGCGGCACAGCAGGCCGAGGACACCGACAAGCTCTCGCTCTACGCGAGCCTGCTCTATGACCAGGCGCTGCTGGTGGAGGGGCTGCCAGTGGACGACCCGGTGGAGTTCGCCAAGAACGTCTGCACGCTGATGTAGGTCGACAAGCCTCGCAGCTGCTGGCACGTCCCACCGTCGACGGCGCTCCCC
>JAWRIT010000156.1:0-9466 GCA_040268355.1 Atopobiaceae bacterium | reverse complement strand
GATGGCGGCATGCCCGGTGTCCACGCGATGTCGGGTTAACTACCTACTGCGACGCAGGCGTGGGATTCATGAGCCACATGAGTCTGATCGATTCGATCGTTGTGACTACTGCTGACAAGATGGATATCCCCGTCATGAACTCTCGGTCAGGCGACCAGGCATAGGAGACCGTCTCCCAATCTAGAGCGATGTAGATGGACTCCCTGGCAAACCAGAAGACAAGGGTGAGCAGACAGCATAGCAGGCATACGGCAAGCAGGATGCGTCGCTCCCGCGCGTCTGCGGCAACGTCTCTGCCCACTACGAACAGATAGATCGGAATGACGAGCCCACTCCAGAGGAGCGTGAGAAACATCGGCGTGCCATACATGGGAGCGACGAACCACATGTACGCAAAGGCAGCCACCCCCAGAGCCTCAAAGACAGGCACGGCGAGCAGCAGGTTCCGGGTCATTCTATCGGCGGACACAGGAACACCTTTCCTTTCCATCAAGCGCACGATCAGCGAGTGCATCAATCCTTGGGTTCCGTACGACGTGCACTGGCTTCGTGGCTGCATTGGCTTGTCCCAATAGGTCGTGCATGGCACTGGAATCAGATCGAGTGCGACACTGGAACCCTAATCGTCGGTTTGGGAGAAGTTCGGAAGGAGATAGGAGATCTGTTCCTCCGCTTCCGCCTCGGATAGCTCGCCACTTTCCGCCTGATGCGATATCGCGCGTATCTCGGCCTCAATTGCCTTGTTTTCCCCAGGGTTCTCGTAGTAATCAAGGAAGACGACCAGATCGGAGATGTCACCGACGTCCGCTTCCTCAGACAGAGCAAAGCACATCCGCTTGTAGTCAGAGGCTGTGGTCTCATCAAGCTCCGGGAGGTCATATTCAGCCTGCGCACGCTCAAGCACGTCGGCATACTGCCTCACATACGCCCTCTTGACGTCCTCGGGATGGGCATAGGTGTCCAGCAGCCGGTATTCGCGACCGCGGTACTGCACGTAGGTGGGCGTCAGTTCCTCGTTTGCTTGACCCGAGGGGGTCCGAGTGGCAAGTACCAGCGCAATGGTCCCTACCAGCACGAGCACCACGCACCCGATCAGGAGCAGGCGCCTCTTGCGTCGAGCTGGCTGAGCGGACGTAGCGCTCTCTCGTTCGAACCAACGCATGCCATCACCCTCGCCTTATGTTGGGCCAAGCGGGCAGATCTTCCATACAGTTTAAACTGTATAACTTATCGCTCGGGGGGGGGTTGTGTGCCAACTGAGGCACACGCTCGCCTCCAGAGCCTCCCGTCGATCCGCCGGCACCCTCAGTCTTGCCCGGTGTCCTGTTCGGCAGCCCGCTCGCTCGACTGCAGCGTGACCAGGGCGATGGTCGCCACCATGAGCACGAGGCCCGACCAGTCGGCCCACGAGAAGGCCGTGTGCAGCGTGAGGGCCGTGAGCACCGTGGCGCTTACCGGCTCGGCGGCGCCCAGCATGTTCCCGCGCACCGGTCCCACGATGGAGACGCCGTGCAAGAACAGCCCATAGGCACCAAAGGTCCCCACAAAGGAGACGATGCCCAGCATCAGCCACGAGTCCGGCCCCAGCGTGGGAAAGCCACTCGTCACCCCTCGCGTGAGGATCCAGAACACAAGCCCGCTCACGCCTGCGACGAGCATGCCGATGCCCGTGGTGGCAAAGCTGCCCCAGCGTTCGAAGAGCGGCTTGGGATAAGTGGTGTAGAAGACCGACGCCGCAGCCGTCAGGATGCCAAAGAGCAGCCCGAGCGCCGGGAGGCTCAAGGTGCCCACGTCACCATCGGTGGCGATGAGGAAGGTGGCCACCGCCGCGCACGCTAGAGCGGCCACCTCGAGCTGGCGAGGGGCCCGCCGCTCCATGAGGCAGGTGAGGGCAAGCACCATTGGGACGTTCAGGCTCTGCAGGACGGTGGCCGTGCCCGCGTTGGTGTAGGAGATGGTGATGGCGTAGAGCACCGAGTTGAGAAAGAGGCCGCCGGCGCCAAAGACCACGAGCCGCCGACGCGTGTCAGGGTCGGCGGCCATCGCGTGCAGCTGAGGACGGCGTCGCGCGAGCAACACAGCCAAGAACATGAGCCCGGCGCCCAGCTGGCGCAGCGAGGTAAGCAGGAGCGCGTCGATGTCGGAGTGCGCGAACAGATACTGCAGACAGGTTCCCGAGGTGCCCCAAGCGATCGCGCCTGCCAGCGTGGACGCAATTCCCTCAAGCTGTCTGGCGCCTCGCATCCGTTCCCTCCCCACGTGGAAGGGCACGTCGGCGCGTCAGCTCACCTCTGTGCGGCGGGGAGTCGGACCGTGAAGCGCGTTCCCACGCCCTTGCGGCTGACGACCTCGATCGTGCCCTCGTGCGCATCGATGATCCACTTGGCGATGGAGAGACCCAGCCCCGAGCCGTCGCTTCCCTCGCTGCGCGCGCCATCGGCACGCCAGAAGCGCTCGAAGATGTGGCGCGCGTCGCCCTCGGACATCCCGATGCCCTCGTCTTGCACCACGTAGCATACGCCATCTTCGGTGCGCCGTGTCGAGAGCGTGATAGTCGAGTCAGCGGGCGAGTACTTCTGCGCGTTCTGCACGATGACGCGCATCGATTGCTTGAGCATCGCGAGGTCGCCGGTGACCGCAAATCGCTCATCGGTGAGATCGGCCTCGGTCACGTCGCACTCGTAGGTGTGCGACTCGTCGATCATGCACGACTCATCCCAGACCTCGTGCACCAT
The DNA here is from genome assembly GCA_040268355.1 of Atopobiaceae bacterium. Lineage (GTDB taxonomy): Bacteria > Actinomycetota > Coriobacteriia > Coriobacteriales > Atopobiaceae > UBA1367. The sequence continues at coordinate 6,731 of JAWRIT010000156.1, read as the reverse complement.
CTCCGCCACGTTGAGGCCCGCGTGGTTCAAGGTGTTGCGCCCGGAGTCTCCTCGTGCCAGGAACAGCAGCTGTTCCACGAGCTCTTGCATGTGGTCGGACTCCGTCTTGAGCGCCTCGATGGACTCGTCCAGCACGCTCTCGTCGGTCTTGCCCCAGCGGTCGAGCAGGTTCACGTAGCCCTGGATGACGGAGATGGGCGTGCGCAGCTCATGGCTGGCGTCAGAGACGAAGCGCATCTGCTGCAGCTTGGCCTCCTGCATCTGGCGCAGCAGGCCGTTCAACGCCACCTCGATGCTGCGCAGGTCGCGGTCGCCGGTCGAGACGTTGGGGGAGTCCACGCTCGCACGTCCGATGGCCTGCTCGAGCGTGGACATCTTGTCGGAGGACATGGGGTCGGTGGTGGCGGTGGCCTGTCCGATGGCCTCGGCGGCGACGGCCAGGTCGTTGAGCGGCTGCAGCACGCGGCGCACACGGCGCGTGTCCGAGAAGACGGAGAACAGGTTGAGCACCTGGCAGAACAGCATGAGGGACAAGCCGGGGATGACGAGCTGCAGGAAGGGAAGCAGCGCGAAGCCGTGATTGACGCCGTCCGAGCCACGAATGGTGAATGCCCAGGTGGCGAGATCGCCTCCCATCCCGGTGAACACGCAGGCGGAGGGCCGTACGATCTCGACGGAAAGGAAGCGATAGGTGATGCCGTCGAGGGCGGCGGCGTCGAGCTGTCCGGTGCAGTGCCACACGAAAACCAGTGCCAGCAGCATGACCAGCCACAGGTCCGCGATCAGCCAGCGCACGAGCTTGCGCCAGGTAAAGCTCCAGGTGACGGAGCGGGCTATGGAAGCGGTGGGTCGCAGGGACACCGACGCCTGGCGTGAGGTCTCCCGGGAGGGCTGTCCGTGGGGGTGTTCAGTCTTCTCGGATGACATAGCCCACCCCTCGCACGGTCGTGATCAGCTTGATGCCTTGGCGGTCGTCGATCTTCGCGCGCAGGTGGCGGACGTAGACGTCGATGATGTTGGTCTCACCCACGAAGTCATAGCCGCAGGCGAGGCTTACGAGCCGCTCGCGGCTCATGACCACGTTGCGGTTCTCCATGAGGGCGCGCAGCAGCTCGAACTCGCGGTTGGTCAGCTCGACGGGCTCGCCGTTGGCCTTGACCTCGTGACGCTCCACATCCATGGTCACTCCGCGAATGGACAGCACGTGGTGGTCGGGTTCGGCGGGCATCGTGCCGGCGCCTCCCGTGGCCGCCTCGCGCCGCTTGAGCGCCACGCGGATGCGCGCGAGCAGCTCCTCGATGGCAAAGGGCTTGGTGAGGTAGTCGTCCGCGCCCGCGTCGAGTCCGGCGACCTTGTCCATCACCGCATCACGTGCGGTGAGCATGATCACGGGCACATCGCACTCGCGCCGGATGCGTCGCAGGACCTCCATGCCGTTGAGCTGGGGAAGCAGCACGTCGAGCAGGATGAGGTCGTAGTCGCCCGAAAGGGCCGCCTCCACGCCCGAGCGCCCGTCGGCCGCCTTGTCGACCTCGTAGCCCTCGTGCGTGAGCTCCAGCTCCACGAAGCGTGCGATCTTTGCCTCGTCTTCTACGACCAGGATGCGTGCCATGTGCCCAGCCTCTCGTCAGCCAGGGGACGGGCCCGTCCCCTGGCCGGGTGGTTGTGTTCGTGCGTGCCGCTACTCGGTCTTGGTGAAGTCGCTCTTGATGCTCTCCGCCGCGTCGGCCGCCTTGTCCATGGCGTCGTTCACGTCGACGGTGACCGGGCTGGCACCCTCAATACGATACCGGAAGCCAAAGAACAGGCCCAAGATCATAAGCCAGAGCGAAACGCCCCAGATGAGCAGGCCGATGACGACGAACAGCACCGGTATAGCGAGGATGCGCTCATCCCCTCGCTCCGCGATGAAGGTCATGTCGAGTCCGGCGCGCACCAGCTTGCAGAGCTGATCCCAGAAGCTGCTGAACAGCTTGCTGAACTTGGTCTCCTTGCTGGACTGGCGGTACTCCTCCTGTGCCGCCTTCATCTCGATCGAGGTGCCTGAGCTTGCGGCGTCTGTCGTCGCGTAGCTGGCGGTCTGCGCGGCGGTCTTGCCAGCGCGCTCCAGCCAGATGATCGCGTCGAGGACGTCGTAGTCGCAGGCCTCGAGGGCCTCTCGCGCATCCTGATAACTGACACCGCACTTCTCGCGGATCAACATGACCTTGTCGAGCTTCTCCATGCTCATACACTCCTTCTGGTGGTGGGTGGCCTCGGTTGCCATCCGTTGCCTAGTATGATGCGTGTCCAAGATTAAGGGGGGCTTTGTCCAAGATTAAGCTTAGATGAGGACTCCCGTGCGTCCCGCCGACACAGGGGAAGAGGTACCTACGTGTCAGCGAGGCGCACGGGACACAGGGGAAGAGGCACTTACGTGTCAGCGGGGCACACGGGAGTGCGGGCGGCTATAGTGGGGACGACGTATAGTAAGCGCGAGAGAACAACTGAGACCACAAGGAGCGCAGCCCATGCCGTGCACCACCCTGCTGATTGGCAAGAACGCCAGCTACGACGGTTCGACCATCATTGCCCGCAACGAGGACGAGGCGAGCGGCAAGTTCACGCCCAAGCGCATGGAGGTGGTGCTGCCCGCCGACCAGCCACGCCACTACCACAGCGTGCTCTCGCACCTGGAGATCGATCTCACGGACCTGACTCCGCAGCGCTACACCAGCGTGCCCGACGCGCTCGGCACGGACGGCATCTGGGCTGCGGCAGGGGTCAACGAGTGCGACGTGGCCATGTCTGCGACCGAGACCATCACCTCCAACGCACGCGTGCTGGGTGCGGACCCCTTGGTCGTGCCGCGCTCCGCGCAGGGCACGGAGGGCGAGTTCGACTACGTGCCCGCAGCCCCCGGAGGCCTTGGCGAGGAGGACTTCGTCACGCTCGTGCTGCCCTACATCCACACGGCGCGCGAGGGAGTGCTGCGCCTGGGTGCGCTACTCGAGCGCTACGGGACCAGCGAGATGAACGGGGTCGCCTTCTCCGACCTTGACGAGATCTGGTGGTTGGAGACCGTGGGAGGCCACCGGTGGATCGCGCGGCGTGTGCCGGACGACTGCTACGTGACCATGCCCAATCAGCTCGGGATCGACCGCTTTGACCTTGCCGATGCGGAAGGGGCCCAGCGGGAGCACTTGTGCAGCTCCGACTTGCGCAGCTGGATGGCCGTCCACCACCTCGACCTGACCATGCGCGAAGCGGGCGTATCGAACGACGTGTTCAATCCACGAGAGTCCTTTGGCAGCGCGAGCGATGCCGACCACGTGTATAACACGCCGCGTGCGTGGATCATGCAGCGGCATCTGAGTCCCCATGCTTGCGTCTGGGACGGACCTGACGCCACCTTCACGCCCGAGAGCGACGACCTGCCGTGGTGTCGCCGCTCCGAGCGCCTGCTCACCATTGAGGACGTGAAGCACGTTCTCTCCCTGCACTACCAGGGGACGCCGTACGACTGCTACGACAGGCGGGGCAGCGAGGAGGAGGCTCGCCGCTATCGGCCCATCGGCATCAACCGCAATGGCCATCTTTCGGTGCTGCAGTTGCGCCCCGACGCTCCGGTGGGCTGTCGCGCGGTCCAGTGGATGGCCTTTGGGTGCAACGTCTTCAATGCGCTGGTGGCGCTCTATGCCAACGTGCGCAGCATTCCCAGCTACCTGGAGAACACCGGGGCGCAGGTGACGACCGAGAGCTTCTACTGGACGAACCGTCTCGTTGCGGCGCTGGCAGACGCTCATTTTGGTTCCTGCGCGGCAGCGATCGAGCGCTATCAGGAGACGGTTGGTGCCCTGGGGCACGCGCTGCTTGCTGCCACCGATGCTGCCGTGGCCGACGCCGCAACCGACCGCGAGGCCTCGTGCGGTCTGCTTGAGGAGGCCAACGAGCGCATGGTCACCGACCTGCGCCGAGAGACGGATGCCCTGCTCGACCAGATCCTGTTCCAGGCAAGCCTGGGCATGCGCAACGCCTTTGCTCGCTCCGACGGGTAGGCGTTTGGGGAGACCCGCACGACACATAAGGAAGAAGCCCCTACGTGCAGTAGCTACGCCGTGGCGCCGCCCTAGTTAGCCCCACACGGCACATAAGGAAGAGGTACCTATGCGTCCCCTGCGGAGGGCGACCTCACAGAATGCTCTAGAACGCCCGTTCGCACGGAAGATCGACTAAGGGATCGATTTCCGAAAGATCGGGCCGTAAATCGGCTTCTATTTGTTTGGCCAGCTAGATGGCATAGAAAAGGTGGCTCAGCCCGCCCTCTCCGGCGAACCTTGCGGCCAGGAGGGGGCGTCTCTTTCCCCGGTGGAAGAATCGCACTCACAAAAGCGCAGGTGAGACACCCTGAAAAGCCGTCTCAATACGGCACACACTGCGTAGCATGCCACTCAGACGTACCTTTCTACCTCGTCTTCTGTCGGTGCTCGAAGCGCCGAGTTACCGAAATTAGGGCGAAAAAACGTCCCTGTAACCGTAGGGCTTCCTAAGAAACCGCAGGTAAGTAAATCAACTAATGAATTAATTGGTAAATATGGGGACGTTTTTGGGGACGGAAGCACGCCCTTACAGGGAAGGGGCATCCTGAGCACGATACGCACGGTGCGCTTTCGCGGGCCCGCAGGCATCCTTCCATCGCCATCGGTCGTCAGGGAGGTCGCGCGATTGCTCGGGCAATGGTCACGGGGGCACAGCACGCAGACACGGAGGCAGCGAGGCAGGCACCTCTCTCTGATACAGAGGGACAGAGGTACCTCTTCCCTATGTGTCCCTACGCAGCTTTTGCAGAGTGCGGTTACCCCTGGTACGTATCCAGCGCTGCCACCTTGTCGACGAGCTTGCGGTAAATGCGTTCCACGAGCCACGGCTCGGTCGAGGCCGCAAGGGCCTCGGCAGGCGTCATCCAGGCGATCCCGCTATTCTCGTCAGTCTTGGGGCGCAGGGGCTCTGTGGGATCGGCCTCTATGAGATAGGTCACGTTCAAGTGCAGGTGAGACGATACGTAAGCGCCCTGCTTCCTGTGACCGTCCACGCACATCACCTCGACCGATAAGATGTGGGGGCTCACCAGACGGGCGTGCGTGAGACCGCTCTCCTCGCGCACCTCGCGCAGAGCGACCTGGGCGAGGTCGCGCTCGCCGTCGGCATGGCCTCCCAACCACGACCACGACTGGTAGATGTTGTGATAGGCCATCAGCACCTGGCCGCGGTCAGGCGAGACCACCCATCCCGAGGCCGTCAGGTGGGCGGGGTCAGCGCGACCGTAGAGGCCATCGAGCGCGGCGGATCCCGCACGCTTCGCGTCACGGAGGCAGCTCACCATAAGCGCACGATCGCGCGCCTCCTGTTCGTTGAAGGGCACGTAGTCCTCAAGCTCCCGCAGCAGTCCCATGTCATCGCCATTCCCTCAAGCCACCCGCGCATTGCTCCCACCCTAGGTGAACCTGACTTGTGGGCGCAAGGTTCGCCTTGTTAGCGCCTGTCTGCGGGGACAGGTATGCGACAGCGAAGTTTGGTTGTGCAATGCAGAGCTGCCTCCAACGCTGCTTGAGAGCAATCAGCAGCATTGCGGACGCCAGCAGGCTCTGTGATTAGGAAGGCGTGCCGCTCGTACGGGCAGCTCCCCATCACCTGCGGATCACTGACAGGGCACCCGGCAGGGGAGAGGCATCACCCTCACCCTTTCTTCCTGGTGAGGACGGCTCCTGCGACCGCACCAACCAAAGCGGGCGGTGCCACCCTGCCGAAGACTCACTCGAAGGCATGGAGTGCGACGCCCATCACATTAGTTTCGGGGCCCCTGTAGTCCCAGCTCAGATAGATGCTGTTCGGCCAGATGACCATTGCGGTGATGATTACGATGATGACGCACAGGGCGATGAGAAGCACGTGGAGGGTTCTCCGGCGAGCCTCCCTACTCTGGGCGAGCTGTAGGGTGATGACTTCGAGCTTCTCGGAGATCGCCTGCAGGTCGTCTGCCTCCGGCTCTGCGCTGGCCTCTCCGAGCAGGGCGCTCACGCGTGTGTCGAGCGCCTCCGACAGGGAGATGAGCAGGTCGGCGTCGGGCACCGACCGTCCCTTCTCCCACTTGGAGACCGTCTGCCGAACCACGTTCAGTTTGACGGCGAGCTCCTCTTGCGAGAGGCCTTTCGATTTCCTGAGGGCTCTGATGTTCTCGCTGAGCATGGCGGCAGTCCTTTCGTCCGGTGGCTGTCGCTGTCTTTATACCGGCAACTCCGCCGTTGCTTCAAGCAACGCAACGTAACAGGCGCTGGGCGTGGGTTCGGGGATGTGGCGTGAGGAACCTCTTCATTGAAGTGTTGAGAACTGAGTGCGAGCTCGCCTGAACGCCTCCTTTCCCCAACACCCATCCACGCTCGAGTCTGGTTGAGTTTCGTGTGGTGGCGCATTCCTTCCTGAGGTACGGGCATCCGGTCCGCCCGAGGGAAAGGATCAAGAAACGGCTGGGAAGTCGAGGAGGGCAAGATGCCGTTGGATATACAGGAGGAATTGATTGCGCTCAGCGCGAAGGTAGCGATACAGGTAAAGATGATGGACGAACTAATGAAGGCGAAAGCTCGTCTCCATTAGCTCAATGGTTCCTTGAACTGGCCTTTTGCTCTAGCAAGGCCGCGAACGTGCGCCATGGCCGCTCTCTCGCCTCCACTCACCCCCAACCACCCCCACCCCAC